>DATAAR010000166.1:0-26850 GCA_036259975.1 Solirubrobacteraceae bacterium | reverse complement strand
CCGACGGCGACGGCACGCTCGAGCGCGGCCCCGGCGAGCCGCTGCGCGCGCGCACGGCGCTCGGCCCCGCCGCGGCGCCTGCGCGCTCGCTCGCCTCGATCGCCGTGGTCACCGACGTCCACGTCCGCGACGAGGAGTCGCCGGCGCGCCCAGCGTTCCTGGACCGCCTCGGGCCGCCGTTCTCGGCCACGTTCCGCCCCCACGAGGCCCTCACCCTCCAGGTCCTGGGCGCCGCGGTGCGCTCGATCGACGCCGCCAGGCCCGACGGGGTCGTCGTCAACGGCGACCTGATCGACAACGCGCAGGTCAACGAGCTCGCCCAGGCGCGCCGCGTCCTCGACGGCGGGATCGTGCGACCCGACAGTGGCGCGCCGGGCTACGCCGGCGTCCAGCGCGCGAGCACCCCCGCCCCCGCCTACTACCGCCCGGACGTCGATCCGCCGCGCGAGCCCGGGCTGCTCGCGCGCGCCCAGCGCCCGTTCCGGTCCGCCGGCCTGCGCGCGCCCTGGTACCCGGTCGCGGGCAACCACGACCTGCTCGTCGCCGGAGAGCTGGCGCGGACCGCGCGAACCGACGCGCTCGCGCGCGGCGACCGCATGCTCGTCGAGCCCGACGCCGCGCTGCGGGTCCCGCGCGGCGAGGCGGGGCTGTCGGCCGCGCTCGTCGACCGCCTGCTCGACGGCGGGCTGCCCGGCCGGACCGCGCGCGTCGCAGCCGACTCGGCCCGCCGCCAGCTCACGCCGCGCCAGGCGGTGGCCGGCCTGCGGGCCGGCACCGGCGCGCGCCTGGACTACGTCTTCGACGCCGGTCCGCGCGTGCGCGCGATCGTGCTCGACACGGTGCGGCGCACCAAGGGCGCCGGCGGAGTGGTGACCGCGAGGGAGGTCGCGTTCCTGCGCCGCGAGCTGCGCCGCGCCGGCGACCGCTGGGTGCTCGTTTTCACCCACCACCCGCTCGAGCGCCTCGACCGCGGCGCGCGGCTCCGGCGCCTGCTCGACCGCGAGCCGCGCGTGCTCGCCGCGATCGCCGGCGACACCCACCGCAACCGGGTCGCCCCCCGCCGCACCGCCGCCGGCGGCTACTGGCGCATCACGACGAGCGCGCTCGCCGACTTCCCCCAGCAGGCGCGGATGCTCCGGGTCGCCGAGACCCGCGGCGGGGGCGCGATGATCGACACCTGGATGCTCGACACCGCGCCCGACCCGCTCGCCGACACCGCGCGCGCGCTCGCGTTCCTGGACGCCCAGGGCGGCCGCCCGGACGGCAACGCGGGCGGGCGCCTGGATCGCAATGTCCGCCTGTACCGCGCGCCGCCGGCCGGGCCGTGAGCGGACCGCCCTCCGCGCTGCGCCTGGCCGAGCTGCTCGTCGGCCTGTCGCGGTCGCGGACATCGGCACCGGTCAGCAGCCGGGCCACGCCGCGCGCGCATGCCTGATCGCGGCCGCGCCGGGCGCGCGACCTCAGCGCCCCGGACGCGCCCGACGCGTACTACACGGCGCTGATGCAGCACGTCGGCTGCACGGCGTGGGCGCATGAGGCCGCCAGCCGACCTGATCGATCCGGACTTCGTCGACCACGGCCGTCCGCCCGGCGTCGACGAGCGCCCGGGGGGCGTCCGCAGCAGTTCCACCCTGTTCCACGCGGCGTTCTCGGGCTTCCGCGGCGAGATCGACGAGCAGGTGGCCGAGGGCGACCTCGTCCTCACCCGCAAGCGCTTCCGCGGCGTGCACGACGGCGAGTTCCTGGGCATCGCGCCCACGGGCCGCCAGGTCGAGATCGCGCTGATCGACATCGTCCGCGTGCGCGACGCGCGCATCACCGAGCACCGGAACGTCGTCGACCGTCTCGGGCTGCTCGAGCAGCTGGGCGGGCTGCCGGCCGGCGCCGCGCAATAGCGCCGGCGCGCCACTCCGCGCCGCGCATCACCCGATCGGGGGACGCCCCGGTCAAGGGATCCGGTCGGGGCCGCCGATACGCGCAGTGAGCAACGACAGATCGTGGAGCCGCCGGGTCGCCAGCCGGCTTGCCGCCCCCCAAGCGGACTGGCAGCAGGGCGCGAAGCTCCTCCCCCATCCCTCGCGCCGCGCGACGCGGATCCCCCCACCGCTCGCACCGCGCCCGGCGGCTCCTCGATCGGCTCACCCTTATCCGCGCTTGAACGCGGGCCGTACCCTTCGCGATGGACATGAACGGTGCCGGCCGCGATCCCCGCGTGCTCGTCGTCGAGGACGACGACGAGATCGCCCAGGTCCTCCAGCGCTCGCTGCGGCTGGACGGCTACGACGTGCGCATCGCCTCCGACGGCCAGGCCGCGCTCGACCAGGCCGCCGCCTACCACCCGGACCTCGTCATCCTGGACCTCGGCCTGCCCAAGATCGACGGCATCGAGGTCGCGCGGCGTCTGCGCGCCGCCGACGACGTGCCGATCCTCATGCTCACGGCCCGCGACGCCGTCGAGTCGCGCGTCGAGGGCCTGGACTCCGGCGCCGACGACTACCTCGTCAAGCCGTTCGAGCGCGAGGAGCTTCGCGCCCGGCTGCGCGCGCTCCTGCGCCGGCGTCCGCCGCGCGGCAGCGCCTCGCTCGTCGTCGCGGACCTCTCCCTGAACCCGGACACGCACGAGGTCCGGCGCGGGGAGCGGATCATCGAGCTGACCCAGCGGGAGTTCGAGCTGCTCGAGTACCTCATGCGCAACGAGCGCATCGTCGTCCCGCGCCAGCGCCTGCTCGAGGAGGTCTGGGGCTACGACCCGTTCGCCGCCACGAACACGATCGAGGTGTTCATCTCCAACCTGCGGCGCAAGCTCGAGGGCGGCGGCGAGAGCCGGCTCCTGCACACGATCCGCGGAGCGGGGTACGTGCTGCGTGCTTGAGGTCCTCGAGCGGATCCCGATTCGCTGGCGGCTGGCGGTCGTCTCCGCGGCGCTGACGTTCGTCATCCTGAGCGCGTTCGCCGTCGTGATCGGGCAGGTCACCGCGTCGCGGGTGCGGTCGGACTTCAACAACCAGCTCGCCGCGGCGGTCGACGACCTGAGCGACCGCTTCAACTTCCGCCGCGAGCCGCTGACGACGAATCTCGACTTCCGCGGCCCGGACCTCGACGTCTACGCCGCCGCCAACACGGCGGTCATCCGCGTGCTCCAGCGCGACGGGCGCATCCTCGACCAGACCAGGGGCGCCCCGAACTTCGGCATCCTGCTCCCCCGCACCGCGGAGACGTCGGGCTATCGGGTCGAGACCCGCCTGCGCAACGTGCCGGTCCGCCGCAGCCCGATCGTGGTCCCCTTGATCGTCCAGTACGGGCGTAAGGTCTCCGACGTCGAGGCCACGGTGAAGCGCGTGCGGCTGTTCCTCGGCGGCGGCGTCCTCGCGGGGACGATGCTCGCGCTGCTCGGCGGCCTCGTCGTCGGCCGCCGCGCGATGGCGCCGGTCGCCGCCCTGACCGCCGGCGCGCGCGAGATCGCCGAGACACGCGACCCCGGGCGCGCGCTGCCCAGGTCTCGCGCCGACGACGAGGTCGCGGAGCTCGGGCGGACCCTGCAGGACATGCTCGACGCGCTCGAGTCCTCGCGCACCGAGACCGAGGACGCCCTCGCGCGCCAGCGCCAGTTCGTCGCCGACGCCTCGCATGAGCTGCGCACGCCGCTCACGAGCATCCTGGCCAACCTGGAGCTGCTCGCCGAGGTGCTCGACGGCGAGCAGGGCGAGACGGCGCGCTCGGCCCTGCGCTCGTCGCAGCGCATGCGCCGGCTGGTCGGCGATCTGCTGCTGCTCGCGCGCGCCGACGCCAGGCGCACGCTGCCGCGTGCCCCGACCGACGTCGGGCAGGTGCTCGTCGACGTCGCCGCCGAGCTCGGGCCCGTGGCCCAAGACCACCACCTCGCCGTCGAGACGCAGGCCGCGATCGTCGAGGGCTCGCGCGACGAGCTGCATCGCATGGTGCTCAACCTCATGGAGAACGCGGTCCGCCACACGCCGCCCGGTTCGCGGGTGCACGCCGCCGTGCGCCGCCGCGAGGGCGAGGTCGTGCTGACCGTCGAGGACGACGGCCCTGGTGTCCCCGACGAGCTGCGCGAGCGCGTCTTCGAGCGCTTCGTGCGCGGCGACGGCGACACCGGCAGCTCGTCCGGCCTCGGGCTGTCGATCGTCCGCGCGGTCGCCGAGTCGCACGGCGGCACCGTGACGCTCGAGGACGCCGAGCCCGGCGCGCGCTTCGTCGTGCGCCTCCCTCCGGCCGCGGCCGCCGCGCCCGCCGAGGCGCCGGCCACGCCGCAGCCGACGCCCGCCTGAGGGAGCTCTCAGACCGCGACGAGCCGCCGCTCGGGCTCCGGCGACAGCAGGCCCAGCGCCTCGTCGAGGTCGATGCGGCGGTAGGTCTCGACCGGCCGGTCGCGCTCGATGAGCTGGCGGCGCGCCGCCGCGATCCGCTCGCGCTCGGCGATCGGCACGTCGCGCGACTGCTCGAGCACGCCGGCGACGTACGACTCGGTCACGTCGTTGGACGCGATCGAGACGTCGGCGTCGCGAGCGCGGCCGTTGGCGCCGTAGGCGATTGCGGTGACGATCCGGTCGCGCGCGCTCGCGAGCGTCTCGCGCGCGAACCCGCCCTCGCCGGGCGCGCCGTCCTCGACGAGGAGCCGCGTGACGCCGCGGTCGTTGATCGCACGCAGCAGCTCCTCGGGGTCGTCGGCGACGACGACCTCCTTGTGCGGCGGCCAGATCTCCATCCGGTTGTGGCTGCCCAGGCGGCGTCCGACGTGGAAGACGAAGTAGTCGGGGTAGATGAAGAAGTCCAGGCCGCGGCCACGCTGGACGTCGTAGAACGCGGTGACCGCCGCGAGCAGCAGCGCGCTGGCCCCGACCGCGGCGCATGGGCGGCGGACGACCACCCCGAGCCGGTCGGCGGCCGTGAACCCCGGCAGCACGTCGGCCACGGTCGCGGGCACGCCGTCGATCGACACCGCGAAGGCCGAGCTGGCGAGCTCCTGCGAGGAGTGCACGAGCCGCAGCCTATCCCGCGCGTCAGACCTCCACGACCACGGGCAGCACCATCGGGCGGCGGCGCAGCCGGTCGTACACGAACTCGGCGAGGTCGTCGTGCAGCACCTTCTGCAGCAGGTCGGTCTCGCGGATCTCCTCCTCCGCGGCGCGCGCCAGCGACGCCTCGACCGTCTCGCGGATGTCGTCCAGGAGCTGCGCGGCCTCGTTGGGGAACGGCACGCCGCGGAAGATGACCTCGGGGTCGACGACCGATGAGCCGTCCTGCTCGGAGATCGTCGCGACGACGATGAAGATGCCGTCGGCGCTGAGCATGCGCCGGTCGCGCAGGGCGACGTCGGTCGGGTCGCCGATGTCGACGCCGTCGACGAAGATCATGCCGGAGCGCTCGCGCTCGGCCACGCGCGCCCCGCGCTCGTCGATCTCGAGCGGCAGGCCGTTCTCCTGCTTGAAGATGCGGTCGCCGCGGACGCCGACCGCCTCCGCGAGCTCCCCGTGGAGGTGGATGCGCTTGTGGTCGCCGTGGGCGGGCATGACGTAGCGCGGGCGCACGAGGTTCAGCATGAGCTTGATCTCCTCGGCGTTTCCGTGCCCGGAGGCGTGGATCGGCGCGTCGCGCGTCGTGATCACGCTGCAGCCGATGTGGTACAGCCGGTCGATCGTCTCGTTGACGGCGCGCTCGTTCCCCGGGATCGGGGTCGCCGAGAACACGACCGCGTCGCCCTCGTGCAGCTCGACCTGGGGGTGGTCGCGGTGCGCCATGCGCCGCAGCGCCGAGAGCGGCTCGCCCTGGGACCCCGTCGAGATGATCACGAGGCGCTCGTCGGCCCAGTCCTCGAGCTCGCGGGGCGGGACGAGGATCCCCTCGGGCAGGTTGATGTGCCCCAGCGAGCGCCCGATGTTCACGTTCTTGCGCATCGAGCGGCCGACCAGAGACACCTTGCGCCCGTGCGTCGCGGCGGCGTCGACCACCTGCTGCACCCGATGGATGTTCGACGCGAAGCAGGTCACGACGATGCGTCCGGAGCAGCGCATGAACAGCTCCTCGAGGCGCGGCCCGACGATCGCCTCGCTCGGCGAGAACCCGGGCCGGTCCGCGTTCGTCGAGTCGCCGCACAGCAGCAGCAGCTCCTCCGCCCCGAGCCGGGCGAGCCGCCCGACGTCGGCCGGGATGCCGTCCACCGGAGTCTGGTCGAACTTGTAGTCCCCGGTCACGAGCACCGTGCCGAGGTCGGTCGTAACCGCGACCGCCGAGGCGTCCGGGATCGAGTGCGTCATGTGGACCAGCTCGACGTCGAACGGCCCGAGCTCGAGGCGCTGGCCGTCGGGAACGTCGTTGATGTCGACGTCGCGCAGCCTGTGCTCGTCGACCTTGGAGCGCGCCATCGCCATCGTGAGCGGGCCGCCGTAGATCGGGATGTCGGAGCTGAGCTCGCGCAGTACCCACGGCAGCGCGCCGAGGTGGTCCTCGTGACCGTGCGTGACCACGATCGCCTCGATGTCGTCGACGCGGTCGCGCAGGTAGGAGAAGTCGGGCAGCACCAGGTCGATGCCGACCATCTCCGCGGTCGGGAACCGCAGCCCGACGTCGACGACCACGATCCGGTCCTCGTACTCGAGGACCATCATGTTCTTGCCGATCTCGCCCAGCCCGCCGAGCGGGAGGACGCGCAACGTGCCGGAGGCCACTTAGGTCTGGGCGGTCTTCAGCAGGCCGTGGCGCTCGAGGACCGCGCGGATCGCCGCCTGCTCTTCCTCGTCGGCCTCGACCAGCGGCAGGCGCAGCCCGCCCACGCGGTGGCCGAGCATGTTGAGGGCGGCCTTCACCGGGATCGGGTTCGTGGTGACGCCCATCGCCGCCCACATGTCCTTGAACTCCGCGTCGATCTCGGCGCGGCGCTCGGGCTCGTCCACCATCCGGCGCATCTCCTCGCCGACGATGTGGCTCGCGACGAGGATGCCCCCCACGCCGCCGATGTCGAGGGTGCGGGCGAGGACGTCGTCGTTCCCCGCGTAGACGCCCAGGCCGTCGACCGGGGCGAGGTTCGCGTTGTTGGCCTGCTTGACGTAGTCGACGCGCTCGATCTGGGCGAGCTCGGCGAGCAGGTCGTTGGGCATGTCGAGCGCCGTGCGGCCCGGGATGTTGTAGAGGATCACCGGCCGGTCGGTGGCGCGCGCGACCTCCTCGAAGTGGCGCTTCAGCCCGCGGCGGTTCGGCTTGTTGTAGTACGGCGTGACCGAGAGGACCGCGTCGGCCCCGAGCTCGGTCGCGCGGGCGGTCATCACGCACGCGTGGTGCGTGTCGTTCGATCCGGTTCCGGCCACGATCGTGGCGCCGTCGGGCCGCTCCTGCACGGCGAGCTCGATCAGGCGCAGGTGCTCCTCGTCGCTGAGCGTGGGCGCCTCGCCGGTGGTGCCGCACACCACGACGCCGTCCGATCCGTGCGCGCACAGGTGGCGAAGGAGCTCGACGAACGCGTCCTCGTCGACCCGCAGATCGTCGTCGAACGGGGTGACGATCGCCGTGAGGATGGCACCCAGCTCGGGCATGCGACGCACGGTATCAGCCCGGTCCGCGGGTTACGGTGCGGCCCGTGCAGGAGCTGACGGTCGAGGTGACGGCGGTGCGCTATGCGCCCGAGGAGGGGGACTTCGCCGTGCTCCACGGCATCAGCGACGAGGGCGAGGAGGTGGTCCTCACCGGCCCGCTCGCGCACGTGCACGCGGGCGAGTCCGTCGACGTGGCCGGCGCGTGGCGCCGGCATCCGAGGCACGGCCCGCAGTTCGCCGTCGAGCGCGTGCGGGTGCGCGAGCCCGAGAGCGAGGCTGCGCTGCTCGCGTACCTGAGCTCGGTCAAGCACGTCGGTCCGCGCGGCGCGGCCTGGCTGCTGGAGCGCCACGGCGCCGGCGAGGTGCTGGGCGCGATCGACCGCGATCCCGGCCGGGCGCTGCGCGAGGTGCCCGGGATCGGGCGCGCGCGGATCGCCGCGGCCGTGCGCTCGTGGGAGGAGCAGGGCGCGCTGCGCGCGGTGCGGCTGTTCCTCGAGGGGCACGGCGTGCCGGCCGCCGCGGCGGCGCGGATCTACCGGGCGCTGGGGCCCGCGTCGATCGAGACGCTGCGGCTCGACCCCTACGCGGTCACCGAGGTCGAGGGCATCGGCTTCGCGACCGCCGACGCACTGGCGCAGGCGCTCGGCACCCCGCCCGACGCGCCGTCGCGGCTCGACGCCGGGCTCCTGCACGCGCTGCACCAGGCCGAGAGCGACGGGCACTGCCACCTGCCGCGCGCGGAGCTGGTCGAGCGCGCCCAGCGCCTGCTCGGCACCGACCCGAGCGACCGCCTCGACGAGCTCGCCGCCGCGGGCCGCCTCGTGGTCGAGGACGACCGCGTCGCCGACCCGGCCATGCACGCCATCGAGCGCCGCCTGGCGCGCAGCGTGCGCGAGCTTGCCGGCTCGGCGCCGGGCCTGCGCCTGCGCGAGCGTCCCGAGCGCCCGACCGCGGGCGTGTTCGTGCCGACCGACGCCCAGTGGCAGGCGGTCCGCAACGCGCTCGGGCACCGGCTGTCGATCCTCACCGGCCTGCCCGGCACGGGCAAGACCCAGACGATGCGGGCGCTCGTCGACCTGCTGCGCGCGCAGCAGCGCACGGTGCGGCTGTGCGCCCCGACGGGCAAGGCCGCACGGCGGCTCGGCGAGCTGACCGGCGCTGAGGCGAGCACCATCCACCGGCTGCTCGAGTACGTGCCCGGCGAGGGCTTTGCGCGTGGCCCCGGCGACCCGATCCCGGGCCTCGACATGCTGATCGTCGACGAGGCCTCGATGCTCTCCGTCCGGCTGGCCGACGCGCTCCTCGGCGCGGTCGGGCCGCGCACGCACGTGCTCCTCGTCGGCGACGTCGACCAGCTTGCCCCGGTGGGCCCGGGCCGGGTGCTCGAGGACCTGGTCGAGTCCGGTGCGGTGCCGACCGTACGGCTGACGGAGATCTTCCGCCAGGCGGCGCGCTCGCTCATCATCCGCGCCGCGCACGCGGTCAACGCCGGCCGCCAGCCGCCGACCCGGGCCGGTGCCCACGACATCCGCGACTTCTTCCTCATCGAGCGCGCCGACCCGGCCGCCGCGTTCGCCGACGTCTGCGACATCGCGGTCCGCCGCCTGCCGGCCGCCTACGGTCTCGACCCCGCGCGTGAGATCCTCGTCCTCTCGCCCATGCACAAGGGCCCACTCGGGATCGAGGCCTTCAACGCCGAGCTGCGCCGCCGCCTGAACCCCGCGGGGGCGCGGATCCCCGGCCTGCCGTTCCGCGTCGGCGACCGCTTCGTGCAGCGCCGCAACGACCACGAGCACCAGCTCATGAACGGCGAGACCGGCGTGGTGGCGTCGGCCGACGACGAGAACGAGCGGCTCGTGCTGCAGTGCGACGACGGCCGCGTGCTGCGCGTGCCCTACGGCGCCTGCCACACGCTCGAGCTCGGCTACTGCCTGTCGATCCACCGCGCGCAGGGCTCGCAGAACCGCGCCGTCGTGATGGTGCTCGCCTCCGCGCACGCGGTCATGCTCACCCGCAACCTGATCTACACCGGCCTCACGCGCGCGCAGGAGCTCGCGGTGGTCGTCGGCGACCGGCGCGCGCTGGCGATGGGCCTGCGGCGCACGGACGCGGCCCGCCGCCACACGCGGCTGGCCGATCTCGTCCGCGGGTAACGCGTTCGCGCCATGTACGTGTCGCTCTCACGGCTGCGCGTCCCGCCCGACCGGGCGGACGAGCTCGTCGCCGCCTTCCGGGACCGGGCCCGCCTGGTCGACGCCTTCGACGGGTTCGTCGACCTCCAGGTGTGGCAGTCCGACCGCGACCCCGGCGAGCTCGTCATGGTCTCGCGCTGGGACTCGCGCGCGCACTTCACCGCGTACATGCGCAGCCGCGAGCATCGCGTGTCGCACGAGCGGATCGACCCGGCGCTCGATGCCGCGATCGAGCTCGAGCGCCTCGAGCACCTGCACACCTACGAGGTCGTCGCCGAGTGAGCGGGCGCCGGCGCCCGGCGCCGCCCTCCGGGCAGCCGCCGCCGCGCGCGGCGACCCTCGCCGACGGCACCGCGCTCGACCTCGAGGCGCTCGCCGCCGAGATCTGCGCGCGCTACCGCGCCGAGTATCCCGACGAGGAGGAGCACTACGGCGAGGCCGGGCACCTGTGGTGCCTGCACGACAACCAGCACCTGCTCAACTGGGCGGCCCTGCACACGCAGCGCTACGTCGCCCTGGACAGCCAGGTCGCGTGGCTCGCGCGGGTCCTCGAGGCGCGCGAGTTCCCGCTCGACCGCCTCGCGCGCGACCTCGACATCGCCGCCGACGTGGTGCGGGCGCGGGTGCCGGCCGGCGCCGCCGTGGCTGAGGCGCTCAGCGGCGCGGCGGCGATGGTCCGCTCGCGTCCGACGTTCCTCTGAGCCCGCGCGCGGCGACGAGCGTCGCGAGCGAGGCGCCGCCGGCTAGCAGCCCGATTGCGGCGTCCAGGCCGACCGTGCCCGCGAGCGCGCCGATCGCCGGCGGGCCCGTGAACGAGCCGAGGTAGCCGACGGTCGCGACCGCGGCGATCGCCACGGAGGGCGGCACGGCAGCGACGCCCGGCGCGGCGCCGAGCACGGTCGGCGCGATGCAGGCGATGCCGAGGCCGAACAGCGCCCACCCGGCCAGCGCCGGCGCGACGCCGGGCACCGCGACCGCGACCGTGCTGCCCGTGACCGCGACGAGCGCCGAGGCGCGGACGACGCGGAAACGGCCGAACCGGGCGACGAGCCTGTCGCCCGCGAGGCGACCGGCGGCGAGCGTCAGCGCGTAGAGCATGAACGCCGCCGCCGCGAGCCCGGGCGCCGCCCCGCGCTCGGTCCGCAGCTGCACCGAGATCCAGTTGTAGGCCGCGCCGTCGAGGAGGAACGCGCAGAACGCGAGCAGGCCGAGCAGGGCCAGCGGCCCGCGCGGCCACGCGAAGCGGCGCCCCACGTCGCGCGCTGGCTCGGCCACCAGCCAGGCGGTCGCGGCGACGCCGGCGACCATCCCCAGCGCCGCGGTGACCACGAAGTGCCGCTCGACGGGAACATCGGCGGCCGCCGCCAGCGTGCCCGCCAGCCCGCCCGCGGCCAGCCCGAGGCTGTGGCCGGCGTGCATCCTCGAGAGCAGCGGGCACTCGAAGCGGCGCTCGAGCTCGACGCCCTGCGCGTTCATCGCCACGTCGACCACGCTGTTGGCGGTGGCCATCGCGGCCAGCGCGAGGCCGAGCGTCGCCACGTCGGCCGCGAGCCCGACCGCGAGCAGGCCGAGCGGGTAGGCGGCGAAGCCGGCGCACAGCGCGGTGCGGCTGCCGGTCCGCGCGACGAGCGCGCCGCCGGCGGGCAGCCCCGCGATGGCCCCGGCCTCCAGGCCGAGGATCGCGATCGCGAGCGCGCCGTTGGAGAGGTGCAGGCTCTCCTTGATGGCCGGCAGCCGCGTGGACCACGCGGCGAACACCGCGCCGGTGAGGAAGAAGATGAGCGTCGTGGCCACGCGGGCGCGGTGGTCCGGGCATCGCATCCGGCTCGGTATGCCCTGGGCCGGTATGCCGTCTCATCAGGATGCGACATGGAGGTCCTAAGCTGCGCGCATGCTCGACGTGGGCAAGCTGGCCACGCTCCGCGCCGTCGTCGCCCACGGCTCGTTCTCCGCGGCCGGCGACGCGCTCAGCCTCACCCAGCCCGCGGTCTCGCGGCAGATCTCGCTGCTCGAGCGCCAGCTCGGCACGCAGCTCGTGCGCCGCACGCAGCAGGGCGTGCACCCCACTGAGGCCGGCCGCCTGCTGGTGGCGCACGCCGACGCGATCCTCGGGCGCCTGGCGCGCGCCGAGGCCGAGGTCGCCGACGTCGCCGGGCTGCGCCGCGGGCGCCTCCGGCTCGGCTCGTTCTTCACCGCGCTGGTGTACCTCTCCTCCGAGCTCGCCGCCCTGCTCGAAGAGCGCCACCCGGAGCTCTTCGCCGGCCAGCCCGACGTGATCGAGGACGCGCTCGTGGACCGCGGCGCCGCGTTGCGCGGGCTGAGCGCGGGTGAGCTCGACCTCGCGATCGTCTTCGACCACGAGTTCGAGCCCGGCCCGGGCGCCGACGACGTCGAGCTCGTGGAGCTCTTCGCCGACCCGCCGCGGGTCCTGCTTCCGGCCGGCCACCCGCTCGCGGGCGCGGCCGAGCTGAGCGCGCGGCAGCTCGGCGGCGAGACCTGGATCCGCGCGCACCACGGCTCCGCGGCGCGCCTCGTCGAGCACGTCGCCCGGCGCGGCGGCGTCGAGCCGCCGCTGCTGTTCGCCGGCCACGGCGACGAGCCCGTCGAGGCGCAGGCGTTCGTGGCCGCCGGGCGCGGGATCACGATCGCGCACCGCCTGAACGTCCTCATCGCCCCCGACCAGATCGCGGTCGTGCCGCTGTCGGGCGGTGCCCCGGTGCGGCGCGTCCAGGCCGCGATCATGCGCGGGCAGCGCGCGCCGCTCGCGCGCGCGGCGCTCGACGCGCTGCGGGAGGCGGGCCGCCGGCGCGGCGGGTGTGGGAGCGTTGGGGCATGACCAGGCCGACGTTCGAGGACGCGGAGCGCCGGCTGTTCGCGTGCTGGGGGCTGGCCTACCGGAGCCGGTCGCTGGCGCTGCGCGATCCGCCCGTGTCGATCGCGGTGCGCGAGTCCGGCGCGGGCGATCCCATCGTGTTCATCCACGGAAGCGGCATGTCGGGGGCCACGTGGGCGCCCGTCATCGCCCACCTGCCCGAGCGCAGGTCCATCGCCATCGACCTCCCCGGGTTCGGCTTGAGCGATCCGCACTCGTACTCCGGTCGACCGCTTCGCGCGCACGCGGTGGCGCAGCTCACGTCGGTGCTCGACGCGCTGGGCATGGACCGTGCGCCCCTCGTCGGCACCTCGCTGGGTGCGATGTGGGCGCTGTGCCTGGCCGTCGACGAGCCCGCGCGCGTCAGCGCCGTGGTCTCCATAGGCATGCCCGCGGTGGCGCTGGCGGGCCTGCGTGCGGATCCATTCTTCACGGTGCTGACGATCCCCGTCGTGGGCCGGATCGCGTCGCGGGTGCTCCCGCAGCCCGGGTCGGTGAAGGCGACCCGCATCGGCATGAAGGGCGTCATGGGGCAGGCCGCCCAGGACCGCACGCCGGACGAGTTCTTCGAGGTGGTCTCCGCCGGCATGCGCATGCCGGGCTGGCGCGAGGCCATGTGGACGCATCTCAACCTCGCGCTGCGGTTCGGACGCGGCCGGCCGGAGAACGTGCTCGCCGACGAGGAGCTGGGCTCGATCGCGGCGCCGGTCCTGTTCATCTGGGGCCGCGACGACGCCTACGGCGGGCCCGAGATCGGCCACCGCGCCGCGGCTCTGATCCCCGGAGCCCGCGTGGAGGTCATGCCCGGCAGCCATGCGCCGTTCCTCGACGACCCGCAGCGCTGCGCGGCGCTGATCAGGCAGACCCTGTCGTGAGTGTGGCGCGGAGCCCCGCGCCGGTCGGGCGACGGGCGGCGGGCTACGCGGCGCGCCCGCGCGTGGCGGTCCGCAGCAGGCCGACCGCCGACTCGAGCAGCCCGCGCGGCTCGGGCGGCGGCTCGGGCGCGGGCGGCACCACCTCCGGGTGGCTCTCGACGTGGCGCACCGTGCAGTCGGTGAGCTTGGCGATCCGGTGCGGCAGGTCGATCTGCATCCACCGCGACGCCCCCGTCGTGAACGTCGAGACGACGATCTCGTCGAAGCGGCCCGGGTCCCATGTCTCCTGCACGGCGACGATGGGATCGGCGTCGCCGAGGACGGCCTCGGCCTCGATCCCGCGCTCGCGCAGCTTCGCGCATGCCTCCTCGACCCGCTTGCGCGCCGCCTCGCGTTCGGACCAGAGCACCGGGAGCAGCAGCGTCACGTGGATCGGCCCCTGCTCCGCGCGCTGCTCGAGCGCCTCGCGCAGGTCGGGCGAGTCGACCGTCTGGTTGGCCACGACGAGCACATGGGTCCTGACCGGCATGCCCTGCCTCCGAGCTGGAGTCGTGTTCTTGCCTGCTGCACACGAAACTAGCGCGGCAGGAGAAGCGGGGCAACTGCGACCTCCGGAGTCAGCGGCCTGACTGTTCGCCGCCCGACCGGCGCGAGCGCAGCTCGTCGGTCCAGCGCCGCGGCACGCGCGGCTCGGCGGGCCCGCCCTCGTGCTCCCAGAGCGTGATGACGACGACCTCGCCCGCCGCGCGGTCGTGGCGGCAGACGTAGACGAGCGAGCGGTCGAGGAGGTCGTGCACATACACCGCGCCGCGCGCGCTGCGGGCTGGGCGGGACGCGAGCCCCGGCGGCTCCTCGCTCACCCGCCCGGCGTCCCAGGCCCGCGCCACCCGCGAAGCGATCTCGGGCCGCGCGTCGAGCTCGCCCCAGCGCCCGCCGATGCGCTGGCGGAAGCGCTCGACCGCGTGGTCGGTGACGGCGACGAGCACCGCCATGGCGCTAGAGGAGGTGCTCGAGCCCGACGACCGGCGACTCGGTGAGCGATCCGACCCGGCGGATCGCGAGCAGCACCCCGGGCATGAACGACGTGCGGTCCGTGGAGTCGTGACGGATCGTGAGCGTCTGCCCCACGTCGCCCAGGATGACCTCCTGGTGGGCGACGAGGCCGGGTAGGCGCACCGAGTGGATCGGCACCTCGCCGCCCATCAGCGCCGCCGTCCGCGCCGCGGTGCCGCTCGGCGCGTCGAGCTTGCGGTCGTGGTGCAGCTCGATGATCTCCGCCTTGCCCATGTACTTCGACGCCTGCGCGGCGAACTGCATCATCAGCACGGCGCCGATCGCGAAGTTCGGCGCCACGAAGACGTTGCCGCCCCCGGTCTCGCCGGCCAGCTCGGACGGGTCCCAGCCCGTCGTCCCCACCACCGCGTGCACGCCGGCGCGCACGCACGCGCGCGCGTTCTCGAGCGCGCTGTCGGGGCGCGTGAAGTCGACGACGACGTCGACGTCGCCGAGGATGGCCGCCAGCTCGACGCCGAGCGCCGGGTCGGCGCGCCCGGCGAGCACCATGTCGTCGGCGCCCTCGACCGCCGTGCACACGGTCTGCCCCATGCGGCCCGCGGCGCCCGCGACGCCGACGCGGATCGGGGCCGAGCCGCCGCGGCTCACGCCACCGCCTCGCCGACGAGCGCCGGCGAGATCGGCTCGAGCGCGCGGCGGAACTCGTCCTGGTCGGCGCCGATGCCCGCGGCGCTGAGCCGGTCGGCGGCGAACAGCTCGCGCGCGAGGGCGGCGACGTCGTCGAGCGTCACCGCGTCGATCTTCTCGATGACCTCGTCGACGCTGAGCAGCGGCATGTCGGCGAGCACCGAGGCGCCGAGCCGGTTCATCCTGGCGGTGGTCGACTCGAGCGACAGCACGACCCGGCCCTTGACGTTCTCCTTGGAGCGCGCGAGCTCGTCGGGGCTGGCGGGGTCGTCGCGCAGGCGCGCGAGCTCGTCGGCGACGACGTTCATCGCGCGCACGACGTTGTCCGGCCGGGTGCCGAGGTACAGCCCAACCTGGCCGGTGCCGGCGTACGTCGATTGGAACGAGTAGACGCTGTACGCGAGGCCGCGCTTCTCGCGCACCTCCTGGAACAGCCGCGACGACGACGTGCCGCCGAGGATGTTGTCGAGCACCCGCAGCGCGAACCGGCGGTCGTCGTCGCGCGCGATGCCGGGCGCCCCCAGGCACAGGTGGTACTGCTCGGTCTCCTTGGCCACGAAGCGCATGCGCGCGGCGTCGGCGGGCGGCGGGCCGGGCAGCGCCGGCGCCGCCTGGCCGGGGCGCTCGACCCCGGACTGCCGCACGAGCTCGACGAGCGCGTCGTGGTCGACCGATCCGGCGGCCGCGACGACGACGTTGCCTGGCACGTACTGCACGCGATGGAAGTCGCG
This sequence comes from Solirubrobacteraceae bacterium, assembly GCA_036259975.1. GTDB lineage: Bacteria > Actinomycetota > Thermoleophilia > Solirubrobacterales > Solirubrobacteraceae > JAOPZW01. The sequence continues at coordinate 10,932 of DATAAR010000166.1, read as the reverse complement.
CAGCGTGGCCGGCGGCGCGCCGCTGACGACCTCCGCGCGGCCGATGATCGCGCGGCCGAGCGGGTGGTCGCCGAACACCGCCTCGCCGAGGACGTCGAAGACCCGGTCCTGCGGGTCGTCCTCGTACATCGCGATCTCCTCGAGCACGATCTCGCGCTCCTGCTCGAGCTCGGCCGGGTCGAACTGCGGGCGCCACACCATGTCGGCCATGACGTCGAACGCCTCGGCCAGGTGGATGTCGAGCACGCGCGCGTAGACCGACGTGGTCTCCTTGCCCGTCCCCGCGTTGAGCTCGGCGCCCATCGCGTCGAAGAGCTGATCGATCTCGAGCGACGCGTAGCGGGCGGTGCCGCGGAACAGCATGTGCTCGATCAGGTGCGACAGGCCGGCCTCGGGCACGTCCTCGGCGGACGAGCCCGTGCCGATCCAGAAGCCGAGCGCCACGGATCGCACGGAGTCCATGTGCTCCGTCACGATCCGGACGCCCGACTCCAGCTCCGTCAGGCGGTGCTCGGCGTGCACGCCGAGGACGCGGCTAGCCGCGGTCGGGGTCGCGGTCGACGCCGCTGCGGTGGCGCGGGCGGCCGGAGCCGCGCTCGGCGCGGTCGGGGCGCGGACCGCGGTCGCCGCGCGGGCCGCGGTCGCCGCGGGGGCCGCGCTCGCGGCGCGGGCCGCCGCCGTTGCCGCCGGTGCCGACGGCGGACAGCTCCTCCTTGGTCTTGCCGGCGATCTCCGGGTCCTCGGCCAGGCGAAGGCCGATGCGGCCGCGCTCGCGGTCGACCTCGACCACGCGGACGCTCACCTCGTCGCCCTTGTTGAGGACCTCCTCGACCGTCGCCGGGCGCTGGCCGGGCGCGATGTTGGAGATGTGCAGCAGGCCGTCGGTGCCCTTGGCGAGCTCCACGAACGCCCCGAACGTGGTCGTCTTGACCACCTTGCCGGTGTACTCGTCGCCGACCTCGACCTCCTTGGTCATCGACCGGATGCGCTCGGCCAGCGCGTCGCCCAGCTCGCCGCTGCGCGAGTAGACGAGCACCTGGCCGTCGTCGTTGACGTCGATCTGGGCGTCGTACTCGTCCTGCAGGGCGCGGATCGTCTCGCCGCCCTTGCCGATGAGCAGGCCGATCTTGTCGGGGTCGATCTGGACGGTGAGGATCCGCGGCGCGTGGGGCGAGAGCTCCGTGCGCGGCGCGGGAATCGCCTGCTCCATCTTCTCCAGGATCGCCAGCCGCGCGTCGCGGGCCTGCGAGAGCGCGTCGCGCAGGATCTCGAACGTGACGCCGGAGATCTTGATGTCCATCTGCAGCGCGGTGATGCCGTCCCGGGTGCCGGCGACCTTGAAGTCCATGTCGCCGAGGTGGTCCTCGACGCCGGCGATGTCGGTGAGGACGGTGTAGTCGTCGCCCTCCTTGATGAGGCCCATCGCGATGCCGGCGACCGGCTTGCGGATCGGCACGCCCGCGTCCATGAGCGCGAGCGACGAGCCGCACACCGACGCCATCGACGACGAGCCGTTGGACTCCAGGATGTCCGACACGACGCGGATCGTGTACGGGAACTCGTCCGTGCTCGGCACCACCGGCACGAGCGCGCGCTCGGCCAGCGCGCCGTGGCCGATGTCGCGGCGCTTCGGGCCGCGCATGAAGCCGGCCTCGCCCACCGAGAACGGCGGGAAGTTGTAGTGGTGCCAGTAGAACTTCTGCGTCTCCAGGCCCAGCGTGTCGAGGCGCATCTCCTCCTTGAGCGTGCCGAGCGACGCGACGGAGAGCGCCTGCGTCTGGCCGCGGGTGAAGAGCGCGGAGCCGTGGGTGCGCGGCGCGACGCCCACCTCGATCGAGATCGGGCGGATCTCGCGCTCGGCGCGGCCGTCGGGGCGGCGCTTCTGGCGGGCGATGCGGTCGCGGATGACCGTCTTCTCGAGGCGGTCGAACGCCAGCTGCGCCCGCTGGCGGTACTCGGCGTAGGTCTCCGCCTCGGGGTCGCCGGAGTACTGCTCGAGCACGGCCTCCTCGACCGCCCGCGTCGCGTCCTGGCGGGCGAGCTTGTCCTCGACCGACGTCGCCTGGTCGAGCTGCTGGCCGTGGGTCTCGGCGATCTGGCGCACGAGGTCCTCGTCGACCTGCGGCGGCTCGATCGACAGCTTCTCCTTGGCGGTCTTCTCGGCCAGCTCGCGCTGGACGGCGCAGATCTTCCTGATCTCGCCGTGGGCGATGTCGAGCGCGTCGAGCATCTCCGCCTCGGAGACCTCGTTGGAGCCGGCCTCCACCATGAGGATCGCGTCCTCGGTGCCGGCGACGACGAGGTCGAGGTCCGTGTTGTCGAGGAGGTCGACCTCGCTCGGGTTGACCACGAAGTTGCCCTCGACCTTGCCGATGCGCACGGCGCCGACGGGCGCCGGCAGCGGGACCTCGGAGATCATCAGCGCGGCGGACGCGCCGTTCATCGCGAGCACGTCGTAGGGGTGCACGTGGTCGACCGAGATCGGGATCGCGACGAGCTGCGTCTCGTAGTGCCAGCCCTCGGGGAACAGCGGGCGGATCGGGCGGTCGATCATGCGCGCGGTGAGGGTGCCCTTCTCGCCCGCGCGGCCCTCGCGCTTGAAGAACGAGCCGGGGATCTTGCCCGCCGCGTACATGCGCTCCTCGACGTCCACGGTCAGCGGGAGGAAGTCGACGTCCCGGAGATTGCCGACGGTCGCCGTGCTGAGGACCATCGTGTCGCCCTGGCGGACGACGACTGCGCCGGAGGCCTGCTTGGCCATCTTGCCGGTCTCGAACGTGATCGGCTCGCCGGCGATCTCGACCGAAACCGTCGTCACGGCGGCGTCAGTGCTCATATGTGCTGCCTTTCCGTGCCCGCCCGTCGGTCGGCGGGCCAATTCGTCGTGCGTCTCGTATTCCGAACGCGACCATGGTATCGAGCAGGTCGGGATGCCCCTCGGCGACCCAGATCGTCGGCGTCCCGGTCGCGCCCGCGCGCAGCGCGTCGGTGACGTCGCGCCGCACGCGCTCGGCGACGGCCTCGCTGCGGCGGTCGCGCTCGAAGCGGTCGAGGTCGAGCCCGAGCGCCTCGCAGCGCGCCCAGAGGTGCGGATCCTCGAGGCGGCCCTGGTCGGCGTAGAGGCCGTCGGCGAGCTCCCAGAAGGCGCCCTGCGCGCCCGCGGCCTCGGCGGCGTGCGCGAGCGCCAGCGCGCGCGGATGCTTGGCGCGCAGCGCGAAGTGGCGCCACGCGACGCGCACCGGCGCGGCGCGCAGGCGCTCGTGCGCGAGGGCGCACTTGGGACACGCGAAGTCGCCGTAGAACAGGACGAGCGGCGCGCCGTCGGGGCCGCGGACGTGGTCGTCCGCGCGCGGGCCCGGAACGGGGGCGCTGCGCAGGTCGGTCATCTGCGCACAGCGTACGGACGTAGCCTGGAATGCCGATGCCCGTCCACGTCCTGCGGCGCGAGCAGCGCCTCCCCGGTCCGCCCGAGGCCGTGTTCCCCTTCTTCGCCGACGCGCGCAACCTCGAGGCGATCACGCCGCCGCTGCTGCGCTTCCGCCTGCTCACGCCCGAGCCGATCGAGATGGGGGTCGGGACGTTCCTGCAGTACGCGCTCCGGCTGCGCGGCGTGCCGGTGCGTTGGGACACGCTGATCCAGGCGTGGGACCCGCCGCACCGCTTCGTCGACGTGCAGGTGCGCGGGCCGTACCGGCTGTGGCACCACACGCACGAGCTCCTCGCAGGAGGCGACGGGACGCTCATGCGGGACACCGTGCGCTACTCGATCGGCTTCGGGTTCGCCGGCGAGGTGGCGCGGCGGGCCGTGGTGGCGCGCGACCTCGACGCCATCTTCGCCTACCGGGCGCAGCGGGTGCCGGAGCTGCTGGCGGCTCGGGATGGCGCTCCGCTCGGGTGAGCGTGGCGCCGCGGTGTGGTCCGTTGGGCATCGAGGAGGAGCGGGCGAGATCGAGTGGGAGGTTCGCCCATGCATGTCATGGTGAACTTCCCACTCGACCGCCCGGACCGCGGAGGACGCCAGCGGCGGCCCTTCCTCTCCTCGATGCGCAGTCCGCCCGCGCCGCGTGAACCGCGCGCGCCGGGCGGAACGCCTTCAAGCCGCCGGCGCCGCCAGCGCGTCGAAGATGAGGTTCGCGCCCGGCAGCTCATCGAGCGACTCGGCCTCGTGGCTCCACGTCACCACGCCGCCCGCGTCCACGATCACGAGCGCGCGCTTCGAGCAGCCCGCCTCGGCGAACCAGGCGCCGAAGGCGCGCGACGCCGCACCCTTGGGCTCGAAGTCGGAGAGCTGCTCGATCCGCACGCCGAGCTGCTCGCGGAACGCGGCCTGCGAGTGGCTGTGGTCGCACGAGACGCCGTACAGCGTCGCGCCGAGCCTGGAGAGCTCGTCGCGGACCTCGTCGTACACCTGCAGCTGGTCGGTGCAGACCCGGCTGAAGGCGAACGGGTAGAAGACGAGGACGCTCGTGCGGCCGAGCAGATCCTCGCGGGTGAAGGCCGTGCCGTCCTCGCGGCGGAGGCGGAACTCGGGGACCGGCGTGCCCGGCGCGATGATCGCGCCCGGGGCCGTGCTCACCGCCGGAGGCCGAGCTCGCGGATCAGCGCGCGGTAGCCCTCGAGGTCGTTGCGCTGCATGTAGTTGAGAAGCCGCCGGCGCTGGCCGACGAGCATGAGCAGCCCGCGGCGCGAGTGATGGTCCTTGCGGTGCTCGCGCAGATGGGCGGTGAGGTCGTTGATGCGCTGAGTGAGCAGCGCGATCTGCACGCGGGTGCTGCCGGTGTCCTGCGCGTCCCGGCCGAACTTCGCGACGATCTCGGCCTTCTGTTCCGGGGTCAGCGTCGTCATGAGCGGCGATCACGGTAGCAGAGCCCGAGCGCGCGTCCGGGCCGCCCGGCGCCTAGGCGGCGGCGACCTCACGCGCCTCCTCGACGTCGCGGCCCATCTGCTCCACCAGCGCTTCGACCGACTCGAAGCGCTTCTCGCCGCGCAGGCGCTTCAGGAACTCGATCCGCAGGTCCGTGTCGTAGATGTCCTCGTCGAAGTCGAGCAGGTACGCCTCGATGAGCTCGCCGCGGCCGGTGACGAACATCGGCCGCACGCCGACGTTCGTCGCGGCGGGGTAGGTGCGCCCGTCCGCCGTCGTCGCGCGGCACGCGTAGACGCCGTGGCCGGGCGTCACGTAGCCCTCGCGCGGGATGAGGTTGGCGGTCGGGAACCCGAGCTCGCGCCCGCGCTTGTCGCCGTGGACGACCTCGCCGGTGACGGTGAACGGCGCCCCGAGGAGGCGGTCGGCGTACTCGACCGCCCCGCCGAGCAGGAGCCCGCGGATGTGGCTCGACGACACCACCTCGCCGTCGACCTCGAGCAGCGGCGAGACGCGCGTCTCGAACCGCCCGTCGGCGCGCAGCAGGGCCGGGTCGCCCTTCGCCCCGTGGCCGAAGCGGAAGTTCTCGCCGACGCTCACGTGCGTTGCGCGCAGCGTGCCGACCAGCACCTCGTCGACGAACCGCTGCGCGCTGCGCTGTGCGAACTCCGCGTCGAACGGCACGACGACGAGCTCCTCGACGCCGAGGCCGGCCACGAGCTCGGCCTTGCGCTCGAGCGTCGTCAGCAGCGGGGGGACCCGCGGCGGCGCGATCACCGACAGCGGGTGCGGGTCGAACGTGAGCACGGTGTCCGCGCCCCGGATCACCCGGCGGTGGCCCAGGTGGACGCCGTCGAACGTGCCGACGGCCACGCGCCGCGGGCGAGGCTCGACGTCGGGCAGGCGCGTGACCCTCACGCCCGGAACCCTACGATGGGCTTCAGCTGCGCGCCCGGGCGCGGCTCCGCGATCGCGATCGGCCCGTCGTCGTCGATGAGCAGCACCTCGCCGCCTGCGCCGTCGGGCGGCTCGCCGTCGACGGCCTGGCCGTGGCCGGCGCGCCGCGCGGCGTCGCCGTGCAGCGCGACGCGCGGGAGGAACCGCAGCGCCGTCTCCAGCGGCAGCACGCTTGCCGGGTCGGCGTCGGCGACGTCGAACGGCCCCACGCGCGTGCGGCGCAGCTCCTCGGTGTACGCATCGCCGAGGTCCGCGATCAGGCTGCGCACGTACGTCCCCGACGAGCACTCGATGAGGAACCCGGCGCGGTCGTCCTCGCGCCAGAGCTGCTCGAAGCGCGTCACGATCACCTCCCGCTCGGGCAGCTCGAGCGCCTCCCCGAGCCGCGCGCGCTCGTAGGCGCGCTTGCCCTGCACGCGCACCGCGCTGTAGACGGGCGGGCGCTGGCGCAGCACGCCCGTGGGCAGCGCGAGGTCCGCGGGCGGCAGCACGCCGGTGCGCGTGATCTCGCCCTCCGGGTCGCCTGTGGTCGACACCGCGCCGAAGCGCGCCACGGCGAGGTACGTCTTCGGCAGCGCCATCAGGAAGCGCTGCGCGCGCCGCGCGCGCCCGACGAGCACGAGCAGCAGCCCGGTCGCGAACGGGTCGAGCGTGCCGGCGTGCCCGGCCTTCTTGACCCCGAGCCCGCGACGCGTGAGCAGGGTGAGGTCGTGCGAGGTCTTGCCCGCCGGCTTGTCGACGAGGACGAGTCCGTCCACGGCGCGGCGTCAGACGAGCTGCGCGGCGACCTGCTTGCGCAGGAAGGCGACGAGCTCGTCGTCGGCCAGCTCGGTGGAGAACCCCGCCGCCTGCCGGTGCCCGCCGCCGCCGCCCGCGCGCGCGATGACCGACACGTCGATGTCGCCGTGGGTGGCCCGCAGCGACACCTTCTTGCGCCCGCTCTCGCCGTCCATGAGCTCGCGCGCGAGCGCCGCGACCTTCGTGCCCTCGACCGAGCGCAGGTGGTCGATGATGCCCTCGGAATAGCTCTCCTCCGCGCCGGCCAGCCTGAAGTCGTCGCGGCTCAGGCGCGAGAACGTCAGCCGGCCCTCGTCGAAGCGCTGGAGGTTGTGCAGCGCCCGGCCGAGCAGCTCGAGCTTCTGGTACGGCATGCCCTCGTACAGGCGGCGGTAGATCTCGTGGACGTCGACGCCGGCGGCGATCAGCTCGGCGGCCATGATGTGCGCCTTCGGGCCGGTGTTCTCGTACATGAACTTGCCGGTGTCGGTGACCAGGCCGACGTAGAGCGCCTCCGCGATGTCGAGCGTCGGCGGCACGCCCAGCGCCGTCATCAGGTCCCACACGATCTCGGCGGTGCACGAGGCGTCCTCGACGACGTGGTTGACCGTCCCGAAGCGCGTGTTGTCGTGGTGGTGGTCGATGTTCAGGATGTGCGCGTCGTCGCCCTTGAACGCACGCACCGGGTTGCGGTCGATGTTGCCGCAGTCCAGGAAGACGATCGTGCGCTCGTCGAGGTCGGCGGGCAGCTCGCTCTGCAGCCCGTCGAAGCGGAAGAAGCGGTACTCGTGCGGCAGCGGGAACTCGTCCGCGGCCATGAACATGAGCGAGTCCTTGCCGAGCCCGAGGAGCACGCGGTGCATGCCGACCAGCGACCCGAGCGCGTCGCCGTCGGGATGCTCGTGGGTGACGAGCACGAACTTGTCCGCCGAGCGGATCTCCTCGAGCACCTGGGCGCGCGTTTCGAGGTCGCGATCCTCGCCGACCGCGCTCACGCGCCGGCCTCCTCGTCGATGAGCCGCTCGAGCCGTGCGGCGCGCTCGGCGGTGTCGTCGAGCTCGAACCGCAGCTCCGGCGTGCGCTTCAGGCGCAGCTCGCCGGCGATCCGGCCCTGGAGGAACCCGTGCGCCGACCGCAGGCCGGTGAGCGTCGCCTCGCGCGCCGGGGCGTCGCCGAGCACGCTGACGTAGACGCGCGCATGGCGCAGGTCAGGGCTGGTCTTGACGTCCGTCACGGTCACGAATCCGACGCGGGGGTCCTTCAGCTCTTGTGCGAGGGCGTCGCCGAGCACCTGTCGCATCGCCTCGTCGACCCGGCGCATCCTCTGGCCGCTCATCCTAGCCCGCCCGCGTCCTCGAAGGAGGTGAGAGTGCGCTCGACGCGCACCGACTCCGGAAAACGGTCGAGCAGATAGCGCTCCACGCGGTCGACGGCCGCGTCGAGGCTGGACAGCGAGCCGGCGGTCAGCGCTGCCGCGAGCGTCGAGCGTTGCCACGTGTCCTGGCCGTCGACCTCGGCCACGGTGACGCCGTAGCGGCCGTGCAGCTGCGCCTTGACCGACATCAGGTCCTTGCGCTTGCCCTTGAGGCTGGACGAGTCCGGAAAATGCAGGTGGATGAGCATGAGTGCGACGTACGCGCCCGACACCACACTGACGGTAGCGCTCGGCGACGCGCTCGCGGCCGGTGCGGCAGGCGCGATCCTGAGCGCCGTCCCGTCGACGGCGTGGACGCTGCTGCGCGGCGAGAGCGTGCTGGACGCGGCCACCGCCGCCGGGACGATCCTGCTGCCGCGCGAGCGGCGCACGCTGCCGCTCGTGGCGGCGGCGGTCCCGGTGCACCTGGCGCTGTCGCTCGGGTGGGCGGCGGCGCTCAGCGCGGCGGTCCCGCGGGGGCGCGAGGTCGGCGGCGCGCTGGTCGGCGCGCTGGCGATCGCGGCGCTCGACCTCGGCCTCGTGGCCCGGCGGTTCCCGCGCATCCGCGCGCTGCCGCAGGGGCGCCAGTGGGCCGACCACCTCGCGTACGGGCTGGCGGTCGGCGCGGTGCTGCGGCGGCGGCGCCTCAGGCGCGGAGGCGCTCGATGACCGCCTCGGCGGCGGCGCGGGGCGCCTCGAGCGGCGCGAAGGGCCCGACTCCGGGCAGCACGCGCACGTCGGCGTCGGCGAAGAAGGCGCCGATGCGGTCAGACCAGGCCACCGGGAACAGCGGCTCGTGGTCGCCCCACAGGACCGTCGTGGGGATCGGGATCCGCTCGTCCGGCGCGGGCGGGCGCTCGCGCAGCGAGTGCGCCACGGCGCCGGCGCCGGCGCGGTACCAGGCAATGCTCGCGCGGAACGCGCCCGGCTGGCACCAGAACTCGCGCTGGGCGTCGGGGCCGAGGATCCGTCCGCCGACGCCGGGCAGCGGCGGCGAGAGCACGAGCGCGCGCACCGCGGCCGGCCGCAGCGTGGCCGCCGCCTGGGCCACGCGGCTGCCGACGTCGTACCCCGCGAGCACCGCGCGGTCGAGGCCGAGCTCGTCGAGGACCCCGAGCACGCTGGCCGCCTCCGCGTCGGGCCGAGTACGCCCGGGCGGGCGGCGCGTCGTGGCGATCGGAGCCGCCGAACCCGCGCAGGTCGGGGACCACCACGTCGGCGTGGTCGCGCAGCCGCGCCGCGACCGCGCGGTGGTCGGCGCGCGAGCCGGGGCGAGCCGCGCAGCAGCACGACCGCAGCGCCGGCGCCCTCGCGGTCGTACTCCAGTGCGAATCCGTCGACGCGCCGGCCGCGGGGCATCGCAGCCGGCGCGGTGGTCCGGCTAGCTCAGCGCCCGCTCGACCTTGCGGGTCTCGTACGCCTCCAGGACGTCGCCCTCCTTCACGTCCTGGTAGTTGGCGAGCACGATGCCGCACTCGAAGCCGGTCGCGACCTCGCGCACGTCGTCGTTGAAGCGCTTGAGCGAGTCGATCGTCGTGTCGTACACGACCGTGCCGTCGCGGACGACCCGCACCTTGGCGCCGCGGCGGATGGTGCCGTCGGTGACGTAGCAGCCCGCGATCGTGCCGATCCGCGAGGCGCGGAACGTCGCGCGCACCTCGGCGGTGCCGACCGTCTCCTCGACCTCCTCCGGCGCGAGCATGCCCTGCATCGCGTCGCGCAGGTCGTCGAGCGCCTTGTAGATCACCGAGTAGGTGCGAATCTCAACGCCCTCGCGCTCGGCCGCGGCGCGCGCGTCGCCGACCGGGCGGACGTTGAAGCCGAGGATGACCGCATCGGAGGCGGCGGCCAGCATGACGTCGGACTCGCTGATGCCGCCGACGCCGCTGCGCACGACGTTGACCTGGACCTCGCTCTGCGGCAGGCGCGCGATCTCGTCCTCGAACGCCTCGAGGGAGCCGGAGACGTCCGCCTTGAGCACGAGGTTGAGCTCCTGGACGGCGCCCTCCTGGATGCCCTTGAAGATGTCGTCGAACGACACCTTGCGGCCGGCGCGGCGCGCCTGCGCCTCGTTGCGCAGCCGGACGGCGCGCTCGTTGGCCTGCTGGCGCGCGGTGCGATCGTTCTCGACGACACGGAACGTGTCGCCGGCGTCGGGCACGCCGTCGAAGCCGAGCACCTCGACCGGCTGGCCCGGCACGGCCTGGCGCACGCGCTCGCCCTGGTGGTCGTGCATCGCGCGGACCTTGCCCCAGTGCGAGCCGGCCACGAGCGCATCGCCGACCCGCAGCGTGCCGCGCTGGATGAGCAGCGTGACCACCGGGCCGCGCCCCGGGTCGAGCTTGGACTCGATGACGACGCCGCTGGCGTCCGCGTCGGGGTTGGCCTTGAGGTCCTCGAGCTCGGTGACGACGAGGATCGTCTCGAGCAGGTCCTCGAGGTTCTCGTGGGTCTTGGCGGACACGTCGACGAACTCCGTGTCGCCGCCCCACTCCGCCGGCTGCAGCCCGCGCTGGGTCAGCTCGGTGCGCACGCGGGTCGGGTCGGCGCCCTCTTTGTCGATCTTGTTGACCGCGACCAGGATCGGCACCTCGGCCGCCTTGGAGTGGTCGATCGCCTCGTCGGTCTGCGGCTTCACGCCGTCGTCCGCGGCGACCACGATCACCGCGACGTCGGTGACCCGCGCGCCGCGGGCGCGCATGGCCGTGAACGCCTCGTGGCCCGGCGTGTCGAGGAAGGTGATCGTGCGGCCGTCGTGCTGGACCTGGTAGGCGCCGATGTGCTGCGTGATGCCGCCGGCCTCGCCCTTGACGACCTCGGTCTCGCGGATCGCGTCGAGCAGCGACGTCTTTCCGTGATCGACGTGGCCCATGATCGTGACTACCGGCGGACGCGGCTTTAAGGTCTCGGGCTTGTCTTC
>DATAAR010000165.1:0-1719 GCA_036259975.1 Solirubrobacteraceae bacterium | reverse complement strand
CCGCGACGGCGGCCTCGTGACGATGGTCGCCGGGCCGGAGCGGATGGCGATCCTCGACGCGGTCCAGGCGACGATGGCGGTGATCGAGGGCCACGCCGAGCACGTGATGGACGCGGTCGGCGAGGACGTCCTGCCGTCGCTCCCGGAGCTGCGCGCGGCGCTCGACCGCCGCCGGCGCGAGAAGCCGCTCGCGGTCAAGCTGCTCGAGCGGCTCATCGGGCTGGAGCTGAAGATGCGCCAGTACGAGCTGGGCCGGGAGTTCTGCGACGCCGTGGTGGAGCGGGGCGGGATCGAGGCGCTCAACCGGGTGTGGGCGTCGCCGGCGCAGCTGCCGACGCTCGCGGAGCTCGAGGCGCCGGAGGCGTGGCTCGCGCGTACGGCTGCGCGGGCGGCGTAGTGGCGCTCCGCGGTTCGCTGGGCTGACGGCGCGACGAGTGCTCCTTCCTCGTCGAGCCGTCGGACCGCCCACGGTCGGAGCGACGAGCTCGAGCGGCGCGCGTAACCGCACGGAGGGCGCGGCGTACTTCCATCAGACAGACCGAACACACGTTCTGTGACCGGCCGCACGCCGGCTCCGGTTTCCGTACATGTGTTCGGTGGTACGCTTCGTAATGAACTTAGAAGTAAGCAAGCAGAGAGGGTGACCCCGAGATGGCCCAGACCCAGAAGAGCACGACCACTCGCAAGCGCAGCACCTCGACCACGCGCAGCGCCTCGGCGCGCAGCACGGGCGGTGCTTCGACCCGCAGCAAGGCCGCGGCCACGCGCCGCAGCACGACGGCGAAGCGCGCCGCCACCAAGCGGAACGCCCGCGCCACCGCGCGCAACACGCAGCGCGCCGGCAACCGCGCGCAGGGCGACGTCGCCCGCGAGGCCGCGCAGGTCCGCCGCGACGCCGTCAAGACCGTCGACAAGGTCGTCGAGGGGGCCCAGCGCGCCGCGCTGACCTACGTCGGCGCCACGCTGACCGCGCGCGACCGCGTCGTCGAGATCGCCGGCACGCTGAGCGACCGCACGCAGGTCGAGCGGCGCCTGAAGGCGTTCGAGCGCCGCGGCACCACCGCGCGCAACCGCGTCGAGCGCGAGCTGAAGAAGCAGCGCACGCGCCTCGAGCGCAACGTCCGCACCCGGACCAGCAAGGTCGAGAAGGACGTCAAGACGCTGCGCGGCGACGTCCGCAACGTCGCCGGCGACGTCCAGCGCTTCGGCCGCGACGCGCAGCGCACGTACGCCGCGCAGAGCGCGTCGCTCCTCGGCGCCGTCGCCGAGAACGCCGGCCAGAACGCCGTGCTCGCCGCCACGAAGGCCGCGCGCGAGGTGACCGGCCGGGTCTCGCAGCTCGTCTAGCCCTGAGAGCCGAGCCGCTCCCCACGGAGCGGCTCGGCGTCGTTTCGCCGCGTCGGGCCGGAGCCGGGGGGCTCCGGGCGCCAGAGAGGGCCGACGCGGGAAGGCCTGCCGGGTTCGCCCGGCGGGGAGCACCCTCTCCTCCCTCGCCGCCGGGGCGCCTTCGGGTGCCCCGGCGGTTGCTCTTAAGGTGAGCGGCGGCGAGAGCGTGGCCGGCCTGCTGTGGGATCAGCGCGGGCCGCGGCGGCCGTCGTAGTAGTCGATCCGCTCGCAGCCGCGCAGTCGCCACGGCGTTCGGCGCCGCGCGTGGACGAGGTCGCGGCCCGGGCCGCAGTCGATGGTCCCCCGCCCGGAACGCTCCCAGACGACGTCGTC
>DATAAR010000164.1:0-2415 GCA_036259975.1 Solirubrobacteraceae bacterium | reverse complement strand
CGCGAGCCTGCTGATCGCCCGCGGGACGCTGATCCTCGCGCTCGGCCTCGGCGCCAACATCGCTCTGGCGCGCCTGCTCGAGCCGCGCGACTTCGGGCTGGTCGCGCTCGGCACGGTGCTCCTCGCCTTCGGCACGCTGCTCTCCGACGCCGGCCTCGGCGCCGGGCTCATACGCCGGCCCGAGCCGCCGTCGCGCACCGAGCTGCGGGCGATCGCCGCGGTGCAGCTCGGCCTGACGCTCGCCGTGGTCGCCGCGGCGACGCTCGTGGCCCTGCCGATCGGCCGGGACGGGCTCGTGGTCGCGGTGATGGCGGCGAGCCTGCCGATCGCGATGCTCAAGGTGCCCGGCACGATCCTGCTCGAGCGCGACCTCCGCTACCGGGTCGTCGCGACGGTCGACGTCGTCGAGGCGGTGGCGTTCTACGGCTGGGCGCTCGTCGCCGTCGCGCTCGGCGCGGGGATCTGGGGCTTCGCGACGGCCGCGCCGGTCCGCGCCGTCGCGGGCGCGGTCACGATGATGCGGCTCGGCCCGGTCGGGCCGCTGCGCCCGCGCTGGTCGTGGCCCTCGGTCCGCCCGCTGCTCGGGTTCGGCGCGCGGTACCAGGGCGCCGTCGTCGTGGGCATCGTCCGCGACCAGAGCCTGAACGTCGGCATCGCGCTCATCGCGGGGATCGCCGCCCTCGGCGTGTGGAACCTCGCGTGGCGCGTGCTGCAGATCCCGCTGATGGTGTTCGGGGCCCTCGGCCGGATCGGGTTCCCGGCGATGGCCCGGCTGCTCGAGGCCGGCCACGACCCGCGGCCGGTGATCGAGCGCGGCGCCGCCGCCCTGGCGGTCCTCAGCGGCGCGATGATGGTCGCGTTCGTCGCCTTCGCGCCGGCCCTGCCGGTCGTGCTCGGGCCCGACTGGCACGACGTGCCGGCGGTCCTGCTCTGGTCGGGGCTCGCCGTCATGGCGATCCTCCCGGTCGCGCTCGGCAGCTCGCCGTACCTGTTCGCGTCGGGCTCGGCCGGGACCGTCGTGCTGGCGGCCTCGCTCGGCGCGGTGGTCTGGCTGGCGGTGGCGCTGCCGCTCGTGCCCTCGCTCGGGGCGCCCGCGGCGGCGATCGGCTGGTGCGCGGGCGCGATCGTCCAGCTCGCGGTGCTGGCGACGCGGACGATCGCGCGGACCGGCGCGGCGCTGGGCACGAGCGTGGGCGTGCCGCTCGCGACCGGCATCGCGGCGGTGGCGGCGGCCTGGCTGGTGACCGATGCGGCCGGGCGGACGGTCGGCGGCGGCGCGCTGGGGCTCCTCGCCGGCGAGGCGCTCCTGTTCGGCACGCTGCTGGCACTGCGCCTGCCGGCGATGCGCGACACTCGCGGGCTGGTGGTCCAGGCGATCGGCAGCCTCTCCGGGACGAGCGCGGCGCCCGCGTCTCGCGTCGGGGTGCCGGGCTGAGCGTGCGCCGCCTCCTCTCACGCGTCCCCACGCTCGACTTCGTCGTGATCGGCGCGCAGAAGGCCGGCACGACCTCGCTCTGGCGCTATCTCGAGGACAACCCAGGCCTGCGCATGCCGCCGGCGAAGGAGTCGCCCTTCTTCACCGAGGCCGGCTACCCGCACGAGCTCGGGCGCTACATGCGGGCGCTCTTCAAGGACGCGCCGCGCAGCGCGAAGCTCGGCACGGTCACCGTCAGCTACATGCTCGGCGCCAACGGCGTCGACGTGCCCACGGTGGCGGCACGGATCCGCGACGCGTTCCCGCACGTCAGGCTCGTCGCGCTGCTGCGCGACCCCGTCGACCGCGCGCTGTCGGCGCACCGCATGTCGCTGCGTGAGCACGGCGAGACCCGCTCGTTCCGCGACGCGGTGCGCGAGCAGCTCGAGCCGGCCGAGCTCGACCGGGCGCGGCGCGACCCGACGCCGACGAACACGTACGTCGTCGCGGGGGAGTACGGCCGGATCCTCGAGGCCTACCTCGCGCACTTCGACCGCGAGCAGCTCCTGGTCGCGTTCACGGCCGACCTCGAGCGGGCGCCGGGGGACGTGGTCCGGCGGGTCTGCGAGCACCTGGGGGTGGCGCCGCACGTGCCCGAGCACCTCGGGGAGCGCTTCTATCCCGGCGGCAGGCCGCGGGTCTCGCCGGAGGCGGAAGCCGATCTCAAGCGCTACCTCGCGCGCCACGTCTGGCCGCGGATGCGCCACGCCGCGCAGCACCGCACCGCGTTCGAGTTCTGGCTCAGGCTGTGGAACGCCGAGCCGGGCCCTCCGGAGGAGCCGCCGGACGACGCGACGGCGGCCGCGCTGCGGGAGCACTACGCGCCCGACGTCGAGCGCGTCGCGGCCATCGCCGGCGTCGAGCCGCCATGGGCGACCGCCTACGCGCCCGCAACAAACGCGCCGCGCCGCGGTTGACGATGATTGCCCCCGCCCCATGAG
>DATAAR010000163.1:0-10848 GCA_036259975.1 Solirubrobacteraceae bacterium | reverse complement strand
GGCACCGACAGCCTCGCCAAGCGGATCGCGATGGGCGTCCACGGAACGATCCCGACGATCTGTGGCGCGGGCATCACGCAGCCGATCGCCTACCGCTGGAAGACGCAGATCAACGAGAACGCCAAGTCGCCCGCGTATGCGCTCGAGCTGCCCGAGCTCGACCACAACGAGATCGTCGGCTGGGGCTCGGCGGCGGCCATCGGCGCGTCGCCGCGCTCGCCGGCCCAGGGCGCGCGGTCGGCCACCTCCTTGGTGACGTCAAGGGCGATCCCGACCGCGCTGCGCGCCAGGCGCATCTGCAGCGCGGCCACGCGGAGCGGGAGCGTGACTGGGAGCAGGAGTTTCCGGTTCATCCTCCCGACCTTCCCGCCGACGCGCCGGGCGAACCAGACCGCCGTCAGCCGCCGCGCGCGAGCTCGGACTTGAGCTCGTCGATCACGTCGACCGGCGCCGGATCGACGCCGCGCAGCACCGCCAGGTACAGCGACACGAGATCGCCCAGCAGCACGAGCGAGAACACGCGCTCGACCGTCGTGCGCCCGCGCGAGCGCGGGCGGTGCACGCCGGCGGCGCCCGGGCGGATCAGCCGCGCGGTCAGATCCATGCGCTCCTTGACGCGCGGATGGGTGTCGTCGTCGTCGAGGAGCACGGCGGAGAAGCGCCCGTACCCGTTGGCCGACGACCAGCCCTCGATCTCGTTGTGGTCGAGCTCCGGCAGCTCGAGCGAGTACGCCGGGCTCTTGGCGTTCTCGTTGATCTGCGTCTTCCAGCGGTACGCGATGCCGGTCGTGAGACCGGCTCCGGCGACCACCGGCACGGTGCCCGACAGCGCCCGCGCGAGCGTCTTGGCCTCCGACGCGTCCACGCCGTCCGGTCCCCATTCGATGACGAGCTCCTCGAGGTGGTCGGCCGCGACGTCGATCTCCGAGTTCATGCGGGGGCCGACGCCGGCCAGCGCGGCGACCTCGAGCACGCCGACGGTCATGTACGCCACGGCGTGGCGGGGTTGGTAGCCGCCGGCGACCGGGATCACCGGCACGCCTTCCGCGCGCGCCATCTCGGCGAGCTTCCCCCCCGAGGTCACGACCACCCGGCGGGCGCCGATCACGCCGGCCGCCTCGAAGCAGGCGAGCGTCTCCTCGGTCTCGCCCGAGTAGCTCGCGCAGACGACGGTCGTCGCGTTCGTCGTCCACGGCGGCAGGCCGTACGCGCGCGCCGTCAGCAGCGGGCGCGACGCGTGATCGCCGAGGATCGCGCGCGCGAGCTCGCCGCCGATGGCAGAGCCCCCCATGCCGGCCACGATGATCCCGCCGGGGCTGTCCCACGACTCGAGGCCCGCCGACTCGACCTTCCACAGGGCGTCGCGCAGGTGCTCGGGGATGGCGAGGATGTCGGTCAGCTGGTCGGACGCATCGATCCGCGCGATCGTCTCGCGGTCGAGCGCCAAGCCCTCGGTGGTGGACATCGTCGTTGTGCGCTCCTCTGCCTGGCTTCCTCAGAACGTGATCGCCCCGGGGGGCAGCTCGGTCTGCGGGAAGACTCGCACGCCGCGCGACAGGACGTTGCGCGCCCCGATCGTGACGCCCTCGCCGATGACCGCTCCACCCGACACGGTCGACCCCTCGCCGATGCGCACGCCACCGGCCACGATGCAGTCGCGCAGGGTGCAGCGCGGGCCGACCTCGGTGCCGTTCAGCACCACGGCGCGCTCGATCGTCGATCCGGCCCCCACGCTCACGCCCTCGCCGAGCACGACGAGGCTGCCGATGTGCGCGCCGGCCGCGACGCGGCAGCCGCGCTCCACCAGCGCCGGCGGGACGATGCGCCCGTCGGCCTCCACGTGGTCGGCCACGTCGACGAAGCCGGGGCCGAGCCGGTCCGCGACGGCCGTGCGCACGTTGCCCTCGAGGATGTCGAACGTGCCTTGGAGGTAGCGCTCGGGCGTCCCGATGTCGAGCCAGTAGGCGTCGGCCGCGTAGCCGAACAGGCCGCGGCCGACGAGTCGCGGCCAGATCTCGCGCTCGATCGAGACGTTGCGGTCGGGCGGGATGAGGTCGACCACCGCGCGCTCGAGCACGTAGGCACCGGCGCTGATCAGGTTCGTGTCGATCTGGTCCGCGGACGGCTTCTCGACGAACTCGCGGACCGCCCGGTCGTCGTGCAGGCGCACGAGCCCGTAGGCGGTCGGGTCCTCCACCGGCACCAGCGCGAGGGTTCCGATGGCGCCGGTCGCGTCGTGCTGCGCGAGCTGCGCGCTGAGGTCGATGTCGGTGAGGACGTCACCGTTGAGCATCAGGAAGCGGTCGGCGAGCAGGTCCTCGGCGTACTTGAGCGCCCCGGCGGTGCCGCGCGGCTCGGGCTCCTCGACGAAGCGCAGGCGCAGGCCGAGGTGCGACCCGTCGCCGAGGACGTTGCGCACGCTCGTCGCCATGAAGCCGCACGACATGATCACGTCGTCGACGCCGTGGCGGCGCAGCCACTCGAGCATGTAGACGATGAACGGGCGGTCGACGAGCGGGACGACGGGCTTGGGCACCGTGGCGGTCAGCGGCCGAAGCCGCGTGCCCTCGCCGCCGACGAGGATGACCGCCTGCACGGCCGCCGGCCCCTACCCGCGGCCGATGCCCTCGTAGACGAGCCCGGCGCTGCGGACCGCCTCGGGATCGAGCGCGTTGCGCCCGTCGATCAGGACGTCGCCGGCCATCGCCTCGGCGACGGCGGAGAGATCGATCGTCTTGAACTCGTCCCACTCGGTGACGAGGACCACCGCGTCGGCGCCGCGGACCGCGTCGAGCGCGTCGTCGGCGAAGTGGAGGCCGGGCATCAGCCGGCGCGCCTCCTCCTCGGCGATCGGGTCGTACGCCGAGACCTGGGCGCCGGCGGCGGTGAGCCGCGCGCTGAGCACGAGCGAGGTGGCCTCGCGCATGTCGTCGGTGTTCGGCTTGAACGCGAGCCCGAGCAGCGCGACGCGCTTGCCGACGAGCGTGCCGAGGTGCTTCTCGAGCTTGCCGATCACGCGGCGCTTCTGCAGCTCGTTGACCTCGATGACGGCGTTGAGCAGCTGGAAGTGATAGCCCGAGTTGCCGGCGAGCTGCTTGAGCGCGCTGACGTCCTTCGGGAAGCACGAGCCGCCGAAGCCGACCCCGGCCTGCAGGAACTTCGGCCCGATGCGGTCGTCGAGGCCGATGCCCTTCGCCACCTCGGTGACGTTCGAGCCGGTGACCTCGCAGACGTTGGCGATCTCGTTGATGAACGAGATCTTCGTGGCGAGGAAGGCGTTCGCCGCGAGCTTGATCATCTCGGCGCTCGCGATGTCGGTCCGCACGAGCGGCGCCTCGAGCGGCGCGTACAGCTCGACGACCGCATCACCGGCCCAGTCGCCGTCGTCGCCGACGACGACCCGGTCGGGGTTCAGGAAGTCGTCGACCGCGGAGCCCTCCTTGAGGAACTCCGGACAGGAGACGTAGCGGAAGCCTTCCTTGCCGCGCTCGCGGAAGATGCGCTTGATCGACTGGCCGGTGCCGACCGGGACCGTCGACTTCATCACGAGCGCGTGACGGTCGGACGGCGGCATCGCGTCGACGACCGCGTGCACGGCGCTCAGGTCCGCGTCGCCGGAGTACGTGGGCGGCGTGCCGACGGCGACGAACAGCAGCCGCGCGTGCTCGAGCGCGTCGGCGATGTCGGTTGAGAAGTGCAGCCGTCCCCGGTGCTTGGTGACGAGCTCTGCGAGGCCCGGCTCGTAGATCGGGATCTCGCCTCGCTGAAGCATCTCGACCTTGGCGGCATCGATGTCGATGCACCAGACCTCGTTGCCGACCTCGGCGAAGCCGGCCGCGGTGACGAGTCCGACGTAGCCGGTGCCGATGACGCCGATGGGCTCTCTCTGCGTGCTCATGGGGGTGCGGGAGGATAGCGGCCGCCCGACGGCCGGCCGCCCCGTACCGGGCGCCTCAGCGCTCCCCGACGCGGCTCAGCGACCGCGCGATGGCGAGCATCTGCGCGTTCGTGAGCGTCCGCGAGAGGGTGTTCGAGATCCAGTAGACCGCGCGCGGCGTGCGCCAGGCGACGAAGGCCACGCGGTTGCCGTCGGTGAACAGCTGGTAGGTGCGCCCGCGCATCCGGGTGCTCGACGACGGGTTGTCGAGGATCGGCGGCGACTTCCAGTTCGTGCCTTGGATCCCGTAGAACTGGCCCTGGCGCCCGGTCGCCACGACGATCCGGTACGCGCGGTAGCGCCGGTGGGCGCGGTCGTAGAGGTCGTAGACGCGCGGCTTGCCGTACAGGTAGCGGCCCCGGGCCAGGCGCGCGCGCGGGTAGTAGGTCGGGAACGGCAGCCGCGTCGACGCCTCGGCCACGTGGTTCTCGCCCTCGACGCGCGCGGTGATCACGCCGCGCGGCAGGCCGGGCGATCGCCGCCGCGCCCGCCGGCGCGCCGCGCGCGAGCGGCCTCCGCCGTTGCCGGCAGTGACCCGCGGCCCCTTCGACGCCCGCCCGGTGCGGAACTCGTTGATCGTCCGTTGCAGGTTGCGCGGCGTGATCGTCACGTACGTCTCGCCGATGTCGCCGCGGAAGTGGACCTCGCGGATCGGGTTCTTGGACGCCTCGAAGGCCAGCTTCAGCAGCCGGAGGATTGCCGCTGTGTTGTCGCGAGCGATGTCGGTCTGGGTGTAGCGGCCGAAGATCCGCAGGAGCTCCTTGCGGTCGCCGAAGATGCGCCCGAGGCCGATCTGCTCCTTGGCGGCGGCCAGGAACGACTGCTGGCGCGCCGCACGGACCAGGTCGTCGTCGAAGTGGCGGTACCGGACGTAGTCGAGCGCGTCCTGGCCGCAGAGCTTCTGGTAGCCGGGGTTGATGTCGATCGTCGCGTAGTCGAACTGGCTGCCGTTCGGCGGGTTGTTGTCGTTGAAGTAGTCGCGGTCGACGTCGACGTACACGCAGCCCAGCCGGTTGACCGCGCGCCGGAAGCCGCCGAAGTTCACGTTGACGACGTGGTTGATGGGGATGCGCAGCAGGTCGCGGACCGTCTGCACGCTGAGCCGCGGGCCGCCGAGCGCGTACGCGGCGTTGATCTTGTCGGTGACCGTCCCGCGGCGCGTGCGGATGTTGACCTTGAGGTCGCGCGGGATCGACATCACCGCGGTCACGCCGCGGGCCGGGTCCAGCCGCACCAGCAGCAGCGTGTCGGAGCGGACCGGGTTCTTCTCCTTGACGTCCTGGAAGCGGCGGTCAGAGCCGAGCACGAGGATCGTCTGGGGCTTGCCGGGGTCGACGTTGTCCAGCGCGCCCTCGATGCCCGGGATCGGCGCGCTCTCGCTCCTGACGATGCGGATGAGCTGATCGACCTCGAGCAGGCCCGCCGACGCGACAGTGGCGGCGGAGAAGAGGAAGATGAGCGTCGCGCCGAGCGCAGCGCGCTTCAGCAGCCCGCGGCCTGGCCGCGGGGGCGTTTCGTCGTCCATGGGGCCCATCGAGAGCCATGGAGGGTAACGACAGCGGGCCGGCTCTCAGCCGGCGACCCGCCGCGCGGAGCGGGCCAGCGCGAGCATCTGGCGGTTCGTCAGCGTCCGCAGCAGCGTGTTCGAGATCCAGTACACGCCTCGCGACGTCCGCCACGCGACGATGCGCAGCCGCCCGCCGTCGTAGAACAGCTCGTAGGTGCGCCCGCGCTCGCGCCGGCGCTCGGACGGATCGTCGAGGATCGGCGGCGACTTCCACGTCGTGCCCTGGATGCCGTAGTACTGGCCGATCGAGCCCTGGAACGCCACGATGCGGTAGGCGCGGTGGCGGCGCCCGGAGCGGTCTGCGATGTCGTACGCGCGCGCGTGGTCGGAGCGATAGCGCCCGCCGGTCGCCATGAGCGCCGGGTAGTAGACCGGCAGACGAGAGAGCTTCACCTGCACGCGCGCGGCCTCGTCCTCGCCCGCCTTGCGGTTGGCGACCAGGCCCGGGGCGACGGTCGCCGCCCCGCGGTGGCGCCGGCGGCTCGAGCGGCGGTCGGCCCGGCGCTTGGTCTTCGTGCGCGCCGTGCGCCCGCGCGCGCCGCGCGTCCCGCGCACGTCGAGGAAGCGGCGGACGGTGCGGCGCAGCGCGGTGTCGGAGATCGCGACGTTGCCGGTGCCGTCGCCGATGTCCTGCGCCGGGAACTGGACCTCCTGCACGGGCTTGCCGGAGGACTCGGCCACCAGCTTCAGCAGGCTCAGCACCGCGCGCGTGCTGCGGATGTCCGTGCGGACGCTGCGGGCGAAGATGCGCAGGAGCTGCGCGCGGTCGGAGAACACGCCGGCGACGCCGACCTGGCCCTTCGCCTCGCCGAGGAACGACTGCTGCCGCGCCGCGCGCACGAGGTCGTTGTCGAGGTGGCGGTAGCGGACGTAGTCGAGCGCCTTCTGGCCGCAGAGCCTCTGGTAGCCGGCGGGCACGTCGATCACCGCGTACGGGCCGCCGCCGCCGTTGGGCGGGTGGTTGTCGTTGAAGTACTTGCGGTCGACGTCGACGTACACGCATCCGACCCGGTCGACCGCCTCGCGGAAGCCCCAGAAGGTCACGCGCACGTAGTGGTGGATCGGGATGTCGAGCAGCCCGCGGATCGTGCGCAGCGTGAGGTGGTCCTCGCCGAGCGCGAACGCCGCATTGAGCTTGTCGCGCCCGTAGCCCGGGATGTCGACGAGGAGGTCGCGCGGCAGCGACATCATCGCGGTGGCGCCCTTCTTCGGGTCGAGGCGCACGAGGATCATGGTGTCGGAGCGCGTGGGGTTGCCCTGCTCGGCGTCGGCCTTGCGCCGGTCGTCGCCGATGACCAGGATCGTCTGCGGCTTGCCCGAGGCGACGTTCTCCAGCAGCGAGCTCACCGCCGGGGCCAGCGGCACGCTCTCGTTGCGGATGATCCGGGTGAGCTCCTTGACCTCGAGCAGGACGGCCGAGGCGACGGTCGCCGCGCTGAGCGAGACGATGAGCACGGCGCCGATCGCGGCGCGCTTGAGCAGCGCCCAGCCGGGGCGGTCGGGCGGGGTGGGGTCGTCGTCGGGATGCGAGAGCGCGGCGAGCGGGTCCACCACCGGTGGTGTTCGCCGTCGGGGCCGAGAGGCCTACGCCCGTGCGCTCCGCGCTGGCGCGCGCGGCGCAGCGGACGCGGGCCGGTCGGCGGCGAGGAAAGCGGGTTCGGACGCACTGGCGAAAACCGAGACTGACGTTCGGCATCTGGATGCAGACGGAATTCGACGCTCACGAGCGAATGCGTGCTGGCCGCTCGGGTCCGTCCGGGACGGACGACCCGAAGGCGGTGTCCCGAGGCGCTGCGGGGGCGCGCGTCTCGTGAGGCCGCGGCAGCGCGGCCGTCGGCTCCTCGGCGGGCGGTCCGCCCGCACGTCGCTGACCGCGGCGACCGCGCGGGGCGCCGGGGCGAAACGCGCTACGCCACGCGGCCCTCGACCGCGCGCAGCGGCTGCTCCTGGCGCTCGAGCCGCGCGGGGAGCGCGCGGACGAAGTCGCCCAGCGCGCGGCGGTAGACGTGCAGCGACTCGATCGAGACCCACTCGTGCGGGCCGTGGTGGCCGCCGCCGACCGGGCCGAACTCGACGGCCGGCACGCCGGCCTCCAGGAACGAGATCGCGTCGGAGGCGCCGTCGCGGCCGACGCTCAGCGCCTCCCCCTCGATCGACCGCGCCACCGCGTCGCGGAGCGCGAGCACGTACGGGTTGCGGCGCGAGACGATCGCCGGCGCGCGCGTGAAGCACTTGACGATGTGCAGGTCCGGGATCGCGCGGATCTGGGAGAGGATGTCGCCCGGCTCCTGATTGGGCAGGAAGCGGATGTCGACGTCCATCGTGCAGACGTCGGGCACCTTGTTGAACGCGTCGCCGCCCTCGATGCGCGCCAGGTTGATCGAGGCGCGGTCGAACATGTCCGACGACTCGCGGCTGAACGGCAGCGTCTCGATCCGGCGGAACGTGTCGTGCGCCTTCAATATGGCGTTGTCGCCCAGCCAGGGCGTCGAGCCGTGCGCGCTCGTGCCGGAGACCTCGACGCGGACGGCGAGGACGCCCTTGGCCTGGACGCCGATGTGCAGGTCGGTCGGCTCGCCGGTCAGCGCGAAGTCACCGCGCAGCCCCTCGGCGACGAGCACGTCGGTCGACCGGCGGCTGACGTCCTCGGACTCCTCGTCGGGGACGCAGACGAAGCGAATCCGGACGAGGTCCTGCTCGGCCGCCTCGCGGACGGCGCACATCATCGCCGCGAGCGCGCCCTTCATGTCGTAGGCGCCGCGGCCGATGAGCCTGTCGCCCTCGACGCGGGGCGTGAACTGCCCCTCGCGCGCGGGCACGACGTCGAGGTGCCCGTGGAAGACGACGGTCGGGCCCTCGGTCGCGCCGACGTCGGCCAGCACGACCGGCAGCCCGTCGAAGTCGCGCTGGACCACGTCGATGTCGCGCGCCTCGAGCCAGCCCTTGATGAACGCGGCGGCCGAGCGCAGCGCCTCGGGGTGCGAGGTGTCGTAGGTGATCAGGCGCTCGGTGAGGACGCGTTCGTCCATGGCGCAGAGGATAGGGTCGAGTGGTGAGCGGCCGCATCGTGCTGTTCGGGGCGACGGGCTACACGGGCGAGCTCACCGCGCGGGCGCTCGTGGACCGCGGCGTCCGGCCGGTTCTGGCCGCGCGCCGCCGGGACGCGCTCGAGGCGCTCGCCGCCCGGCTGGGCGGGCTCGAGACCCGCGTCGCCGACGTCGCGCAGCCGGCCACCCTCCGCGGGCTCGTCGAGCGCGGCGACGTCCTGATCTCGACGGTCGGCCCGTTCGCGCGCCTGGGCGAGCCGGTCGTGCTCGCCGCGATCGACGCGGGCGCGCACTACCTCGACTCGACCGGCGAGAGCGTCTTCATCCGCGCTGTGTTCGAGCGCCACGGCCCGGCCGCGGCCGCCGCCGGCTGCGGCCTGCTCACCGCGTTCGGCTACGACTGGGTCCCGGGCAACCTGGCCGGCGCGCTCGCGCTGCGGGACGCCGGCGAGCGGGCGACGCGCGTCGAGACGGGCTACTTCGTGACCGGCGACTCGCGCGCCGCCGTCGCCAGCGGCGGCACGCGCGCCTCCGCGCTGGGCATCCTCCTCGCGCCGGCGCACGCGCTGCGCGGCGGGCGCCTCGTGACCGAGCCGACCGCGCGCCGCGTGCGCGACTTCGACCTCGGGCGCCGGCGCGCCGCGGCGGTGTCGGTCGGCGGCTCGGAGCCGCTTGCCCTGCCGCGGATCGCGCCGGGCCTGCGCGACGTCGGCGTGTACCTCGGCGTGCCCGGTGCGCCCGCGCGGGCCGCGCAGGCGCTCGGGCTCGGCACGTCGGTGCTCGGCCGCCTGCCGGCCGCGCGCGCCGGCCTCGGAGCGCTCCTGCGGCCGCTCGCGCCGGGCTCGACGGGCGGCCCGGATGCCGGCGCCCGCGCGCGCGTCGGCGCGCTCGTCGTCGCAGAGGCGTTCGACGCGCGTGGCACCCGCCTGGGCGGCGTGCGCCTGAGCGGCGTCAACCCGTACGACTTCACCGCCGCGATCCTGGCCTGGGGCGCGCAGACGGCCGCGGCGGATGGCCTGCGGGGCACCGGTGCGCTGGGCCCCGTCGACGGCTTCGGCCTCGACGAGCTGGAACGCGGTTGCACCCGGGCGGGCATGGCGCGGGACACGTAGGCCGGCGAACCGGATCTTGCGGCCTCCTGCACGCGCGGTGCGCGAACTCGCGCGAACCCTGCCGCGGAACCCACCTGTTCCCAGAGTGTCACAGCGCTGACACTGCCAGTCCGTCAAACGGACCCCGGCAGGGGGTCTTCGTAGGGGGTACATATGCCTGAAACGCTTCGCCGCGGGGGGTCGCGGCGAGCCGTCATCGCCGTGTGCGCGCTCGGTGCCGCCGTCGCGCTCGCGCTCTTGCTGGCGGCGCCATCGCGCGCGGCCGGGCCGTCGCCGTTCGCGACCGGCCTCCACATCGGCTCCGGGGCCATCGAGGATCCCGCCGGCCGCATGTGGGTCACCGACCACAACGCGGGCTTCTGCCGGATCACCGCGCCCGCCACCGGCCCGGGGACGATCGAGCATCCGCAGACGCCGTCGGACACCTCGACGACGCGGACGTGCCTCGGCGGCCTGCTGCCGCACGCGGCCCAGGGCCCGGACGCGGCGATGGCGCCCGCCTTCGTCGATCCCTCGCCGTTCGCGCCTGACAGCGGCGACGAGTTCGTGCTCATCCCCGACGTCGCCTCGCCGAGCGCCGACGTCGTGCGCGCCGACTGGAACGTCTCCACCCGCAAGTTCGAGTTCCGCGACGTCATCAAGATGGACGCCGACCCGCTCGAGCCCGAGCGCCCGCGCCCCGCGGCGCTGAGCCTCGCGCCGGATGGCAGCGCCTACGTGGTCTTCCAGCGCTCCGGCAGCGTGCAGCGCATCGTCGACCCGGAGGCCGCGCGCCCGACGGTGCAGCTCGTGGCCCGGACCTCCGACGGCCTCGGCGCCACGGCGGTCGCCGCGGTGCACGGCGAGCTCGGACGCTTCGGCCCCGCGAAGGTGATCGTCGCCGAGGCCGGCGGCCTGCACGAGACGATCGGCACGCCGACCGACCCCGCCACCCCGCGCACGACGCGCGACAGCAACTACGACGTGCCGAACGGCCCGGCCGGGCCCTCGATCGTGGGCGCGCTCGCCTACGAGGTGACGAGCGAGCTCGGCGGCACCGGGCGCCTGTACGCGGGCACCGCGAACGCGGAGGTGCTCGAGCGCCCCGGACCCGACAAGGTCCTGCGCTGGGACGTCGCTCCGGAGGCGCCGACGGTCGGCACCGAGCACGCGCACGGCTTCGTGGCGGTCGGGGGCCTCGGCCTG
>DATAAR010000162.1:0-5801 GCA_036259975.1 Solirubrobacteraceae bacterium | reverse complement strand
GACGGCGGGAGCGCTCGAGCGAGCGCTCCCACAGCTCGTGACACCCGAGGTCGCGCCGGCCCGGTGGCAGCGCCCGGATGGCCCAGCCGTCGTCGTACAGCGCGGCGGCACCCATTGCAGCCGCGATGACACCAGACGGGTCAGACGGACCCGTACTGCTCTTCGGCGTAGCCGAGCAGCGCGCACGCCTGCAGCCGCTCGACCGGCGCGCGGAACGTGACCTGCACGACGCCCGGGTGGCGGCCGATCTCGATCGCCCCGGAGATCGTCGCGCGGTTCATCACCTCGGGCACCGGCATGCCCAGCAGCTTCGCGGCGCGCGCGAGCCCGTTGGCGGTCGCCGAGTTGAGGTCCGGCCCGGTCCCGATCACGCTGATCGGCAGCGACTCCTCGATCGCGTCCAGCCCGTGCCGGCGAGCGAGCGCGAGCGCCCGGACGCGCTCCTCGTCGCTCAGCGGCCTGGCGAGGAACGGCAGGTCCTCGGCGACCGGGAACAGCACCGGCCCGTCGATGGCCAGGCCGCTGACCACCTCGACCTGGAGCGTCACCGTGCCCGACACGTCGGCCGTGTGGCCGGCGATCTCGCCGTCGCCCTGCAGCGCGTGCATGTCGCCGAGGTAGACGCCGCCCCCGGGCAGCTTCACCGGGCAGACGAGGATCGCGCCGGCGCGCACGGCGTCGATGTCCATGTGGCCGTCGGTCTTGTGCTGCTGGAGCTCGGCGGCGCTCAGCGCGAAGCGGTGCGGCGCGCCGACGAGGAAGGCGCCGAAGTCGCCGGCGTTGTGGGAGTCGGGCATGGTGGTGGACGGCGACGTGCCCAGCTGGCCCATGAACGGGCGCATGCGCGTGGCGAGCGCGACGATGTCGTGCGGCGCGAACGTGAGGATCGGGTTCTGCACCGACGCGTCCGGGAGCGCCGCGTAGCGCGCGGCGTCCTGGGCGATGGTCTCGGCGGCCTCCCGGCCCACGGTCACGCCGACCGAGCGCGTGTCGTCGAAGGCGATCGTGTAGCCGTTCGTGAAGGTGAACGGCGTCGCGTCGGCGCCGCAGGTCGCGCAGCGGATCGCCTCGGGGCCGATGCCGTCGACCCGCGTCTCCGGCCACTCGGTGCCGCAGCCGGGGCACACGGGCGCGCAGTACGGGTCGGCGTTGAAGCGGCCCTCCATCGGCTGGTCGTTGCCGGAGGCGGTGGCGATCGACGTGACCGCGATGTCGCGGATCCGGATCGCGATGCCGTCACCCGCCTCGGCGCCCGCGACCGCGACCGGCTGGGCGACCTCGTGGCCGCCCCGGATCGCGGGAGTGATCATCGGCCCCCAGCAGCCGGGCGCGGTGTTCACCACGATGTGGCCGCCGTCGGCGACGGGGCCGAGCATGGGCTGGTCGGGTCCGAGCGTCCCGTCGGTGAACGTGTCGACGAAGACGGTCTGGCGGGCCTGGGCGGTGGTGACGTGCGTGGCCATGGCGGGGCTCCTCGGGATCGCGGGGTTGGCGCCGGGCTCAGCCGCCGGCGACGGGGGTCAGCAGGGCGAGCTCGTCACCGGCGCGGAGCGGATGCTGGCGCTCCGCGTGGACGCCGGCGACGACCGGCAGGGCGGCGCCGAGCGCGCCGTCGAGCTCGGGATGCTCGGCGGCGAGGCGCCGGCACGCGTCAGCGACCGTGGCGCCCTCGTCGAGCTCCAGCGACACGAGCGGAGCCGCGGCCAGCCGTGCCAGCCCGGCGCCGAGTCTGACGCGCACCTGCATCAGTGGTCCTTCTCCACTGCGCGAGCCTACGCCTGGTCCAGGCGCTTTTCCATCATCACGTGCTCGATCCCGGCGTCGAGGAAGCGCTCGCCGTACGCGGCGTAGCCGGCCTGCGCGTACAGCGCCACCGCACCGGTCTGGGCGGCCAGCGCGATGCGCCGCGCGCCGAGCGCCGCCGCCCGCGCCTCCGCCTCGGCGAGCAGCGCCGACGCGATGCCGCGCCGGCGGGCCGCCGCCGCGACCGCCATCCGCCCGAGCTTCACCGTCTCGCCGGCGGTCACGAGGCGGCACGTCGCCACCACGCGCCGGCCGTCGACCGCGACGAGGTGCAGGGCGGTGTCGTCGTGGCGGTCGACCTCCTCCTCGATCGGGACCCGCTGCTCGATCACGAACACCTCGTGGCGCAGTGCGAGCGCGGCGCGGATCTCGTCCGCGTCACGCGCCGGGCGCACCTCGGTCATCGCAGCGCGTACTGGCGGATGTCCTTGACGAGGTCGGCCTTCTCGAAGTAGGGCCCCTGGTGCACGAACCTCTGCTTCCCCCGGCGGTCGTAGAAGAGCGTGCTCGGCACGCCGGCGAGGCCCTCGGCGTTGTAGACCTTGCCCGAGGGGTCGTCATAGCTCGGGTACGCCACCGGGATCTTGCGCAGGAACGCTGCGGCGGCCTCGCGGTTGTCGCGCAGGTCCACGCCGATGAACGCGACCTCTTTGCCGAAATCGAGCGAGACCTGCTGCAGGACCGGCATCTCGGCGCGGCACGGCCCGCACCACGCGGCCCAGATGTTCACGACGACCGGGTGCTCGCCGCGCAGCTCGGCCAGCCGCGCGCGCAGCCCCTTTCGCGCCCCGGGCAGGATCTGGTTGGCCTGCCGGTGCAGCGCCGCCAGCTTCGGCGGCGCGCCGTCCAGGCGCTGGGCGATCTGCCGCGCGCTGAGCGTCGGCGCGGCCTTCGGCGGAGCGGAGGACTCGTCGGCGGCCTGAGTCAGGCCGAGCACGACGACCGCCAACAGTGCGATCGCCCCGACGACGAGGACGAGCCTGCCAGCCGACACGGGGGAAGAGTGCCATACCGGTGCCCGGCGGCGTGCCGGTGCGGTATCGTGTGTGGCACTCAGCGGCAAGGGGCGGATGCCTGAGTACGTCCTCTGCGCCGCAAGTCCCGGGCGGGTCCCGGAGCTTCCGAGTTGCGCGACATCCCTCCGCGACTCTCCGTCCACACAGCAAGCCGGTCAATGGCTGATTCCACGTCGGCGGCCACCTTGGTCGCACCTGTCCCCGATCCTGACGCCATCGAGCGTGCGGAGCGCTTCACGCGCGAGCGCTTCGTGCACGCCGGCGAGCAGGTCGCGGACGCGCTCGCGCCCGGTACCGGGCGCCGACTGGCGCTGGACGCCGCGCTGGTCGAGCTCGATGCCGGGGCGACGGTGCCATCCACGCACTGGCGCCGGCGCTACTCGCTGCTGCTCGGGCTCGAGCGGGTGCTGAGCGAGGAAGAGCCGGTGCTCGCCGACGGCACGACGCTGAATCCGCACCAGGTCGACGCCCTGTCCGGCACGCTCACCGCGCTCCTCGCCGAGGCCCAGCGCGACGGCGAGGCGCTGACGCCCGCCGCGACCCCGGTGCTCGCGGTCGACGACGACGCCGACGTCGACGCGCCCGACGACGCCGAGGAGCTCGACGTCGTGGACCTCGACGACGAGGAAGACGAGGCGCCGCCCGACGAGCCGGAGGCGGAGGCCTACGAGGACGAGCCGCCCGGCGGCGTCGACGAGGACGTGGCCGAGGGCGTCGACGACCCCAACGCGCACAAGCGCTTCTGGTTCGAGCACGCCACCGGCGCCGGCAAGACGGTGGCCGCGATGGGCTTCGTCGAGGCGTCGCGGACCGGCGGCATCCTGATCCTCACGCACCGGCGCAACCTCGTCGACCAGTTCAACGGCGAGCTGCGCGAGCGCGGGTACGCCGACCGCGTGACGCCGCCGCTGCTGGTCGACCGCAACGGCGGCGGCGACGCGACGAAGCACCTGGGACCGGTCACGGTCGAGACGTACCAGTGGTTCGTGCGCAACGCCGGGCGCATCTCCGACGCGTACACGATCGTCATCTGCGACGAGGCCCACACCGCGCTGGGCGAGAAGACCTCCGCGGCGATCCGCGCGTGGACCGGGCCCATCTTCATCGGCATGACGGCGACCGGCGCGCTCATCGCGCGGCACGTCACCGATCTGTTCCCGACGCAGACCTCGCGCTTCGACCTCGCGCAGGCCGCGCGGCGCGGCGTCATCGCGCCCCTGCGGTGCATCCGGATCCCGCCCGGTCCCGGCGTGCGAACGATTGCGAAGGTGCCGCTGCGCCGCGGCGACGTCGACGTCGAGTTCGACCAGGAGCTGCTGGCCGAGCTGCTGGACCAGCTCCCGTTCAACCTGGCGATCGCCGACCTCTACAGGACGCGCTTCGACGGCGTGCCCGGTGTCGTGTACGCCGCCGGCGTGCGCCATGCCTACAACGTCGCGCAGGCGTTCCGGGACGTGGGCATCAAGGCGGAGGCGGTATCGGGCGAGACGCCCAAGCGCGAGCTGGCCGAGATCCTCGCCCGCTATGAGCACGGCGACATCGACGTGCTCGTCAACGCCCAGCTGCTGGCCGAGGGCTGGAACTCGCCCCGCGCGACCGTGTGCATGCACCTGGCGCCGACCGCGTCGAAGCGCATCTACCAGCAGCGCGTCGGCCGCGTCACGCGCCGTCACCAGGGCAAGGAGGCCGGCGTCGTCGTCGACTTCGTGCACCCGGCGACGAAGCACGACGACCCCGTCGTGACACTGCACTCGCTGCTCGACCGCGACGTCTACCGCGGCGGCGCGATCGTCGTCGGGCCCGTGCGCCGCGGCCGCGGCCGGCGGGTGCGCGTCGAGCGTCGCGTCATCCCGGTGACGGCGGACGAGGAGCGGCGGCACGAGGTCTTCGAGCGCGAGCTGTGGCGGATCGCGGTCGAGTTCCTCGACTACGGCGAGCAGCACATGTGGGCCGCGCTCGCGGGCGCGCGGGTCGCGCCGAGCGGCTGGCGCCGGGCGCGCGCCATGCTGCACTTCGACCGCACCGGCGAGCTCAAGCGGCGCTTCCTGCTGACCGCGGTCGAGCGCAACCGCAACTCGCAGCTGCGCCTGCGCGCGCTGCAGGAGATCGCCGCGGCCAAGGACGCGGAGGCGTTCGACCTGTCGATCGACGTCATCGGGACGTGGTCGCGCGACGAGCGGCGCGAGGGCACGAAGATCATGCTCCAGGCGCTGGCCGAGAAGCGCATCGGCCGTCGCGACCAGGCGAACGCGTGGATCTGGCGGCTGGCCGAGTACACGCGTGAGGTGCACGAGGAGTACGCCGTGCAGCGCTGGCCCGAGACCAAGCGGCTGCTCGGCCTGCTCGTCAACTCGAGCGGCGGCGCGCACGCGCGCAACGCTCGTCGGCTGGTCCACGCCGCGCGCAAGCAGGACCGGCGCCTGAGCGCGGCGCTGCTCGCGGCGGCCGTCGCGCACACGCCCGAGGCCGAGGAGGTCCTCCGCGGCGCGCGCACGCGGATGGCCCGCAAGCCCAGCGCGCTTTCGCGCGAGCTCCTGCGCAACTTCCCCAAGGGCAAGGGCCGGCGCTCGCGGCGCCGGCGCAAGAAGGCGGATGCGGAGGCAGCGGTCGCGGTCGGCGCGGGCGCCGCGCCCGAGACGGTCGAGACGGTCGAGCCGGACGAGACCGCGGAGGACGCCGACGCGGTGGAGTCGGTGGAGGTCGCCCCGGGCGGCGACGGCGGGGTGCCCGCCGAGGAGCCGGAGGCCGCCGAGCCCGCGGAGGAGACGCCGCTGCTGGAGATCCCGCTCACGCCGACGTTCGTGATCGCCACGGCGCTGGCCACGCGGGACTTCACACCCGTCCACCACGACACCGCGCTGGCCCGCGCCCAGGGCACCAAGGACATCTTCGTCAACATCCTCACCACCATGGGCCTGGTGCAGCGGGCCGCCACCACGGCCGTTCCCGGGGCGAAGCTGGAGAGCATCTCGGTCAGGCTGG
>DATAAR010000161.1:0-35034 GCA_036259975.1 Solirubrobacteraceae bacterium | reverse complement strand
CCGCGCGCGGCGGACCGCGTCGCCGGCGGGGACCGCGTTGTGCGCGTGGACGAGGTCGAACACGAAGCGCCCGCGCAGGCGCCGCAGCGCGAGCGCAGCCGCCGGCGCGGACCACGCCCCCCACGACCCGTACGCGCGCGGCCGCGGCGGCGAGGCGAAGCGCACGTACTCGACCTCGATGCCGTCGAGCGTCGCGCGCCGCGGGTGGCGCAGCAGGCGGCGGGTCTCGCGCGCCACGTCGCGGGCCGCTGTGCTGAGCGGGGGGACCGGGCGATAGAGGACGAGCACGCGCACGTCGGCGCCCGCGTCGCGCGCGGCCACCGCCTGGCGGTGCGCCCAGATGCCGAGGACCGGGTCGTGGGCGCGCGGGTAGTACTCCGTGACGATCGCGACCCTCACCGGTGCACCTGCAGCGTGCGCACCTCGTCGCGGCGCACGTACGGGCGGCCGGCGAGGAACGCGCGCGCCTCCGCCACCGCCGCGTCGCGGCCATAGCCCCGTCCGACCGGCGCGAGCGTGTGACCCACCGGGGTGGCGTCGACGATCCCGATCGGCCAGCCGTGCTCGCGGGCGACCGCCGCCCAGTGCGCGTCGAGGCCCCACCCCATGCGCAGCTCGGGGAAGGGCAGCAGCGTCGCGAACGTGTCGCGGTGGAATGCGGTGACCGGTCCGATCTCGACGAACGTCGTCTCGCGCGCGGCGACGCCCGGCCGGCGGCGGGTGATCGCCCATGCCGCGTGCGAGTGCAGGCGGTGGGCGGGCTGTGCGAGCCGCAGGCCGGCGGTCTCGGCGACGTGGAGGAAGCGGTCGAGGAAGCCGCGCGGCAGCGCGATGTCGTCGTCGATGACGATCATCCAGTCGAAGCCCCCGGGCGGGTGGGCCGCGAGCAGCGCGTTGAGGTTCTCGAACTTGCCGCGGCCCGCCGGCGGCGCGGTGTGGACACGGACGTCGTGGCGGCTGCGGGCGAGCTCGGCGCGCGCGGCGTCCATGATCATCCCCGGGCGCTCGATGCCGAGCACGAGCACGCGGCGGCGCTCCGGCGTCGCCGCCGCGGCGCGCGCGAGCCGCAGGCGGCGGCCGCTGAGCAGCTCGCGCGCGTCGAGCCATGCGTCGCCGGCCCGGAGCAGCGCCCCGCGCCTGCCGCCCACCGTGCCACTCGCGCCGGAGAGAAAGTCCTCGCCGGTCGCGGGCGCCGGCGTCTCGAGCAGCGCCGCGCGCAGCCGCCCGAGGCTGTGCGCGGTCATCGTCACGCCGCCGAAGCAGCGAAAGCGCGGGCCGTGCGCGGCGCAGCCGGCGAGGACGCGCAGCTCGTCGCGCAGCGGCGGCGCGATCCCGTTGAGCTCGTCGTACCGCCGGGCGGCGCGCCCGCGCTGGAAGGCCGCGCGGGCCAGCGCGCGCAGCCGCGCGTCGTCGCCCGCGCGGCGGTGGTCGAGGCCGGCGGCGGCGACGTAGCGCACGCGCCCGCCGAGCGCCTGCCAGCGCGCCTGCCACTCCTCCTCGTCGCCGGCATTCACAAGGTGCTCGGCGAAGGGCCCGACCCGCTCGATCGCGCCGCGGCGGAGCGCCATGTTCGCTCCCCAGGCCCGGGGCGCGTCCGTGTCCGCGGGACCGAGGTCGAGAAACGTCAGCGGCGGCCCCTCGCGCCCGCACGAGCGAAAGCGGTGATCCTCGATGCGCGCGCGGACGGGACCGGTGAAGACGCCGACCTCCTCCGGGCAGGCGTCCGCCGCGGCGAGCAGCGCGCGCAGCCAGCCGGGCCACACCTCGACGTCGTCGTCGACGTACACGACGAGGTCGGCGTCGCCCGCCGCGTCGAGCGCGGTGTTGCGCGCGACGTTGATGCCACGCGGCCGGTCGTGCGCGACGTAGCGCGCGCGGTGGCGGGACGCGACGGCGCGCGTCGCCTCGTCGGGTCCGTCGTCGACCACCACCACCTCGGCCCCGTGCTGGGCCGCCTGCGGCGCGATCGAGGCGAGCGCGACGTCGAGGTACCGCGGGCGGGCGCGGGTCGGGATGACGATGGCGGCGCGCGGGGGCATGGGCGGTGAGCACAGTAGCCTCGCCCGCCGCGTGATCCTGTTCCTGCACAACCGCTATCGCGTGCCCGGCGGGGAGGAGCGTGTCGTCCACGATCTCGCCTGGCTGGTGCGCGAGCATCTCGGCGAGGACGCCGACGTGCTGGAGCGCGACTCGGCGGCGCTCGGCCGGGCGCGGGCGACGGCGGGGCTGCTCGCCGGCGGCCTCGACCCGGCGGAGGTGGCCGCGGCCGTCCGGCGCACGCGCGCGCGTGTCGTCCACGCCCACAACGTCAACCCGTCGCTCGGCTGGCGCGCGCTCGCAGCTGCCCGCGAGGCGGGCGCGCGCGTCGTGCTGCACCTGCACAACTACCGGCTCGTCTGTGCCGTCGGCACGTGCTTCAACTCCCGCGGCGAGGACTGCATCCGCTGCCAGGGCCGCGACACGCGCCCGGGCGTGCGGCTGAACTGCCGTGGCTCGGCGCCCGAGGCGGTCGTCTACGCCGCGGCGCTCGCGCTGTGGCAGCGGCGCATCGTCGAGCACGCCGACGCGATCGTGGTTCCGAGCGCCTTCGGGCTCGAGCGCCTGCGGGCGCTGCGCGCGCCGCTGGGCGACACACCCGTCCACGTGGTCGCCCAGGTGCAGCGCGCCTTTGCGGCGGAGTCCGCTGCCGCGGACGGGAAGCACGCGCTCGTCGCGGCGCGGCTCTCGCGCGAGAAGGGCGTCGACCTCGCCGTCGACGCGTGCGAGCGCGCCGGCCTGCCGCTCGTGGTCGCCGGCGACGGCCCCGACGCGGAGGCGGTGCGGGCGCGTGCCGGCGACCGCGTGCGCTTCGTGGGGCAGGTCAGCGCCGCCGAGGTCGCCGACCTGCGCGCGCGCGCCGCGCTGCAACTGGTCCCGTCGCGCTGCTCGGAGGTCATGCCGCTCGCGGCGGTCGAGGCGGTGGCCGCCGGGGTGCCGCTCGTGGCCACCGACATGGGCGGCCTGCCCGAGCTGGTCGGCGAGGCGGCGGCGCTGGTGCCGCGCGACGACGCGGTGGAGCTGGCCGCGGCCGCGCTCGCCCGCTACGGCGACGCGGCGGCCGGCGAGCGCGGGCTGCGTCGGGTGCGCGAGCTGAGCGCGCCCGAGGCGGTCGCGGCGCGCCTCGCGGCCGTCTACAGCTGACCGGCCCAGGATCCTCCCCGGCGGCGCCGCTAGCATCCCGCGGCCATGCGTGCCCTCGTCACCGGCGGCGCCGGCTTCATCGGCTCGAACCTCGTCGACGCCCTGCTCGACCGGGGCGACGAGGTGACCGTCGTCGACGACCTCTCCACCGGCCGCGCCGAGAACCTCGACGCGGCGCGCCGCCGCGGCATCACGTTCTACGAGGCGGACATCCGCGACGCCGCGCGGCTGCACGACATCTTCGTCGCCGCGCCGCCCGACATCGTCTTCCACCTCGCCGCCCAGATCGACGTGCGCAAGTCCGTCGACGACCCGGCCTGGGACGCGGGCGTCAACGTGGTCGGCACGATCAACGTGCTCGAGGCCGCGCGCCAGACCGGGGTCGGCCGGGTCGTCAACACGTCGACCGGCGGCGCGATCTACGGCGACGTCGACGACATCCCCACGCCCGAGACCACGCCGCCGCGCCCCATGGCCGCCTACGGGCAGAGCAAGTTCTGCGCCGAGGCCTACTGCGGCTGGTACGAGCGCCTGCACGGGCTGTCGGCGGTGACCCTGCGCTACGGCAACGTCTACGGCCCGCGCCAGGACCCGCTCGGCGAGGCCGGCGTCATCGCGATCTTCTGCGGCAAGCTGATCTCGGGCGAGCGCCCGATGGTCTACGGCGACGGGCGCCAGACACGCGACTACACCTACGTCGCCGACGTCGTCGAGGCCAACCTCGCCGCGGCGCAGCACCCCGAGGCGCACGGCGTCTACAACGTCGGCACCGGGACCGAGGTCTCCGTGCTCGAGGTGCTCGGCGCGCTGCGACGCGCGGCCGGACTGGACGACGACGCGCTCCAGCCCGAGTTCGCGCCGCCGCGCCTGGGCGAGATCCAGCGCAGCGCCCTCGACGTCAGCCGCGCGAGGGCGGAGCTTGGCTTCGAGGCCCGCCACGATCTCGACGGCGGGCTGCGCCGGACGCTCGACTGGGCGCGCAGCGCTCAGCCCGCGGCGTGACCCGGGCGCATCGCGTGCACGATCAGGCTCAGACCGAACGGCGGTTCCAGCCGTGACTCGATCGGGTGCCACGCAGCGAGCAGCGCGTCGTATGCCCGCAGCGGCGCCGTGCCGATCCCGGTGGCGCCGGTCCGGTTTCGCACCCACCAGCCCGGGACGCCGAGCGCATTGAAGCGGTAGAGCCGCTCGATCTCCAGGCCGGCACGTCGCACGATGGTGGCCAGCCGCTCGCGGGTGTAGCGCCGGTGATGGCCGTAGGCGCGGTCGAGCGCGCCGTACAGGCACGGATGAGCGGGGACGAGGGCGGTCAGCCTGCCTCCCGGCCGCAGCGCCCGCGCCATCGCGGCGACCGCGGCCGCGTCGTCCTCGACGTGCTCCAAAACGTTCTGGGACAGCGCGACGTCGAACTCGCACGCCGAGAGGGACGGCGCGGACGGCAGCTCCTCGGCGCGGATCTCGACGCGCGAGTCGCCCGCGAAGCGTCGCTCGAGTTCGGCGACGCACGCGGCCTCGGGCTCGAGCAGCAGCAGCTCCCTCGCTCCCGCCTCGAGCAGGAGGGCGCTGAACGTCCCGATGCCGGCGCCGACCTCCAGTACCCGGGCGCCCGCGACCGGCGGCAGCTGCGCGAACATGAAGTCGCACAGCCGCCGGGCGTTCGCGAGGTTGCGCAGGTCCCAGAGGTCGGAACCGGCCGCGCCGGCTATGAGGTACCGCCGGCGGGCGGGTTCGCGGTGCCCGCGGGCGGATCGCTCAGCGAGCCCTCGCCGTTCGTGTCGGCGCTCGAGCCAGGCGCGGTCTTGGGCGGCGTGACCGTCGCCGGCGTCGCTGCCGGGCCGACGCCACTGCCGTACGGGGTGGCCGGGCCGTCGTCGGAGGACGACGACCGCACCTTCTTCCACGCGACCAGGCCGCCGCCCGCCGCGAGGGGAACCAGGAGCAGCTTGCCGCCGCCCTTGCCGATGAGCTTCACCACCTTGAACTGGCCCCACGTCTTCACGCCCTTCTTGGCGGTCTTGGCGGCCGTGGAGCCGATCTTCATCGAGGTCCAGGCCTTCGCCGCGGTCTTCGCGACCTGCGCCGGCTTGGACTTCTTCCTGCGGGGACGAGGAAGTGCGATTGCGGTCATGTGAAGACGCTACCCGACCCGCGGACGCGGAAACCGGCGCGCCGGCGGGCGCGGGCGGTCAAGCGCGCTGACCGACGACGCCGCGCAGCCAGTCGACGGTCTGCCGGATGCCGTCCCGCACGCCGATCTTCGCCTTCCAGCCGAGCAGCCGCTCGGCCTTCTCGACGCTCGGCCAGCGGCGCACGACGTCGACGTCGAAGGTCGGCTCGTGCTCGAGGGCGAACGCGTCCGGGTCGCGGCCCGTCTCCGCCCAGATGATCCGTGCGATCTCGGAGACCGTGAGCTCCTCGTCGGCGGAGACGTTGAAGTCTTCGTTCAGCCCGCGCGGCGACGCCATCGCGGCGACGATCCCGTCGGCGATGTCGTCGATGTGGGTCAGTGTGCGCGTGTGGGTCCCATCGCCGAAGATCGGCAGCGGCGCGTCCGGCGGCAGGGTGAGGCACTTGCGGATGAGGTCGGGCACGGCGTGGGCGATGCCGGGCTCGTCTTCGGGCATCTCGCCGGGCCCGTAGGCGTTGAACGGGCGGCAGATCGTGTACTGGAGGCCGTGCTCATCGTGCGCCGCGCGCACGTAGACCTCGCCGGTGAGCTTCGAGAATCCGTAGGCCGAGCGCGGCATCGGGCAGTTCCAGATGTGCTCCTCGCGGGTCGGGTACTCGGTCGCGCGCTCGAACACCATCGACGAGGAGACGTACGTGAAGCGCTCGACGTCGTGGTCCAGCGCGGCGCGGACGACGCCGTTGTAGAGCGCCGCGTTGACCTCGGTCAGCGTGTACGGCAGCTTGTGGAAGTTCGCGATCCCGCCGACGATCGCGGCGAGGTGGATGACGTGCGAGCAGCCGTTCGTGGCGGCGCGCGCCTCGTCAAGCAGCCTCAGGTCGCCGGTGTGGACCTCGCAGCCCTCGCGCATCCACTGCGGCGGGGTCCGCTGGTCGGAGACCCGCACCTCCCAGTCGGGGTCGGCGAGCAGTCGGCGCACGACTGCGGTGCCGATCGTGCCGGCGCCGCCGGTGACGAGGACGCGGTTCATCGGGCGCCTGCAGGCTAGCGTGCGCGCGCGGCGGCCCGAGGCTCTCCCGCCGGCGCGGCCGCGGCGCCACCGGCCACGACGTCGAGCCACGCGTCGGCCATGCAAGCCATCGCCTCGAGCGCGCTGAGCCCCACGAGCTGCTCGTGGAACGGCTCGAGCGGGAGCGAGTCGAGCACCTCGGCGAGCTCCGCACCGTGGCGGACGTCGACCTCCGAGTGCAGGAGCAGCTGGCGGAAGCCGGCGCGCGGCAGGCCCGTGCGCTCGGCCAGCCGCTCGACGGCGGCCAGGTCCGGGGGATATCGCTCGAGCCACAGGAACCCGAGGACCGCCACGGGATGGGCGTGCCGGATGCGGAAGTGCAGCGTCCCGATCAGCGCGGCGACCTTGGGCGGCAGCGGCCCGGTGCGCAGCGCGTCCGGATCGACGCCGAGGGCGGCGAGGTCCTCGAGGAGCTCGCCGCCGGGCTCGTCGCCGTGCATCTCTTCGGGGATGTGGCGCTCCAGGTAGTCCACGAGCCCAGCGGCGACCGGGTCCGCCGGCGCCAGGACGCGGCAGCGCTCGAGCGCCGCCTCCATCAACGGCACCATCGACATCGCGACGTACGAGGCGGCCGCGAGGTAGGCGGGATAGAGCTCGGCCGCCCTCGGGTCCTCGAGAAGCATGTGCCCCGGCGCGTCGTACGCGGGCAGGACGAGCTCGACCTTGCGGCTCAGGCGTGCGCTCGCGCTGGGCACGGCGCGGCCTACGGCGGCATCCGCGTCGACGACGGCGGACCCTCGCCCTTCCGCGGGTCCCAGCCGAGGACGCGGTCCGCCTCGTCGAGGCGCCGCTTGAGAGCGATGAGCACGTCGACCTCGTAGGGCGTCATGCCGTCGACGACCGCCTGGAACGGCTCCTCCAGCTTCTTGGGAGCGGTGCCCAGGATCACGCCTGCGTCCCGAAGCCGCTTCTCGTTGTCCGGCGCGGTGGCCATGAACCACCCTCCCTTTCGCTCGACCGGGGGCGACGCTCGCGGTGCGCCTACCCTCACCGGCCGCTCACACCTTGTCAAGCGAGCTGGCGCTCCAGGAGAATCGCCGCATGACCGATGGTCCGTCCGGCACCGGGGCGCGAAGGGTCGTGACGGTGCTGTTCGCGGACATCACGGGCTCCACCAGCCTGGGCGAGACCCTCGACCCCGAGCCGCTGCAGCGCGTGCTGTCGCGCTACTTCGCGGAGATGCGGGCCGTCATCGAGCGCCACGAGGGCCTCGTGATCAAGTTCATCGGCGACGCGGTCATGGCGGTGTTCGGCCTCCCGGTGCGCCACGAGGACGACGCGCTGCGCGCGGTGCGCGCCGCGGCCGAGATGCGCGCCCGGCTGAGCGCGCTCAACGAGGAGTTCGCGTCCTCGCTCGGCGTGACGGTGGCGGTGCGCACCGGCGTCAACACCGGCGAGGTGCTCGCCGGCGAGCCGGCCAGCGCGCAGTCGCTCGTCGTCGGCGACGCCGTGAACACCGCCGCGAGGCTCGAGCAGACGGCGGCGCCGGGGGAGATCCTGATCGGGGCGGACACCTGGCGCCTCGTCCAAGAGGCCGTGACCGCCGAGCCGGTCGGCCCGTTGGAGCTCAGGGGCCGGGCGGCGCCGGTCGCCGCGTGGCGGCTCGTCGCGGTGATCCCCGATGCGCCGGGATGGGGTCGGAGGCTCGACGCGCCGCTCATCGGGCGGGAGCGGGAGCTCGCGCTGCTCGAGGACGCCTTCCGCCGCGTCGAGACCGGACCGGCGTGCGAGATCGTCACGGTGATGGGCCCCGCGGGCGTGGGGAAGTCGCGGCTGACCGCCGAGCTGGTCGCGCGCATCGGCGAGCGGGCGACTGTGCTCCACGGACGGTGCCTGCCGTACGGCGAGGGCATCACCTTCTGGCCGATCGCGTCCGTCGTGATGAGCGCGATCGGGATCGACGAGCGCGACTCGCACGCCGACGCGCGACAGAGGCTCGCCGAGTTCCTCCGGAGCGCCGGCCGCGGCGACGAGGCGGAGGACGAGCTTCTCTGCGACGGGATCGTGCCGCTGCTGGGCCTGCGGGCCGCGGACGCCGGGGTTCAGGAGACCTCCTGGGCCGTCCGCGCGTTCCTCGAGCGGCTCGCGGAGCGGCGGCCGCTCGTGGTCGTCCTCGACGACATCCACTGGGGCGAGCCGACGTTCTTCGACCTGATCGACTACCTCGGCGATTGGATCGCCGGCGTGCCCGTGCTGCTGCTCTGCCAGGCGCGCCCCGAGCTCCTCGACGTGCGCGCGGCCTGGACGACGCCGAAGGCCAACGCGTCGATCGTGATGCTCGCGCCGCTCACGGAGCACGAGACCGACGGGCTGATCCGGGGCCTCGTCGGCCCCGACGTCCCCGCCGAAGCGCGGGCGCGGATCGCCGAGGTGACAGAGGGCAACCCGCTCTTCGTCGAGGAGACGATCCGCATGCTCGTCGACGACGGCGTGCTCAGCCGGGTCGACGGCCGCTGGACCGTCGCCGGCGACCTCGCGCGCATCGCGATCCCGCCGACGATCCACGCGCTGCTCAGCGCGCGGCTGGACCGGCTCGAGCCCGAGCAGCGCATGGTGACCGAGCGCGCAGCGGTCGTCGGGCGCTCGTTCTGGTGGGGCGCGGTCTCCGCGCTCTCACCCGAGGAGATGCGCCCGCGCGTCGGGGCGTCGCTGCAGGCGCTCGTGCGCAAGGAGCTCATCCGGCCAGATCGCTCGGAGATCCGCGGCGAGGACGCGTTCCGCTTCACGCACATCCTCGTGCGCGACGCCGCCTACAGCGGGATCCCGAAGGCCACGCGCGCGGGGATGCACGAGCGGCTCGCGGACTGGATCGAGGTCAACACGCGCGACGTCGCGGGCCAGTACGAGGAGATCCTCGGCTACCACCTCGAGCAGGCCCATCGCGCCCTGCTCGAGCTCGGGTTCCCGACGGACCGCACGGTGGCGCTCGGCGAGCGCGGGGCCGACCGGCTCGCGTCGGCCGGCGAGCGCGCGTTCGCGCGGGGCGACATGCCGGCCGCCACCAACTTGCTCCTGCGCGCGACGGCGCTGCTTTCCGCCCACCACCCGCGTCGGCTCGAGCTCCTGCCCGAGGCGGCGTTCGCGCTCCTCGAGGCGGGGGACTTCGACCGGCTCGTCGCGATCGCGCGCGAGATGGAGGAGGCGGCCGCCGACGCGGCCGACGTCCGCCTCCAGGCCCATGCCACGGTGATCGGTCTCTGGATCCGCCTGTTCACGAGCCCGCAGAGCTGGGCGGCCGCGGCCGAGCGCGAGGCCGAGCGCGCCATCGAGACCTTCGGCCGGCTCGGCGACGAGCGCGGGCTCGCGCGGGCGTGGTCGCTCCTGGGCCTCGTCGGGATGCTGAGCTCGCGGCTCGCGGCGGCCGAGGCGGCGTGGTCGCGGGCGGTCGAGAGCGCCGAGCGGGCGGGGAGCCGCCGCGAGGCGGTGGAGGGGCTGGCGTGGGTCGCCGCGGCGGTCTGGGTCGGGCCGACGCCCGCCCGGGAGGGGATCCGGCGCTGCATCGAGGTGCGCGAGCGCGCGCATGGCGACCGGAAGGCGATCTCGACGGCGCTGTTCTCACAGGCTGGGCTCGAGGCGAACCTCGGGCGCTTCGATGAGGCCCGCGAGCTCTTCGGTCGGTCGCGGGCGCTGCTCCAGGAGGTGGCGCTGCCGATGTGGCTGGCGGGCGGCCACGCCCAGGCCGAGGGCTGGGCGCTCCTGCTCGAGGGCCGGGCGGCGGCCGCCGAGCAGATGCTCCGGCGCAGCTGCGACACCCTGACCGAGATCGGCGAGGTCACCTTCCTCTCGACCGTCGCCGGCATCCTCGCCGAGGCGATCTACGTCCAGGGCCGCCCCGACGAGGCCGAGCGGTTCACGCGCGTCAGCGAGGAGTCCGCCGGCGCCGAGGACGTCTACTCGCAGCTGCTGTGGCGCAGCGTGCGCGCCAAGTGCCTCGCCCGGCAGGGCGACACGGCGGCGGCGCTGCGGGTCGCCGGCGAATGCGACGCCCTCCTCGCGGCCACGGACTCGCTGGACCTGCGCCGGCACGTGCGGATGTGCCAGGCGGAGGTCCTGCGGCTGGCGGGCCGTCCGGCGGACGCCGAGCGGCCGATCCTCGAGGCGATCCGGGACGCCGAGGCGAAGGAGAACCTCGTCGGCGTGCGGCGCGGGCGCGAGGCGCTCCGCGACCTCGTCGAGCCGACGGCGCGGTCTCCGGCGTAGCGCGAGCCTCGCCGGCGGACGGGGCCGCGGCCGGCCCTACCGCGGCGCCAGCGCCACGAGCTCCGACGCGTAGCCGAACACCTGCGCCGCCCCGAACGTGTCCCACGGGTCGGCGATGACCGCGTCGCGCCGCGCGCTGTCGGCGATCGCGCGCAGGACGTCGCGCCCGCGGAACTCGGAGTGGTTCGTCGCGACGACCACGGCGTCGGCGTCCAGGATCGCGTCCGAGAACGACGCGGTCGGCGTCTGCACGTGCGGGTCGTGCACGACGACGTCGGCGAGGTCGCGCTCGAGCAGCCGGACGAGCTTGTGGGCGAGCGAGTCGCGCTCGTCGTCGGTGTCGGCCTTGAACGCCAGCCCGAGCACGGCGACCTTGCGCCCGGCCAGCGGGCCGAGCCGGCGCTTCAGGCCCTCGACGACGAACAGCGGCACCGACTCGTGCACGCGCGAGACCGCGAGCAGCATGCCGGGCGCCGGCGAGCGCTCCTCGCTGAAGGTGAAGTCCTTGCGCAGGCACGTCCCAGCGGTGAAGCCCGGCATCTTCATGCCGCCGCGCGGATAGTCGCGGTTGATGAGCTCGATGACCTCGAAGACGTTCGCGCCGTACTGCTCGCACTCCATCATCAGCCGGTTCGGCAGCGCGAACTCGACGTAGCGCAGGATGTTGGTCCAGATCTTCGCGAGCTCGGCCTGGATCGGCGTCGTCTGCACGATCGGCGCGCCGAAGACGTCGAACAGCCGCCCGACGACCTCGCCCGAGCGCTCGCCGACGCCGCCGACGATGCACGGCAGCGACACGATCTCCTCGAAGAAGCGGCCGGCCGCGATGCGCTCCGGGGCGTGCGCGACGAACACGTCCTCGCCAACGGCGAGGTCCCGGTGCTTGCGCAGGTAGCCGGCGACGAACTGGGTCGTGCCCGGGGCGATCGTCGAGCGCAGCGTCAGGGAGTGGCCCGGCCGCAGCAGCGCCAGCAGCTGGTCGAGCGCGCTGCGGATGTCGCGCATGTCGATCTCGATGTGCGAGAACGACGGCGTCCCGAGCGTGATGACGATGTGCTCGGCGCGGGCGGCAT
This sequence comes from Solirubrobacteraceae bacterium, assembly GCA_036259975.1. Taxonomy (GTDB): domain Bacteria; phylum Actinomycetota; class Thermoleophilia; order Solirubrobacterales; family Solirubrobacteraceae; genus JAOPZW01. The sequence goes on along the minus strand of DATAAR010000161.1, from coordinate 23,384 downwards.
CCGCCACGCGATCGGACCAGGCGATCGTGCCGGCCTCGGTCACGCGCGAGAGCACCTCGGGGGCGCCGGGCTCGTCGAACGGCATCCGCGCTGACCGCACCGCCTCCAGGCGCTCCCGGTCGATCTCGATCCCGATCGTGCGCAGTCCCCGGTCGGCGAACGCGAGCGCGAGGGGCAGCCCTACGCGGCCGCAGCCGATGATGGCGACGTCGTGCTCCATGGGCCACCGCAGGCTAGCGGGACAGTGGTCCGCGACGACCGCTCTCTACCATCGGACGGACCATGAAGCGCGCCCTCCTCACCGGGATCACAGGACAGGACGGCTCGTACCTCGCCGAGCAGCTCCTCGACAAGGGCTACGAGGTGCACGGGATCATCCGCCGCTCGTCCTCGTTCAACACGGAGCGGATCGATCCGCTCTACCGCGACGTGCACGAGCAGGGCGTCAAGCTGTTCCTGCACCACGGCGACCTGACCGATTCCAGCCGGCTCGTGCGCCTCCTGTACGAGCTGCAGCCCGACGAGGTCTACCACCTCGGCGCCCAGTCGCACGTCCGCGTCTCCTTCGACGTTCCCGAGTACACCGCCGACGTCACCGGCATGGGCACGCTGCGCCTGCTCGAGGCGATCCGCGACGCCGGCGTGACGCCGCGCTTCTATCAGGCGTCCTCGAGCGAGATGTACGGCGCCACCCCGCCGCCGCAGAACGAGCAGACGCCGTTCCACCCGCGGAGCCCCTACGCCGTGGCCAAGCTCATGGGCTTCTGGGCGACGGTCACCTACCGCGAGAGCTACGGCCTGTTCGCCTGCAACGGGATCCTGTTCAACCACGAGTCCCCGCGCCGCGGCGAGACGTTCGTGACGCGCAAGATCACCCGCGCGCTCGCCCGCATCCAGGCCGGCCTGCAGGACAAGGTCTACCTGGGCAATCTCGACGCCAAGCGCGACTGGGGCTACGCGCCCGACTACACCGACGCGATGTGGCGGATGCTCCAGCGCGACGAGGCCGACGACTACGTCGTCGCCACCGGCGAGATGCACAGCGTCCGCGAGTTCCTCGAGGAGGCCGGCGACCACCTGGGCCTCGACTGGGAGGCGGTGATCGAGTTCGACAAGCGCTACCTGCGCCCGGCAGAGGTGGATGCCCTCCAGGGCGATGCGAGCAAGGCACGCGACAAGCTCGGCTGGGAACCGACCGTCACGTTCAAGGAGCTGGTCCGCATCATGGTCGACGCCGACGTCAAGGCGCTCGAGGACGAGCTCGCCGGCCGCAACGTCCGCCTATGAGCCGCCGGCCGAGCCCCAAGTTCTGGAGCGGCAAGCCGGTCGTCGTCACCGGCGGCGGCGGCTTCCTCGGCACCGCGGTCACCCGCGACCTCGCCGACCTGGGCGCGGACGTCAAGGTCGTCCGCTCGGCCGACTACGACCTGCGCGACCCCAAGGCCACGCGCGAGGCGGTCGACGGCGCGGAGATCGTCGTCCACCTGGCGGCCAAGGTCGGCGGCATCGGCTTCAACCGCCGCAACCCCGCGCCGCTGGCGTACGACAACCTGATGATGGCCGGCAACATCTTCGAGCAGAGCCGCGACGCCGGCGTGCGCAAGCTCGTCTCGGCCTGCACGGTGTGCGCGTACCCGAAGCTCACGCCGGTGCCGTTCAGCGAGGACGCGCTCTGGCACGGCTACCCCGAGGAGTCCAACGCCCCGTACGGCCTCGCGAAGAAGATGATGCTCGTGCTGTCCGACGCCTACCGCCGCCAGTACGGCTTCGACTCGTGCGTGCCGATCGTCGCCAACCTGTACGGCCCCAACGACAACTTCGACCTCGAGGACTCCCACGTCATCGCGGCGATGATCCGCAAGTTCGTCGAGGCGCACGAGAGCGGCGACGAGCCGGTCGGCCTGTGGGGCACGGGCTCCGCGTCGCGCGAGTTCCTGTACGTCGACGACGCCGCGCGGGCGCTCCTGCTCGCCGCCGAGCACCTCGACCGCTCCGACCCGGTCAACGTCGGCACCGGCGTCGAGACGAAGATCCGCGACCTCGCGTACCTGATACAGGAGCTGGTCGGCCACACGGGCGAGATCCAGTGGGATCCGTCGAAGCCCGACGGCCAGCCCACGCGCTACCTCGACGTGAGGCGGGCGCGCGAGTGGATGGGCTTCGAGGCCTCGATGCCGCTGCGCGAGGGCCTCGCGCGGACGATCGAGAGCTTCCGCGAGCACCATGCCATGGCGGCGTGATGGGCTCGCCCCGCGCGCTCATCACCGGGATCTCCGGCCAGGACGGCTCCTACCTGGCCGAGCTCCTGCTCGCCAAGGGCTACGAGGTGTTCGGGATCGTGCGGGGCTCGCCGACCGCGCACTACGAGAACCTCGACGGCGTCCGCGACGACGTCACCCTCCTGCAGGGCGACCTGCTCGACCAGATGACGCTGCTCGAGGCGATCAACCGGGCCGAGCCGGACGAGCTCTACAACCTCGCCGCGACCTCGTTCGTCCCCGCCTCCTGGCACCAGCCGGTGATGACCGCGCAGTTCACGGCCGTCGGCGTTACCGCGATGGTCGAGGCGATCCGGATCACGAACCCGCATCTGCGCCTCTATCAGGCGTCCTCGAGCGAGATCTTCGGCGCGACGACAGAGTCGCCCCAGAGCGAGACCACGCCGTTTCGCCCGCACAACCCGTACGGCGTGGCGAAGCTGTACGGCCACCTGACGCTGGGGGCCTACCGCGAGCGCTACGGCATGCATCTGTCGAGCGGCATCGCCTACAACCACGAGTCCCCGCGCCGGCCCCCGGAGTTCGTCACCCGAAAGGTGACCCGCGCGGCGGCCGCGATCAAGCTCGGACTCCAGGACGAGCTGCGCGTCGGCGACCTGTCCGCGACACGCGACTGGGGCTACGCACCCGACTTCGTCGAGGCCGCGTGGCTCATGCTCCAGCAGGACGAGGGCGACGACTACGTCATCGCCACGGGCAAGAGCCGCTCGGTCGGCGAGCTCATCGAGGCCGCGTTCGCGCACGTCGGCCTGACGCCCGAGGACCACGTCGTCGTCGACCCCGAGTTCGTGCGCCCGCGCGACCGGGTGCCGCTGGTCGGCGATCCGTCGAAGGCGCGCGCGAAGCTGGGATGGACGCCGCGGACGTCGTTCGCCGAGATGATCGGCACGATGGTCGACGCCGACGTCGCGCTGCTCAGCGCCGGCGCGTCCGTCTGAGCCCGGCCGCGGTGTCGCTCGAAGGACTCGGTCGGTCCGAGCGGCCGCGGAGCAGCGTCAGCGACCGGCGCGGTGCGCCGCGTACTGGCGGGCGAACGCGGCGACGAAGCGCGGGTTGTAGCGCGCGTAGCGGCGCCAGAGCCGGCGCGGCTCGCGCGCCAGGCGGTAGCTCCACTCCAGCCCGGAGCGCTGCATCCACGGCGGCGCCTGGGGCAGCGTCCCGGCGTGGAAGTCGAACGCGGCGCCCACGCCGGCGAGGATGGGCGCGTCGAGGCGCCCGCGCATCCGCGCCATCCACTTCTCCTGCTTCGGCTGGCCCGTGCCGACCCACACCACGTCGGTGCCGGAGGCGTTGATGCGGCCGGCGACCTCGTCGAGCTCGTCCTCGCTCAGCTCGCGGAACGGCGGCGACCAGCCGTCCACGACCCGTAGCCCCGGGAACCGGTCCCGCAGCCGCGCGGTGAGCAGCTCGAGCGCGTCGTCCGTCTTGCCGCCGTAGAGGAACATGGTCGTGCCCGTCCGCGCCGACCGCGCGCAGTAGCGCGCCATGAGGTCGGGGCCGTACACCCGCGTCGCCTCCCGGTGGCCGAGCGCGCGCAGCGCCCACACGAGCGGGACGCCATCCGGGACGACCAGCGCGTCGTCGATCGCGCGCCGCGTCTCGGGGTCCTCCTGGGCGACCATCACGAGGTGCACCGCCGCCGCGGTCACGCAGGCGCGCCCGCGTCTGCGGACGACCTCGTCCATCCAGTCCATCGCCCCCTCGTAGTCCGTCACGGCCAGGTCGATCCCGAGGACTGGAGCGCGCGCGATCCCGGGCAGGGCATCGGCGGCTCGGTCGGGCGGGCGGCCCGGGTCGGTCTGGGCGGACATGAGGCGGCCGCCGAGGCTACCGGAGCGGCCCGTCGCGCCGAGGACGCGATCGGTGCTCGCTGGCACGCCCCCTACACTGCGGGCGCTATGACGATCGGAATCATGGGCCTCGGGTACGTGGGCCTGCCACTCGCCGTCGCCTTCGCCGAGGAGGGCCACAACGTCGTCGCGCTCGACACCGACGCGCGCAAGATCGAGGCGCTGCGCGAGCGCCGCTCGTACATCGAGGACATCCCGTCGGAGCGGTTCTCCGCCGTGGCGGACCGGATCGAGCCCACGCGCCACGCGCAGCCGCTCGCGCGCTGCGACGCCGTGCTGATCTGCGTCCCGACGCCGCTGACGCCGAACCGCGAGCCCGACCTCGGGCCGCTCGTCTCCGCGACACGGGCGCTCGCGGGCGTGCTGCAGTCCGGGCAGATCGTGGTGATCGAGTCGACGACGTACCCGGGCACGACGCGCGAGACTGTCGCGCCGATCCTGGAGGAGTCCGGGCTGGTCGCCGGCCGCGACTTCCACCTCGCCTTCTCGCCGGAGCGCGTCGATCCCGGACGCACGGACTACACGCTGCGGACGACGCCGAAGGTCGTGGGCGGGCTCACCGAGACGTGCGCCGATCGCACCGTCGCCCTGTACGAGCTCGTCTGCGACCACATCGTGCGCGTGTCGACGCCCGAGGCCGCCGAGCTCTCGAAGCTCCTCGAGAACATCTTCCGCTCGGTCAACATCGCGCTCGTCAACGAGATGGCGATGCTCGCCGATCGCATGGACATCGACATCTGGGAGGTCGTCGATGCCGCGGCGACGAAGCCGTACGGGTTCATGCGCTTCGACCCGGGGCCGGGGATGGGCGGCCACTGCCTGCCCGTCGACCCGTTCTACCTGTCGTGGCGCGCGCGCGAGTTCGACATGACGGCGGAGTTCATCGAGCTCGCCGGCAAGGTCAACCAGAACATGCCCTACCACTGCGTCGCGCGGATCGAGCGGGTGCTCAACGACGCGGCCAAGCCGGTCCGCGGCAGCCGAATCGCGATCTTCGGAGTGAGCTACAAGGCCGGGGTGGGCGACCTGCGCGAGTCGCCGGCGCTGAAGATCATCCAGGTCCTGCGGAAGCTGGGCGCGGACATCGTCTACCACGACCCCCACGTGCCGGAGCTGCCGGAGTTCGGCCTGCGCAACGTCTCCATGGAGGATGCGCTGGACGGCCTCGACCTCGCGGTCATCGTGACCGCGCACCCGGGCGTCGACCACGACGCGATCGTCGAGCGCGCGCCGCTGGGCCTCGACCTGCGCGGCGTGACCCGTCGCCGCGCGGACGTGCGGAGCACCGTGCAGCTGTGAGCGCGGCCCGCCGCGTGCGCGTGGGCGTCGCCGGTCTCGGCTATTGGGGCCCGAACCTCGCGCGCAATTTCGCCGCGCTGCCGGACGCCGAGCTGCGGTGGTGCTGCGACCGCGACCCCGCCGTCCGCGGCCGGCTGGCCCATCGCTTCCCCGGCGCGCGCTTCACCGGCGAGCTCGACGACCTCCTCGACGATCCCCAGCTCGACGCAGTCGTCGTCGCCACACCGGTGCCGACGCACGCCGCCCTGGCCCTGCGCGTGCTCGAGGCGGGCAAGCACTGCTTCGTGGAGAAGCCGCTCGCCCAGTCGGTCGCCGACGCCGAGCGCGCCGTGGACGCGGCCGGGCGCGCCGACCGCGTGCTCATGGTCGGCCACCTGCTCCAGTACCACCCGGGCGTCAACAAGCTCAAGGAGATCGCCAACTCCGGTGAGCTCGGCGACATCCACTACATCTACGGCAACCGCCTCAACCTCGGCCAGCTGCGCGCCGAGGAGAACGCGCTCTGGAGCCTCGGTGCGCACGACGTGTCGGTGCTCCTGCACCTGGCCGACGATGAGCCCTACGAGCTGCACGCCCGCGGCGAGTCGTACATGCGCGAGGGCGTCGAGGACGTCGTCTTCGCCTTCATGCGCTTCCGCTCCGGCGTCGCCGCGCACCTGCACCTCTCGTGGCTGGACCCGCACAAGGAGCGCCGCTTCACGGTCGTCGGCTCGAAGCGGATGGCGACGTTCGACGACATGGACCCCGAGCGCAAGGTCACCGTCTACGACAAGGGCTTCGACGAGAAGGCCGACACGTACGGCGAGTACATCACGCGCTCGGGCGACATCTGGTCGCCGCGGGTGCCCAACGACGAGCCGCTGCGGCTGGAGTGCGAGCACTTCCTGCAGTGCGTGCGCGAGCGCGGCACGCCGCTCTCCGACGGCGAGAGCGGCCTGCGCGTCGTGCGCGTTCTCGAGGGGCTGCAGCGCTCCCTCGACGAGTCGCGCCGCGCCGGCGTGGCGCGCGTCGGCGCCTGAGGGTCGTTGGGTGCTGCACCCGCGCTCGGAGGCCCGCGGTCTGACGGTCGGCGACGGCGTCGAGATCGGCGACGGGGTGCTGTTCGGGGCGAACGTCGTCGTTGGGGACGGGACGCGGATCGGGGCCGGATCGATCGTCGAGGACGCCGTGCTGCTCGGCAAGGTGCCGCGGCTCGCGCGCACGTCGTCGGCGCGCGGCGCGCCGCCGGGGCCGCTGCGCATCGGCGAGCGCGTCACCGTGTGCGCGGGCGCGATCGTCTACGCCGGCACGCTGATCGGCCACGAGGCGATCGTCGGCGATCAGGCGCAGGTCCGCGAGCGCGCCGAGGTGGGGCCCGGCACGGTGATCGGGCGCGGAAGCGCGATCGACAACGACGTGCGGATCGGCGCGCGGGTCAAGGTGCAGACGAACGTGTACGTGACCGCGTTCAGCGTGGTCGAGGACGACGTCTTCATCGGGCCGGGCGCGTCGACGACCAACGACGACACGATGAGCCGCCACGCGCCGGGCGCGGCGCTGCGGGGGGCGACGCTGCGCCGCGCGTGCCGCATCGGCGGCAGCGCGGTGCTCGTGCCGGGGGTCGAGGTCGGCGAGGAGGCGTTCGTCGCCGCCGGCGCGGTGGTGACGAAGGACGTCCCGGCGCGGGCGTTCATGATCGGTGTGCCCGCACGGCAGGTGCGCGAGGTGCGCGACGACGAGCTGCTCGAGCGCTGGCGCTGAGCGCAGCCGCGGCGGGGCCGAGGCGCGCCCCCCAGCGGACCCCGGCCCCCAGACACACGGCACGGCCGGCGAGAGTGGACAGCGGCCGCCGCTCCGGTGATCGGCAGTGAGGCGCCGATGTTGAGGTCGCGGACCGATCCCCGCGCGCGGGTTGACACCCAACCCCGGGGATCGCGCGGCGTCCGCGCGGCGCGTACCTTGCCGCGCGGATCGCCGGCAGGCCGTACGCGGCGATCGAGGACGGTTGACCGAACGAGGTCCTGGGCCCTGGATCCGGCGCAGGGCCTCGTTCGTCTTTCGCGCCCCGGACCCGGCCTTTGAGCCGCCCGAGTCCCGGGTAGAGTCGACGGCGAGGCAGTCGTCGAGACCGCGCACCGGAGACGTCTCCAGCGCCGACATCACGAGCGTCCCTCGCCCGGCCCGGCCGGCCGAGCCGCGACGCCGCCTGGCTCGCGGCGGCGGTTGTCCTGGTCGTCGTCCTGCGGCTGCCGTACGTGTCCGTCCCGCTCGGCGTCGACGAGGGCGGCCTCGCGTACGTCGCGTCGCGCTGGGACAGCGGCGAAGGGTCGCTCTACGGCGCGCACTGGCTCGACCGGCCGCCGCTGCTGCTCGCGCTCTTCCGCATTGTCGCCGCCGGCGCGGAGGTCGGGATCCGGGCGCTGGGCGCGGTGGCCGCGATCGGCCTCGTCGTCCTCGCCGCCGCGACCGCGCGGTCGCTGGCCGGCGACCGGGCGGCGTCGACCGCCGCGATCCTCGCCGCCGCGCTCGCCGGATCGGTCGTGCTCACGGCGGCGTACGCGCCGGCGGAGCTGCTCGCGGCCGTGCCGTCCGCCGCGGCGGTCCTCTGCCTCGTGCGCGCCCACCGCACCGCCCTGGCGCGGTGGCTCGTCGCGGCCGGCGCGCTGGCGGCCACCGCCGTGCTGGTCAAGCAGTCGTCAGTCGACGCCGCGGCCGCCGGCGCCGCGTTCGCTCTTGCCTCGCCCGGGCGCGGCGGCGACCGTCTGCGCCGGTTGCTGGCGCTGGGCGCCGGCATGACCGCGACGCTGTCGCTCGTCGCCACCGGGCACGCGCTCGCCGGCCACCCGGCCGATGCGCTGCCCTACGCGCTGGTCGGCTTTCGCATCGACGCGCTCGATGCGCTCGCGGGCATGGACCCCCCGCTCGGCGAGCGGCTCGGCCGGCTCGCCGCGCCGGCGCTCGGGTCCGCGCTCGTGGTCGTCCTGGCGGCCGCGGTGGCGGGCGTGGCCGCCCTGCGGCGCGACGGCGTGATGGCGTGGACGGCCGCCGCCTGGCTCGCGACCGGTGCCGCGGCCATGCTCGCCGGCGGAAGCTACTGGGCGCACTACCTCATCCAGCTCGTGCCGGCCTGCAGCGTGCTCGCCGCCGTCGCGCTCGCGACGGCGGCGCCGTGGCGCCGCGCCGCGTTCGGCGCGGCCGTGGTGCTGACGGTGGCGGCCGGCAACGTCTACGGCGCCGTCCGCGTTCGCGAGCGCCCGCCGCAGGCCCTCGAGCTCGCGGCCGCCGCCTTCGTCCGTGATCACGCCCGCCCCGGCGACACCCAGTACGTGCTCTACGCGCGCGCGAACGTCCTCTACTACGTCGATCTTCCGTCGCCGTATCCGTACGCGTGGAGCCTCATGCTGCACACGATCCCCGGCGCGACCGACCGCCTGCACCGGCTCCTGGCGACGCCGCGGCGTCCGACCTGGGTGCTGCAGTGGCAGCCGTTCAACGCCTGGGGGCTCGACCCGCACGGCCGCACGCGGGCCCTGGTGGCGACCCACTACCGGCGCGTCGCGCCGTCGCTGTGCGGCCGCCCGGTGCACGTATGGCTGCGCCGCGACGACGACCGGGCCGTGCGCCGCCGGCCGCGCGTGTGCCCTCCGTACCCGCCCGCGGCGCGCTCGGTGCCGTCCGCGCGCGTACGCAGCGCCGCTGCGGTCCGATCGCTCAGCGCGGCGAGTTGACGATCGCGGTCGTCGACGGGGACGCGAAGTCCATGTCGTTGCCGTCGTCGTCGCGCGGCGTGTTGAGGCGGCGACCGCCGCATACCACGACACCGGCGGAGCCGCCGTCGAGGTTCATCGCCGCGGTGGCGCCGAGCTCGGCGAGCAGCTCGGCGAGCTCCCACAGGGTCAGGCCCGCATCTTCGGGCGCCCGCCCGTCCGCAGCGACGAGCAGGAGCGCCTCGTCGCCGAGGGCAACCGCCAGCCGCGGCTCGCGGCCCGCGGTGAGGTCGTCGTCGGGCTCCTCGCACGGCGCGGAGAAGCCCTCGGGATCCTCCACGCCGGTCAACGCGCCGCGGCCGTCGCGCACGAGGAGCGGGCCGGCCTGGAGCAGGTCCTGTGCCGGCGAGCCCGAGCGCCGGTCGCGCCCGTCGATCCACACCCGCCCGTTGTCGACCATCAACGCCGCCCGCCGTTCGTCCCAGGGCTGCGCGAATCGCCGGTGCGCGAGCCGGCGGCCGCCGATCCACAGCTCGCCGAGCGGGACGAACTCGGGCTTGGTCGAGTAGCCGCCCGACAGCGCGTCCTGGACGCCGTGCTCGGCGCACCACTGGTCGAGCGGAGCCTGGCGCGAGGCGGACGACACCCATCCGGCGCGTCGCGCGCGGATGACGGACGACGTGGACCGTGGTCGTCGCGCCACCGGCCAGCCGGATCACACGACGCTCCGCCCGTTTCGCCATGACGGCTGCGTTCCGGAGCGCCTTCCGCGGCCATCCCGCGATCGCTCGAGTCGGCGCGCCGCCCTCCGCCGGGACGTCGTGCCGGCGCAGTAGGCTGGCGCGGGACGGGCCCATGGCAGTCGACCTGGCCATCGACATCGAGAACACTCCGGGCGCGCTCGCGCAGGTCGCGGCGGCGATCAGCGATGCCGGCGTGAACATCGCTGCCGCCACGTGCATCGGGGCCGGCGAGCGGGCGGAGCTCCACATCCTCGTCCCGCATGCCGAGGCGGCGAAGCACATGCTGGCCATCTCGCATGTCGCGGTTACCCGCGAGCGCGAGGTCGTCGTGGTCGACGTCGAGGATCGCCCCGGGGTGCTGGCGGACCTGACCCGCAAGATCGCTCGCGCCGGCGTCGATCTCGATCTGGTCTACGTCGCCACGAGGAACCGCGTGGTCTTCGGCGCGGCGGACCTGCCCGCGCTGCGCGCGGCGCTCAACGCGTCGGGCTGACGCTCGTCCTCACGCTCGCCGCGCTGGAGCCGTCACGCGGCGCGATCTGCGCTGCCGCGCCCGCGACGCTGACGTCCCGCCGGCCCGCGAGCGCGCGCCGTGCCGCCGTGGTCACGCGGCCGACGTCGGCCGGGCGCAGCTCCTGGTGCACCGGCAGCACCACGATCCTCGACCGCCATCGCGCCGCGCCGGGGAACTCGCCCGCCGGCACGGACGAGTGCGGGAGCGACCAGTACCGGAAGGCGCGCACGCCCATGCTGGCGAGCTCGGCGACGACCATCGGACCGGCGGTCGTCTCGATCGGAAACGCGTGGGGTGAGCTGCCCGCCGGGACGTGCCGGAGGGCGGGTGGCACGTGCGGGCCCAGCTCGGCGAGCAGTGCGGCGTAGTTCGCGCGGCGCAACGCTGCCGCGTCCCGCGTCGCGAGCCGGGCCAGGAGGGGCATGCTCGTCATGGCCGGCGGCGTGGACGAGTCCCCCAGTGCGTAGTCGCGCTCGGGGTGGTACGGCCGCTGGCGCCGGGCGACCGCATGCGCGACCACGCCGGACCGCGCGGCGAGCCAGCGCCCGTGGCGGCGGGCAAGGCGTCGCAGCCCCCGCCGGGAGTGGCCGCGCGGCGGATCGGGCGGTGCGCTGGAGATCAGCGCGGCGCCGTCCGTCAGGCCGTAGGTGCTGTACAGGCAGAAGATCGCCAGGTCGCCGAACGAGCCGACCGGACGGCCGTCGATCGACGTCAGCCACGCCTCGGCCGCGTCCTCGATGAGCAGCAGCCCGCGCTCGTCGCACCAGGCGCGCCAGCGCGGCGCGTCCTGCGGAAATCCGAGGTAGTGGATCAGGTAGAGCGCCCGCGTGCGCTCGCTGACGAGCGCGTCCAGCTCGGCGGCGTCGGGAGCGAGAGTGTCGCCCACGTCGTAGTAGGCGCATCTCAGCCCTGCGTCGATCAGCGCCTCGACCTCGGACCCGTGGTGGTAGGCCGGCGTGAGGATCTCGTCGCCGGGCTCGAGCCCGAGCGGCCGCAGGCCCTGGCGCAGGCCGTGGCGGCCGCGCGCGTACAGGCGGCAGTTCGGCTCCTCAAGCGGGAACGGCAGCCGCTCGGCGGGCCGGCGGGCGTAGACGGTCGGCGGCAGCGGCGGCAGCACGTCGATGCGCGGCGGCGTCACGGGCGCAGGCTCTCGAGCCGCGGGGCGAGGGGGCGCAGACGCGCGCGCACCCGCGCGCGCATCGGGCGGCCGTGGGCGACGGCGATCCATTCGGCGCGCCCGAGCGCCGAGGGGGCGCAGGCGTGAAGGACGATGCGCTCGCGACAGGTGTCGGTCCAGTCGAGCTTCCACGCTTCGTCCCCGCCGAGGAAGTCGAAGCGGGTAAGCCCCTCCGCGAACGCGCGCTTCAGCATCGCGTGGACGAGGATCTTGCCCGGCGCGTACCGGTGGTACTCGGGGTCGTAGCCGCCCTTGAGGAAGAAGTACGTGCCGCCGTGCTCGAGCCCGAACTCGAACGCGAGCGGGCGTCCGTCGAGCCGCAGGAACGCGAACCGGAGCCAACCGCGGTCCGCGGCCCACTCGGCGATGTCCTCGTAGAACCGGCGGGTCTCCTGGCGCGACGCGATCGCGGATCCGCGTGCCGCCTTCCATCCCGACGGCTCGAGCGCCAGGCCTTCCTCCAGGAGCGCGGCAGTCCCTCCGGAGCCGTCCGCCACCTGGATCTCGACCTCCCCGATCTCGCGCAGCCGCCGCTCGCGCCGCCGGACGTCGCTGAGCAGCTTGGCGGGCCGCTGGCGCGCGTAGGCCGCCCAGTCGCCGTCGACGTCGACGTACGGCGACGGGCCCAGGCGCCGCGACACGATCCGGTAGCCGGCCTGCTCGGCCGCGCCGTGCACGCCGTCGAGGAACGGCTCACGCGGATCGAGGATCGCCAGGGACACCAGCGACTCCCCGCGCGAGATGAGTGCGTCGCTCAGCTCCGCCACCGCCTCGGGGTCCTCTGCCAGCGGCGCGTACACGGGCACGTGCCAGTTCGCCATCGCACGGAGGGTCTTCGGCCGCGAGCTGAGCGGCAGCGGCTCGGTCTTGAACGCCGAGGCGCGGCGGGCGGGACGGTGCAGCGCCAGCAGCGCGGCCAGGCCGCCGTCGCGCCGGAGGGTCAGGATCGCCGGCGTCCCGGTGCCGAAGGCGCGCCACCAGGCCTGCGCCCAGCCCGGCCGCAGGAACGGCGGGGCCCCGGTCCGGTCCGCCAGCTCCTCCCACTCGGCCGCGAGCGGCTCGATCGCGGACTCGATGCGAATATCGCTCATAGCGCCGTGCGCGCGTCCGCTCGCGCCATCGCCCTGCGCGACCGCATCCACGTGGCCGCGCTCTCGAGCGCCGTGAGCGCCGGCATCGGGTCGCGAAGCGAGACGACGGCGTGGGCCGTGCGCGGCCGCGGGAGCAGCCCCGTAAGCGCGGCGGCACGCGCGCCGCCCCGGAACGCCGACATGAGCGCGCGTCCGTCGTAGGGCTCGTGGCGATAGCGGACTCCGCACTTGTAGCGGCCGATCTCCGGCTCACGGCCGAGCAGCAACGCGGTCCACACGGCGGGGAGGTTCCTCCCCGCGGCGACCGCGAGCGTCAGCCAGGTGTAGATGCGCGGGTTGAGATCGATCACGAGGCGGCGCCCGTCGCGCTCGATGTAGTCGACCTGGAAGATGCCCCGCCACCCGAGCCGCTCGAGCAGCGACCCGATCGCGAGATCGAACTCCGGATCAGGGGCGACCGTGCGCCCGTAGGACACGGTTCCGCATCCCGGCGGCCAGGTGCGCTCGGCGGCCATGTGCGCGGCGCACACGATCTCGCCGTCCCAGAACACGCCGGCGGTCGCGCCGAGGCGGCCGTCGATGTACGGCTGGACGACGCCGCACGCTCCCGGCAGCGCCAGGAGCGCCGCGTGCAGCTCCTCACGGCTCTTGACCCGTGTGACCGCGAAGTGCTCCAGCTCGCCGAGCGACGTCGGCAGCTCCGAGCGCTGTGGCTTGACGACGGCCGGATAGCTGACGTCGGGGGGGCTCTCGGCCACCTCGGCCGCCGAGAGGACCCTCGTGGCCGGCACGTCGAGTCCCGCCGCGCGCGCCAGCTGGTGGAGCAGGGTCTTGTCGGTCGCGAGCGCGACGGTCGCGGGCGGGCACACGCCGACGGCGACCCCGGCGGGAAACTCGGCGACGCCGCGGGAGAGCGCGATGAGCCCGCGCTCGGTCCCGGGCAGGACGACCGCCGCGGAGATCCGGGCCGCAGCCCGGGCCAGGGACCGCGCGAACCGGTTGTCGTCGAAGCCGGGGTCCGGCAGGACCACGACGCCGGCCGCCGCCCGCGAGCGCCCGCCGTAGGAGTCCGGCTCCGAGGTGGCGACCCACGGCTCATAGCCGGCCGCTCTCAGTGCGCGCACCGCTGCCAGGACGCCGACATACTGGCCGCCGTCCAGGAGGACCCGCGGATGAACGCTCGTCATTGACGGCAGCGTGATCGGGCGCGCCGAGCGCTCCAACCCCCGAAGGTCGAGGATCGCGCCCGCGAACCCGCCCGATCGTGGAGCCGGGGCCCTCGCGATCACGGATTCATCACGCGCTTTCCGTGTCACGCGGCGTCATCGATCAGCGGTTCGGGCGCCTTGCGCCGGCGGTGTCGCGCGACCCGCACGGCGAGGCGCGCGAGCTTGGCCACGTCGGCGCGTCGCGGCACCAGATCGCGCGCCCGTCCACCGAGAACCCGCAGGAACAGGACGGCGGCCGTGATCCCGCCCGCCGTGTAGGCGACCGTCGAGGCGATGGCCGCGCCGAGGCCTCCGAGGTGCGGGATGAGGACGATGTCGAGCACGAGGGTGAACGCGAACCCGACGCCGACGGCGGCGCTATCGAGCAGCGGACGGCGCTGGGCCGTGAGCGCATCGCCCAGCAGCTTGACCGCGACGACGCCGAACGCACCGGCGACGAGCACGCGCAGGTCGTCGATCGAGCCGTCGAAGGACACGCCGAACAGCACGGCGCAGAGCGTCGGCGCGGCGATGATCAGCGCCGCCGCGCCCGGAACGCTCAGCAGGATGGCGAGGCGGAAGTTCGCCGCGCCCCGGCGCGCGGCGCCGCTGGCGGTGGCGCGGACCAGCACCGGCCGCTGGACCTTCGCGAGGGCGGTGGGAAGCAGGAACAGGACCTCGCTGGCGGCGACGGCGACGCTGTAGAGGCCGAGCTCGCGCGCACCCGCCAGCGCGCCGACGAACCACTGGTCGAGCCGGTAGTTCGCCACGTTCATCGCGCGGGCGATGTGCGCCCTGAGGCCGAAGGAGACCATGCGCCGGGCGAGCGGCAGGTCGATGGCGCCGAAGCCCACCGAGCGCCGGGCCACGAAGAAGACGAGCAGCGCCAGGCCCAGCAGGTGGCCGGCCGTCCACGCGACGCTCGCGGACGTCGCCGTCAGGAGACCGAGCACGGCGAGCAGGCCGTTCGCGACCATCGCGCTGACCGGCGCGATCAGCCGCGCGGTGTTGCTGACCGCGAACCGGTAGTCGGCCTCCACGAGCGCGCCGAGATACGTGCGCGCGATGAGGAACGGCACCGCTGCCGCGGCGAGCCAGAGCAGGAGGGGCGGCAGGTGGCCTGTGCTGGCGGGAGCGACGTACGAGAGCAGGAGCGCGAGGCCGCCGGCGGCGACGCCGAAGACGCCGGCGAAGGCCAGGGAGTTGGTCGCCAGCGCCCGGCGGGCGCCGGGCTGGACGCTTCCCATGTTCACGTTCGACTGCTCGATGCTGAGGCCGGCCAGCGTCGATGTCACCACGGCGATCGACATCACGAACGCGACCTGGCCCCGACCCACCGGCCCCAGATAGCGCGCCGTGATGAGCACGTTGACGAGCGATGCCACCGCGACGCCGATGTTCATCGCGTACGTCATCGCCGCGGACGTGGCGAGCCGTCGCGGTCGGCGCTCGGCCTCCGGCGAGGCCCTCGATCCGACCCCCACGGGGGCGGCTTCCGCGTTGCTCATCGCCACGCCATCGCACCATGGCGCGGCGACGGGGCGCGGCGCACCCTCACGTCTGTTTTCCGGCAGGTCGGTGCGAGCGCCACGCTGCGGCGATGGTACGGGGCGGGCGGCACCCGCACCACTGCACCAACGGCGAGTCCGTAGAGTGCAGGCGTCGTGCTCAGCGCCTTTGCACTGCCGGCGGTGGTGGTCGCGCTCGCGCCGTCGTTCCAGTCGTCGATCGAGCCGCTCCCGCGGCCGGTTCAGGCGCAGCTGCGGGCCGGCGGCTTCTGGCATCAGGGCTGCCCCGTGCCGCTGTCGGGGCTGCGGCTGCTCACGGTCTCGCACCGGGACTTCCGCGGCCGAACGCAGACCGGCCAGCTCGTCGTCAACCGGGCCGCCGCGGCGCCGCTGGCGCGGGTCTTCCGCCAGCTCTACCACCTCCACTTCCCGATCCGCCACATGCGCCTCGACGACGCGTACGGGCCCCGGCGGGACCGCCCGCGCGACGGCGACGTCAGCGGCTCGTTCGAGTGCCGGCAGGCCGTGCCGTCGCCCTGCACGGGAGGCCGCGGCACCGGCTCGTGGTCGATGCACGCCTACGGGCTGGCGGTCGACCTGAATCCGGTCGAGAACCCCTATGTCGGCTGCGGGCAGAGCCGGGATCCCGCGGCGAGGCGCTACCGGGACCGGTCGATCCATCGCCGCGGGATGGTGACCCGCCGGGTGATCGCGGCGTTCCGGTCGATCGGGTGGGGGTGGGGCGGCGCGTGGGCCGGCAACACGAAGGACTACATGCACTTCTCGTCGACCGGCCACTAGCCGCCGCTCCGTCCTCGGCTCGGAGGTTCTCGCGGAGCAGCCCCGACCCGCTCGGACGTCTCCCAGGCGAGGCGCTCGGGGACTGCGCGTCGAGGGCAGAGGGTGCCGACGCCCGGGCGTTCGTGCCGTCGCCAAGGGGTAATGCGCCTTCGGCGTCGCATAGGTACCAGAGGCCGCATCACCGCCCTGCGCACCGAGGTGACGGCCACGGCGCCGCGCCCCTCCTCCGCGATGCGGCAGTCCGGGAGCAGCGCCACCGCCGCGTTGTTCGTGAGTGTGCCACCGACGGGCTCGACCGGGTCCTCGCGTTGGCCGTCGTCCTCAACGAGGATGCGACGCAGAGCCTCGCCCGTGAGGGCCTGACGGTGCCGCGGGC
Organism: Solirubrobacteraceae bacterium; assembly: GCA_036259975.1. Classification (GTDB taxonomy): domain Bacteria; phylum Actinomycetota; class Thermoleophilia; order Solirubrobacterales; family Solirubrobacteraceae; genus JAOPZW01. The sequence continues at coordinate 6,852 of DATAAR010000161.1, read as the reverse complement.
GGAGGTCGTGTGGCGGCTGCATCGCCACGGCCGCGCCACGCAGCGCGTCCTCGCCGACGCGCTGAACGTCACGCCGCGGAACATCACCGGGCTTGTGGACGGCCTCGTCGAGAGCGGCTTCGTCTCGCGCGAGCCGCATCCGGCGGACCGTCGCGCGACCCTCGTCACGCTGACGCCGCACGGGGCGCGGATCGCGGACCCGATGGACAGGGACCACGAGGCGCGCGCCGCTCTGCTGCTCGGGACATGTCCGACCGCCAGTTCGCGGCGTTCGTCGAGGGGCTCGACCACGTGCTGGGGCGCCTCCGCGATGCGCTCGACGCGGCGCGCGGAGGGAGGCGGTGAACGATGGGCGTGCCGAGAGCGGCGGTCTCGCTCGTCCGGTGGCTCGTCACCACCGAGATCGGGATCTGGCGCACCCTGTGCCTCTGGGCGTCCCATGGGACGTGATCCGGCTCGTCGCCGTGGTGCTCAGCGCCTGGGGGCTCATCTGGATGCGGCCTGCTCGCGAGCATGAAGGTCTTCCCGCACCTGCTCGGCGAGGAGGGCCTGCGCGTCCCCTACGGGGCGGGCACCGAGATCCGCGTTACGTGGGAGGCGTCGCGACCGTCCGGGCGAGGCGCCGCAGCGTCTCCGCGCGCCGGCATGTCCACGTCGATCGCGGCGCCGATGGCGTCGCCGTCAGCGTCGCGGTGCTCAAGCAGACCCGTGTGGACGTGGTGCTCCACGGGCCGACGCGGCTGGCGCTGTCCCAGCGCGCGGAGGAGGCGACCGAGGTGCGGTGTACGCGGACGAACCCCGCCGCGTTCGTCGCGTTATGCGGATGCGCGCGTTATGCCGACATGACCGTGGCTTTCCAGTCGCGGGGCCGTTGAGGCGGGTGGGTGCTCGGCATAATCAGAGTCGCTCGAGGAAGGCGAGCAGCGCGTCGGCGGGGCGGTAGCGGCCGGGCTTGACGTCGACCGGGGTCGTGCGGGCGAGGGCGCGTTCCTTGATGGCCATGTCGGCGTGCAGGTAGATCTGGGTGGCGTCGGTGGACTCGTGGCCGAGCCAGAGCGCGATGACGCTGGTGTCGACGCCGGCGTTCAGGAGGTTCATCGCGGCGGTGTGGCGCAGCACGTGCGGTGAGACCGTCTTGGTCGCCAGCGTCGGGCACCTCGCGGCGGCGGTCGTGGCGTGCCTGGCGACGAGCAGGGCGATGGCGTCGCGGCTAAGTGCGCGTCCGTGGCTGGTGGGAAACAGCGGCTGGTCTGGGTGGCCGGCGCGCTCTTTGGTCCAGCGGCGTAGGACGTCGGCGGTGTGCGCGGTCAGCGGCGTGATGCGCTGTTTGCGGCCCTTGCCGGTGGCCTGGATGTGCGGCGCTCGCGTCAGGTGCGCGTCTTGGCAGCGCAGCGCGGTCAGCTCGGAGACGCGTAGCCCGGTCTGGATGGTGAGGGTCATCAGGGCGTGATCGCGGCGGCCGATCCAGCGCGTTTGGTCGGGCGCGGCGAGCAGAGCGGCGGTCTCCTGCTGGTTGAGGTAGGTGACGATCGCGCGGTCGTGGCGCTTGGTCGGAATGGTGAGCACGCGCGCGATCGTGGCGGCGTGCTCGGGGTGGCGGAGTGTCGCGTAGTGGTAGAGCGAGCGGATCGCGGCTAGCCGGGCGTTGCGGGTGCGGGGGGTGTTGCCGCGGTCGCGCTCGAGGTGATCCAGGAACGCGGCGACCGTCTCGACGTCGAGGTCCTCGATGTCCAGTGCGTGCGGCGTGATGCCGGTTCGCTGCTGGGCGAAGCCGAGCAGCAGCCGGAAGGTGTCGCGGTAGGCGGCGATCGTGTGCGGGCTGGCCTGGCGCTGGCCGATCAGCCGCTCGGTGAAGAACGCCTGCATGGTGGGGGCCAGCGCGGTCATCGCGCCGCCCGCCGTGTGCGTGCGGCGCGCTGTCGACGGGCGCGCCCGCCGGTGGGGAGGAACACGACATCGCGCGCCGCGCGAGTTTCGCTGTGGCGCTCGAGGCGGTGGGCGGCCAGGCCGAGCAGCTCGGGCGCCGCTGACAGATACCAGTAGGTGGCGGCGGGGTCGACGTGCCCGAGGTAGGTGGACAACAACGGCAGCTTGGCGGCGACGTCGTCGCCGTTGCGATACCAGCCGAGCAGCGTGTTGACCGCGAAGGTGTGGCGCAGGTCATGCGCCCGCGGCCAGCGGCCCGGCGATGAGCCGGTGACGCCCGCCGCCCGGCGGACCTGGTCGAAGGCCCGCTGCGTGGCGTTGTGGTTCAGCCGCGTTCCCCGGCTTGAGACGAACACGCAGACGCGATCCCCGCCAGGGCGGAGTCGGTCGCGGCGCTCCAGATAGGCGTTCAGCGCGGCCAGCGTGCTGTCGTGGATGAGGACCTCGCGCGACTTGCCGAACTTCGAGTCACGGATCCGCAGCAACCGGTTGTCGGGGTCGATGTCGGCGCGGTCGAGTGTGAACGCTTCGCCGACCCGCAAGCCGGTGCAGGCCAAAAGGCCGATCAAGGTCTCGATCGTGGCGGCGCGCAGCGCCGGCCGCAGCGTCCGCGCGGCGGCCATCAGCGCACCGATCTCGGCCTCGCTGTAGATGTGCGGCGTCGGGCGGTGCCGGCGTGCGGGCAGCAGCTCGAGCGGCGGGATCTCGGTCGCCGGATCGATCCCGTGCAGGTAGCGCGCAAAGCCGCGCACCGCGCGCATCCGCTGCGCCAGATAGGCGTGGCCGACCCCAGTTGGCGTCGTGGCCCACCGCAGCGCCAGGTCGATCGTGACCGTCGAGGCGCCGGCGGCGTGCATGAACGCGGCGAAGTCGCCGAGCAGCCGGTGCTCGCTGGTGAGCCTGAAGCCGAGGCTCCGGCGGATCGCCATGTAGTCGTCGATCTGCTGCTCGAGCGGGGTCATGCCGCCGCTTCGGGCCACGGCCGGACGACCGCGCTGAGCGCGCGGTGCTCGACCTTGGCGTAGATCGAGGTGATCTCACTGCTGCGATGGCGCAGCACCTGCCCGACGTCGCGCAGGCTGCTGCCCGCGCGCAGCATCTCGGTGGCCGCCGTGTGCCGCAGCCGGTGCGCCCCGACGCGCGGCAGCCCCGCCCGGCTGCAGGCGCGGTGCACCACGCTGGTGAGCGCGCTGGCGTGAAGGCCGTCATGCGGCGCTCGCGCGCGCGTGAACACGAACCGGCTCCGACATTCCGGGCGCCCGTGTTGGAGCCACGCGGCGACGGCCTCGCCGACGTCGACGGGCAGCGGCAGCCGCTCCTGCCGGCTGCCCTTGCCACAGACGACGAGCTCGCCCGCGCGCCAGTAGAAGTCATCCAGTCGCAGCACGGCGACCTCGCCGATCCGCAGCCCCAGCCGCGACAGCAGAAGCAGGATCGCGAAGTCGCGCCTGCCGACCGCGGTGCCTCGATCGCAGCTGCCAAGCAGGCGCGCAACGGAGTCGGCGTCGAGCGCCCTGACCAGCGACGCCAGCCGCCAGTTGGCCACCGACGCGACGGCGACCGCGAGGTCGCGATCGATCAGCCCCTCCAAGTACAGGAAGCGCAACAGCGACCGCAACGCGGTGACCACCGCCTTGCTCGACGCGATGCTCCCGCGCCGCGACCGCCCCAGCAGGTAGTCGTTGACCGCCACCACGTCCAGCGCGCCAAGCGCCAGATCGCCGGCGATCCGCTCGCGATCCGCAAGGAACGCTCGCGCCGTGTTGCAGTAGCCGCGGACCGTCTCGGCCGCCAGCCCCCGCCCGACCAGCAGGTACTCGGCGTAGCGCTCCACCAGCGCGCCGGCCGGCGTGGGCGCTTCGCGCGACCCGGCCGGCGGCACCACGCCGAGTCCGCGCAGATGACCCAGCAGCGGGACCAGGGCCCGGGTCGACGCGAGCTGGGCCCATCTCGTCGCGCGCTCCTGAACGAACCGCTCGATCTCGACGGTGCGCAGGTCGTCCAGTTCGAGATCGTGCGCCGCCATCCACCGGCTCAGGTGCGCCATCAGCTGCAATTGCTTGGCAGCGGTTCCGGGCCGGTACCCGCGTCCGAGCAGCTCCTCGAGAAAGCCGGCCGCGAAGATCGACAGCGGCCCGGACATCTGGACCCGCAATGGATCGCTCATGAACATCCCCCTCCGGTTGCCGACGGAGGGAGAGCGTCCCGCTACCGAAGCGCCTGTCGGTCAGCGGCAGCCGCGGCGGCCGGGATTCGGCATGACGCAATCAATCCAGGCGACGTCATGTTGCTGCCGGCATCCGTCCCGAGGTGCTTCGGCGTTCGCTGCAGACGCGGCGCGTCGAGGGGCGGCATCACGAGCCAGGAGGAAATCGGGGTGGTCAGGTCGCGTCACGGGGAAGTCCGCCTGGAGCGCCGGCTGCTGCTTCGACTTCCCAAACAGGCGTGCATCGACGTCCGCGCGATGCTCCCGCGTTCCGTCCATTGCGGGCGCCTCGGCCAGCCTGGGCCTCGCCGCTTGCTTCCTGCCTCATTGCGATAGCGCCATGCACGGCGTCTTTACGTCGTGGCGTGGCGCCGGCACTGCGCCGGTGTCGCGGCGGCGGTCAGTGTCGCATGAGCCGTGGTTGCAAGCCGCCGTGCGCGTCGCTGCTTTAGAGCGAGGTCGCTAGCCGGTAGGCGCGGCCGCGCGCTCGCGCTCGATCAGGACGCGGCGCAGGATCTTGCCCGAGGGCGCCCTCGGGATCTCGTCGATCATCTCGACGGCGCGCACCTTCTTGTAGGGCGCCGCGCGCTCGGCGACGAATCCGATCACGTCCTCGGGGGTGAGCGGCGCGCTGGGCACGATGAACGCCTTCGGAATCTCGCCGGCCTGCTCGTCGGGGATCCCGATCACGGCCGCGTCGGCGATCGCGGGATGCGTAAACAGCAGCGCCTCCAGCTCCGCTGGCGCGACCTGGTAGCCCTTGTACTTGATCAGTTCCTTGACGCGGTCGACGATCCGCAGCGCGCCGTGCTCGTCGACGCAGGCGACGTCGCCGGTACGCAGCCAGCCGTTGGCGTCGATCGCGCGCACCGTCGCCTCGGGCTGGTTGAGGTAGCCCTTCATGACCTGCGGCCCGCGAATCAACAGCTCGCCGCGCTCGCCATCCGGGACGTCCTCGCCGGTCACGACGTCGACGATGCGACTCTCCGTGTTCGGTACCGCGGGTCCGATCGAGCCGGGCATCTCCCCGGTGAGCTCGTCGGGCACGTAATGAGTGGTCGGGCTGGTCTCCGTTAGGCCGTAGCCCTGGCACATCCGGCAGCCGAGCCGCTTCCCGCAGGCGACCTCGAGCTCCGCGGAAAGGGGCGTGGCGCCCGAAAGCGTGTACTCCAGGCTCGAGAGGTCGAACTCGTCGACCAGCGGGGACTGGACCAGGGCGATCACAATCGGCGCGACGACGTACGCGCGCGTGATCCGGTAGTCCTGGATCGCACGCAAGAACTCGGCCATCTCGAAGCGCGGCATCGTCACAACGGTGGCGCCGCGCCGCAGCGGCGCGTTCATGATCGACACGAGCCCAAAGATGTGGAAGAACGGCAGGGCGGCGATCACGCGCTCGGCCTCGTTGGTGGAGAGCCCCGGCGCGATCTGGCACAAGTTCGCGACGATGTTGCGGTGCGTGAGCATGACGCCCTTCGGCAAACCGGTGGTGCCGCTCGAGTACGGCAGCGCGACGACATCCTCGGCGGGATCGATCGCGACCTCCGGCGGCTCGCCGGCCGCCTCCCGCAGCGAGCCGAACGGCGTCGCGCCGTCGGCCTCGCCATAGACGAAGATCTCCTGCACGCCGGCCGCCTGCGCCGCCGCCCTCGCCTGCTCCACCTGCTCGGGCACGGTCACTAGCAGACGTGCGCCGCAGTCGCGCAACTGGCCTGCCAGCTCCTCCGCCGTCAGCAGCGGGTTGGCGGTCGTGTTCACGCCCCCGAGGGTCGCGACCGCGTGGAACGCGACCGCGTACTCGGGCAGGTTGGGGGCGTAGTGCGCGAAGACGTCGCCCTTGCCAAAGCCCCGCGCGGCCAGGCCCGCGGCGACGGCGCGCACGGACTCCAGCAACTGCGCATAGCTGATCGTCCGGCCGCTGGGCGCGTCGATCAACGCCGGCTTATCGCCCAGGTGTCCAGCGCGCGCGAGCACAAAGTCGGTGAGCGGCGTGTCGGGAATCTCGACGTCGGGAAACGGGCTGCGGATCATTGGTACTCCTCCTCGACCGGCGGACTCCCCTGCAGCGTTAGACATGCTCCTGCCAGCGGGCTATTCAGGCCACGAGTTGTCATCGCTCCTGCCGGCCTTCGTTCCCGTTCCTGGCACGCGGCGTCGGCACCGTTCCTCGCGGCTCCGACCGCGGGGTCGACTCCCGCCCACGAGCTCGCCGCGCCGCATCGGGGTCGAGCATCGCCTCGAGCGCGCTGCTGAGCTCGAGCCAGCCGTGAAAGTCGCGCCGCTCGCCGGTGGGGGCGGTGAGCGTGCCGCGGATCACGGAGCGATCGATCGCGGCGTCAAGGATCACGCGGCGGGTGGGGTCGGTGATCTCCATGTGGTGAGTCTCGCGCGGCCCGGGCGCGTGGCGCGCGGGCCGGTCTGGTCCTGTCTTTCGAAGAGCGAGGTCTCAGGAAATGGTCGCGGTTGCGCTGGAGGCCTTGCGAGTGTCGTCGACAGGGCCGGTGAGCGCGTCTGGCAGTTCGCCGCGGCGGGTGATCCCGAGCTTGTGGTAGACGCGGCTGAGGTGGCCCTTGGCGGTCTTGGTGGTGATGAACAGCGCCTGCGCGATCTCGCGATTGGTGAGCCCTTCGGCGGCGAGCCTCGCGACACGGAGCTCACCGGGGGTCAGCGCGTCGCGACCGGTGATCGCATCGCGCCGTGGCTTTGCCCCTGCGGCGATC
>DATAAR010000160.1:0-10750 GCA_036259975.1 Solirubrobacteraceae bacterium | reverse complement strand
GGGAGCGCCCGGCGTTGCCACGCACGCCGGGCGCCACGCGACCGACGTTCGGCCCCGCATGCGGTCCGTTCGTCAGTCGCTGAGGGGTCGTGCGCCGCTCCGCGACCCGGGGCCGCCCCTCCTTCGACGCCCGGCCGCGGCCGCCGCGGCGCGCGTTCGGCTGCTCGCGCGCCCCGCGCTCCGCCCCAGGCGCCCGCACCCCGACCGCGTGCAAGAGAACGCCGCGGCGACGCGAACGTCGCCACGGCGCATTTGCGAAGGGCGGGGCTTCGAGCGGGTGAGCGGTCAGGCCGCGGCCGCGGCGCGCTCGGCCTCCCACGCGGCGCGCGCCTCGGGCGTGGTCGGGTCGAAGTCCGCCTTGATCCGCATGTGGACCTCCTGGAGGTCGGCCCACAGCTGGTGGATCGACGGGCGGCCCCAGAACCAGTAGCCGACGTAGACCTTCTCGATCTTGAGACCCGGCGACACGACCAGCGTGTGCGGCACGCCCGCGTGGTCGTGGTGCGTGTCGGTGTACTCGTTGATGTCGAAGTGCTGCTGCAGCTCGAGCTCAGTGTCGGCAAGGAACGTCCAGTTCGCGCCGGTGGAGATCTTGAGCTTGTAGACGTCGTGCAGGTCGTTGGGGAGGACACTGACGAGCTCGGTGAACGCGACCGCGCACCATTCGTGGAACTTCAGCAGCTCCCGGTGGTGCTGGCGCTCGCGCGGGCAGTGCTCCCCGCGACTGAGGTGCAGGACCATGACGTTGTCGCCCTGCAGCTCCGACAGGCGGTGCAGGGCACCGTTCTCGTCGGGGAGCTCGAAGTCGGGGATCGTCGTGCCCGGCTCGAGGTTCTTGCTCATGGCTGGCTCTCTCTCGGTTCGAAGGGTCAGAGCGGACGCACGCCGGGGATGCCGAGGCGGATCCGGTAGACGCTCGACAGCGCGGTGACGTACAGGCCGCGGGCGTCGGGGTCGCCCCAGGCGAGGTTGTGCGCGTCCTCCGGCAGCCGGAGCAGCCCGAGCTTCTCGCCCTCGGACGACAGGATCCAGATGCCGCCGGGGCCGCAGACGTAGAGGTTGCCGGCGCGGTCGACCTTGATGCCGTCGATGGCGTCTTCGCCGGGCGCGGCGGTCATGTCGTGGAGCACCTCGCCGGCGCCGGCCGGCCGGCCGTCGGCGTCGATCTCGTAGCGCATGACGACCTTCGCCGCGGGATCCCAATTTCCGACGTAGAGGTAGCGCTCGTCGGGCGACAAGGCGATCCCGTTCGGGCCGGCCAGCTCGTCGGTCACGAGCGTGACCTCGCCGTCGCGGGCGCGGAAGACGCCGCTGAACAGCAGCTCCCGGTCGGGGTCGTCGAAGACGTCGGGCAGGCCGAACGGCGGGTCGGTGAAGTACAGCGTGCCGTCCGAGCGGTACACGAGGTCGTTCGGGCTGTTCAGCCGCCGGCCGTCGTAGCGGTCGGCCAGCACGGTCGTGTCGCCGTGGGGGTTGACGCGGATCACGCGGCGGTTGCCGTGCTGGCAGATCGTCAGCCGGCCCTCTGGATCGAACGTCAGGCCGTTGGAGCCCGGCTGGTGATAGCGGCCCACGTCGACGTCGGCGTAGCCGCTCTTGGGGCGGAACACGGCCACGCGCCCGGCCTCCGGCTCGAGGCGATAGATCGCGTTCGTGTTCGGGGAGCTGATCAGGAGCCCGGCCGCCCCCGCCCAGACGGGGCCCTCCGTGAACTCGAAGCCGCCCGCCACCCGCTCGGCGCGAGCGTCGGCCGGCACGACTGCGTCCAACCGCGGGTCGCTCCGCTCGACGTGCAGGTCGACCGGCGCCAACGCAGCCGAGCGCCCGGGCGCGTAGAAGTCGAGCGTCGCGCTGCGCATCCAGATGTAGTTGCGCGGCGAGGCCGAGATCGGGCCGTTGATCCCGAACACCGCGATCGTGAAGCGCTCGCCGGGACGCGCGTCGCGGGTGAGCACCACGCGGTTGGGCGCGTTGAAGCCGCTGACGACCTGGCCGCCGCTCGCACCGATCGCGAGCGGCAGCTCGCCATCGACCCAGACCTCGGCGTAGTCGTCGACGACGACCTCGAAGACGACCGTGGAGCCGGCGGGATGGAGGCCGCCGACGCGGTCCGGGATCGTGACGTCGATGCGATACCAGTTGAAGCACACCCGCCCGTTTCCGAGGCGGCGCATCGTGTCGGCCGGCGCGAGCGTCTCCCACCCGCCGTCGTCGAAGTCCACGGCCTCGGCGTGGGGGACGACGTCGTAGGTGCGGGTAGGGACCGTGCCGGGCCCGAGCGGGTCGTCGGCGTCCGGCCCGGCCAGCGCGACGAAGTCGACCTCGCGGACCTGCGCGTCGCTGTAGCGCCAACGGCCGCGCACGAGTGCGGCACCCTCATCCGTCTGCAGGTCGACGATCGCGTCGGGGCGCCCGGGCAGCACCTCCGGGGGTCCGGGAACCGGCGCCGCCGGGTCCACGCGTGCCGCGACCTTGGTGGCGGCCATCACGCGGCCACCTTCACGACGAAGTACAGGAACGGCTCGGAGACGTCGACGAACTGGTGCGGCACGCCGTTGGGCACCGCGAGCACGTCGCCCGGGCGCAGGTCGCGCCGCTCGCCGCCGTCGACCGCGGCGGCGCGCAGCTCGCCCGGGCCGACCTCGCGCACGTCGCGCATCTCGCCGCCGAGGACGACGGTCGCCGCGCCCTCGAGAACGTGCATCACGTCGACCGTGTGCTCGTGGTACTCGACCTCGCCGGGGGCCTCGCGGCGGCCGGCGTCGATCTTGTAGCCGGCCGTGTCGAGCAGCAGGCCGCCCTCGGCGAACCGCTCGGCCACGGCGGCGGCCGGGAAGAACGCCGCGTCGCGGTGGCCGTTGCCGGCGCCGCCGCTCAGCGCGCCGGCGACCGCCGCGGCGCCGATCCGCGCGAGCTCGTTGTCCTCGTCGGCGGAGGTGGCGCCGCTGACGCCGATCGCGCCGATCACCTCGCCGTCGTGCTCGATCGGGATGCCGCCCTGCAGCGGCACCGCGCGCGCGAGGTGCAGCGCCGACGGCCGCCCGCCGGACGCCTGCGCTTCGAAGTCCTTGCTCGGCCGGCGGTAGATCGCCGCGGTGCGCGCCTTGTCGGTCGTGACGTCGACGCTGGCGACCTGGGCATGGTCGGGGCGGACGAGGTACATCAGCGCGCCGCCCGCGTCCACGGCCGAGATCACCGGCGCGACGCCGCGCCGCGCCGCCTCGGCCCCGGCCGCCTCGGCCGCGAGCCTCGCCCCCTCGTACGTCAGCGCCGGGACCTCCGTGAAGGACAGCTCGTCGGCGGCGCCCGCGATCGAGATTGCCTCATCCTCATCGGGCGTCTCGCCGCTCGTGCCGATCGCGCCGATCACCTCGTCGCCGGCCTTCAGCGGGATCCCGCCGATCAGGCACGACGCCCCGTGCAACGCCAGCGCGCCGATGCGGCCGTTCGTGACCTGCTCCTCCATCTCGCGGCTCGGGCGGACGAAGATCGCGGCGGTGCGCGCCTTGTCGACCGCGACGCGCGAGCTCGCGATCTGCGCGCCCGGCGTCCGGCGCAGCTCGACGACCTCGCCCCACGGGTCCACGACCGCGAGCACGACGCGCGCGCCCAGCTCCTGCGCCTTCCGCTCGGCCGCCGCGAGCGCGGCCGCGGCGCCGTCGTTGTCGATGATCCGGCGGGTCCTGACGATGGCCATGGCGAGGCTCCTCACGGTTGGGGTCCAGTTGCGTTGAGGCAGGCAGCCCAGATCGCGTCGTCCGCCGTGATGAGCAGGACGTTGCGCTCCGGGCCGCCGAAGGTGAAGTTCACGGCGCCGCCGGGGACGGCGATCTCGCCGACCAGCGCGCCGGCGGGATCGAGGACTTGCACGCCCCGGTCGCACGACACGTACACGCGGCCGGCGGCGTCGACCTTGATGCCATCCGGAAAGCCGGGCACCCGTCCGCCGAACGGCCGCCGGCGGGCGAGCTGCCGGCCGTCGATCACGTCGAACGCTACGAGTCCGCGCCGGCGATCCGGGTCGTAGTCCCCGGGGGCATGGATCGCGCCGCTGTCGCCGACGTACAGCGTGCGCTCGTCGGGCGAGAACGCCAGGCCGTTCGGCTTGTCGAACCCCTCGGCGGCGACCGCAAGGTCGCCGTCGCGCGGATCGTGGCGGTACACGCGGTCGCCGAGCCGCGGCGCGGGCCGGAAGCCCTGCAGGTGGCCGTAGCTCGGGTCGGTGAACCACACTGTCCCGTCGCGCTTCACCACGACGTCGTTGGGCGAGTTCAGCGGCAGCCCGCGCCAGCCGTCGACGAGCGTCTCCGTCCGCCCGCTCGCGCGGTCGACGAGCGTGATCGCCGCCGGAGTCGCGTGCGAGCCCTGCTCGCAGACGAGCAGCCGCCCGTCCGGGGCGAGCGTCATGCCGTTCGCGGCGTTCGCGTCCGCCCGCACCGTCGTCAGGCGCCCCGACTCGAGCGGGAAGCGCGTGCCGTCGAGCGCCAGGCGCCGGATCTCGACCCGAGGGCCGGCGGGGCCGGGTCGCGGCACGGTCGTGAAGTACAGGGCGTCCTCGCCGGCGACGTAGACCGGGCCCTCGTGCGCGTCGGTGTCGACGACTCGCACGAGGCGTGGCGCAGGGCCGATCACGTCGAGGAACGCCTCGTCGTGGACCGCGAACACGGATTCGGTAGCGGCGGACATGGCGCTACGCCGCAGCCGGAACGCGCGCCTCGAGCTCCGTCAGCGCGTGGAGGAAGACCTCCGAGAAGGTCGGGAACGGCTGGATCACGTCGCGCAACACCGTCAGCGGCACGCGCGCGCGGATCGCGACGGTGGCCTGCTGGAGCCATTCACCAGCCTCGGGGCCGATCGCGTACGCGCCGGTCAGCACGTCGCCGTCGGAGACGAGCGTGAGGAAGCCGGGGCGCTCCGCGTACGCACGCGTGTACGTGGCGGTGCGCGCCACCTCCGCCAGCGACACGGTCGCGGTCAGCGCGCCGTCGGGCTCGCCCACGGCGGCGGCCTGCGGATCGGTGAACACCACCCGCGGCACCGCGTCGTAGCTCGCCTCCCGGTCGCCCCCGAGGATGTTCGCCGCCGCGACGCGGCCCTGGTACTTGCCCACGTAGGTCAGCGGCCAGACCCCCGTCACGTCGCCGATCGCCCACACCCGATCGGCAGCGCGCATCCATGCGTCGACCGGGATCCCGCCGCCGCGCCCGGGCTCGATGCCGACTGTCTCGAGGCCGAGGGCATCGACGCGCGGGCGGCGGCCGGTCGCCACGAGCAGCCGGTCGCCGCGCAGCTCGCTGCCGTCGCCGAACGCGAGCACGTACTCGCCGTCCTGGAAGCGGGCGGCGTTGGCGTGCTCGCCGAGGCGCAGCTCCACGCCATCGGCGCGCAGCGCGTCGGCGAGCGCCTCGCCCAGCGGCGCGGGCTCGCGCGGGAGGACGTGGCCCATGCCCTCGACGAGCGCGACGGCGCCGCCCATGCGCGCGACCGCCTGCGCCATCTCCAGGCCGACCGGCCCGCCGCCGAGGACGAGCAGCCGCCGAGGGATGTCCGTCATCGCGGTCGCCTCGCGGTTGGTCCACACGCCGTCGAGCTCGCGCAGCCCCGGGACCGGCGGGATCAGCGGATCCGAGCCGGTCGCCAGCACGACGTGCTCGCACGTGTGCAGGGCGTTGCCGACGACGACGCGGCCGGGCCCGTCGAGGCGGCCGGCGCCGCGCAGCAGGTCGATGCCCTTGGACTCCAGCCACGAGAGCTGCCCCGCGTCGTCGTAGGAGGAGACCATGAAGTCGCGCCAGGCGAAGGCGGCGCCGGGATCGACCCCGCGCCCGTCGACGGCCTCGGCTGCGCCGGGCGCGTCGCGCGCCCCCTGCAGGGCCTCGCCCGGGCGCAGCAGCGTCTTGGACGGGATGCAGGCCCAGTACGAGCACTCGCCCCCGACGAGCTCGCGCTCGACGAGCGCGACCCGCAGCCCGCCGTCGGCCAGTGCGCCGGCGCAATGCTCGCCGGCCGGCCCCGCGCCGATCACGATGACGTCGTAGGCGCTCATGCCAGCCCCTTCGCCTTGTCGATCTCGTACGCGGCCGTGATCAGGCCGATGTGGCTGTAGGCCTGCGGGAAGTTGCCGAGCTGCTCGCCGTTGGCGGTGTCGATCTCCTCGCCGAGCAGGCCCAGGTCGTTGGCGTAGCCGGCGAGCCGAGCGAACAGCGCCTCGGCGCGCTCGACCTCGCCGGCCATCGCCAGGCACGAGACGAGCCAGAACGAGCAGATCACGAACGTCCCCTCCTCGCCGGTGAGGCCGTCGGCGTTGAGGCCCTCCTCGGCGCGGTAGCGCAGGACGAGCCCGTCCTCGGTCAGGTCGCGCGCGATCGCCTCGATCGTCGAGCGCATGCGCTCATCGGTGGCGGGCAGAAACCCGTAGATCGGCATGAGCAGCGCGGCGCCGTCGAGCTCGTCGCCCTCGAAGGACTGCGCGTAGGCCTGCGCGCGCTCGCTCCAGCCGCGGTCGAGGATCGCGTCGCGGATGCGGTCGCGCTCGCGCGCCCACTCCTCGGCCTTCGCGCCGTGCTCGCCGAGCGCCGGCGCCAGCTTCACCGCCCGGTCGAGCGCGGTCCAGCACAGCACCTTGGACGACAGGTGGTGGCGCGGCTCGCCGCGCATCTCCCAGATGCCGGAGTCCTTCTCGGTCCAGCGCCGCGCGGCGGTGTCGGCCAGCTCGGCGACGAACGCCTGGATCTCGGGATGCAGCTCGCCGAGCCGCTCGCGGTAGACGTACAGCGCGTTGAGCAGCTCGCCGTACACGTCGAGCTGAACTTGATCCCAGGCGCCGTTGCCGACGCGCACCGGCGCCGAGTCGCGCCAGCCACGCAGGTGCCCGAGCACGCGCTCGGACAGGTCGTGCTCACCGCCGATGCCGTACATGATCTGCAGCGACGCGCCGCCGCCGGCCGCGCTCGTCATGAATGAGACGAACTCCTCCGCCTCGTCGGTGCACGCGCCGATGTAGAGCGCCTCCAGCGTGAGGCTCGAGTCGCGGATCCACGAGAAGCGGTAGTCCCAGTTGCGCTCGCCGCCGACGGTCTCTGGCAGCGAGGTGGTCGGGGCGGCGACGATCGCGCCCGTGGGCCGGTAGGTCAGCCCCTTCAGCACCCTCGCGCTGTGGCGGACGAGGTCGCGGTGGGGGCCGGCGTAGACGTCATGCTCGTCCTCCCACGAGCGCCACGCCGCGACGGTGTCGTCGACGCGGGCGGCGACCTGCTCCGGCGCGGTCGGCCGCGGCGGGTCGCGACGCTCCGGCGGCGCCCACACGATCGCGAAGCCGAGACGCTGGCCGGCGCGGACCGCGAACGCCGCGTGCAGCCCGGCGTCGCGGATCTCGAGCGGCGCGGAGGCGGCGACCTCGATGCGGTTCGGGCCGCCGAAGGTCTTCGCGCCGCCCTCGACCACCCGGATCAGCGGCCGGACGAGCCCATACTCGGGCCGCGGCACGAGCTCCATCGCGAGCTCCACCGAGCCCGAGACGCCCTCGACCCCGCGCAGCACCTCGTGCGGGGCGTCGTGGCCCAGGTCGTGGCCGCGCTGGCCGGGCGCGAAGGCCATCGCATCGCGGATTCGCACGACGCCGGCGGCGGTCGTGAACGTCGTCTCGAGGACGAGCGTGCCCGGCACGTAGCGCCGCTCGGCGCGGTACTCCCCCACCGGCCGGATCGACCAGTGGCCACCCTCGGGGTCGAGGATGCGCGCGAAGATCGCGTCGGCGTCGTAGCGCGGCAGGCAGAGCCAGTCGATCGAGCCGTCCCGGCTGACGAGCGCGGCCGAGTTGCAGTCGGCGAGCAGGCCGTAGTCGGCGATCGGCACGAAGGCGCCCGCGCCGGTGGCGGGGACGCGGCTTGAGGGAGAGACGGTCGTCATGTGGTGGTGGCTCCTCTGACGTCAGGCCGCGTCGCCGGCGGCGGCGGGGAAACGTCGGGTCGGGGAGTGACGCCGCTTCGGTCTCGCGGACCGGCCGCGCGTTACGCCGGCTCCACGCGCAGCGCGAACGCCGCGGTCGCAGCCGCGCCCGCCGGGACCAGGCGCAGGCCGTCGTGGCTGCGCAGCGCGTTCGTCGGCGCGGTCATCGGCTCGAAGCAGATGACGGGCTGCTCGGCCGGGGCGAAGACCTGGGCGTACGGGTATCCCGGGCCGAACTCGACCGCGACGCGCCGGCCGCCGCCCGAGACAGAGAACCGCGCGCCGTCCACCGGCAGCGCGAACAGGTCGTCGAACGTCCGCGTGCCTAGCGTCAACCGTTCGCGCGGGCGCTCGACGACGGCGCCGTCCGGGAGGCCGCGGTCGTCCAGGCACAGCTCGGTGCGCGCCGGCAGCTCCACCTCCCACGCCTCCCGCGGCGCGCCGGGCGGCGCCAGGTACGGATGGAAGCCGAACGCGAGCGGGACCGGCGCGTCCGGTCCGGCGCGCACGGTCGCGAGCACCTGCACGGCGTCGTCCTCGACGGCGATGTCGAGCGCCAGCCGGTGCGCGAACGGGAAGACCGTCAGGAGGTCCGGATGCGCGCCCCAGTCGAGCTCGGCGCGCAGAGCCGCCGCCTCGTGGCGCGTGACCTTCCAGTCCGACCCGGCGGCCAGCGCCCCGTGGATCGGCAGGCAGTGCTCCTCGCCGTGCAGCAGCGGCGAGCCGCGGTCGAGCACGACCTCGCGGCCGGCCGCCGCGTAGCTCCAGCCCGCGAGCCGGTTCGCCCACGGGTGCAGCAGCGGCAGGCCGAACACGGCGCCCTCGCCGAGGTAGGCGTCGAGCCCTCCGCCGAGGCCGAGGAGCTCCTCGCCGTGGTGGCGCAGCGAGCAGCCGACCATGCCCGCGCCGGCCGCGAAGCGGGCTACGAGCGCGCCGCCCGGAGCGGCGAGCTCGACGATGCGCAGGTCGCGCGGGAGCGCTGCGGGCGCCTCGGTCACGGGTGCACGGTCTCAGGCAACGCCGCGGCGTTACACAGGCGCGTAACGCCGGCGTCGCCCGACGGACGGTGCATGGTGTTCGGGCGGCGCACGCGACGACCCATGACCTGCCGGGAGCTCGCGGCGCTCGTCACCGAGCGCCTCGAGGGCACGCTGTCCGCGCGGCAGCGCGCCCGGGTCGAGGCGCATCTCGCCGAGTGCGGCGACTGCGTCGCCTTCGCCGAGCAGCTCGAGCAGGTCGTCGCCGCGCTGGCGACGCTCGGCCACGACGACGCCTGGCCGAGCGCGGTGGAGCTCGACGCCCTTCTCGCGGCGTTCCGCGCCCGGCCGCATGCCGCGCGCGATTGACAGCCCGCGAGCGCGCCGCGCACACTGCCCGCGCGTGAGGCTCCGAGTCCGCCTGCCCGGGATCGTGGTGACAGCCGCCCTGGCGGCGGCGTTCCCGCCACGCCGGCCGTCGCGGGAGCTGGGCGCAGGTCTCCGCCGCCCAGCTGCGCGGCAGGCGCGCGTGGCTGCGCATCGACCGGCGCGTCGCGCGGCGCCAGACGCGCTGGCGCCTCGAGGCCGACCTGTCGGCGCGGACGCTCGCCGTCGTGCGCGACGCGATCGTGGTGAAGACCCTGGGGGTCGGCATCGGCGCGCACCGCTCGCCCACGCCGGTCGGACGCTTCCAGGTCACCGACAAGCTCGAGGGAGCGCGGTACGGCGCGGCCTACGGCTGCTGCATCCTCGCGCTCTCGACCGACCAGCCGAGCCCGCCGCCGGGCTGGCGCGGCATGGCGCGCATGGCCGTGCCCGGGACCAACGTGCCGCGGACGATCGGCCGCGCGGCGTCCGCGGGCTGCCTGCACGCGCGTGCGCCGGCGCTGCGGTGGATCATGCGCACGCTGCCGGTCGGGACGCCGATCGCGATCTACGGCTGAGCCGGCCTCGGGCCACGAAGTCACACTCGCCCCGGCCGCCGCCTCTTCTCCGGGTGACACCCATCACCGAAAGGAGACCAGCAGTGTCATCGTCCGCAGGAAAGGTCCTCGAGCTCGTCGTGTTCAAGCTCAACGCGGGGGTCTCCCGCCAGCAGCTCCTGGGCACGGTCGACGCCGTGTCGGACTGGATCAGACGACAGCCGGGCTTCATCTCGCGCGAGCTCGCGCACGATGCCGAGGGAGACCGCTGGATCGAGGTCATCTGGTGGAGGACGCTGGAGGAGGCCCACGCGGCCGCCGAGCGAGCGATGACGTCGGAGTCGTGCGCGCCGATGTTCGCGCTGATCGACATGGAGTCCACGCTGATGGCCCACGGCGAGCCGGCGATCGCGCCGGTGTACCCGGCGGTGCCGGCCGGACGAGATGTCTGACCGCCTTCGTTGGCCTGTGCATCATGTGCCCGTGCCGCCGCAAGC
The DNA here is from genome assembly GCA_036259975.1 of Solirubrobacteraceae bacterium. Lineage (GTDB taxonomy): Bacteria > Actinomycetota > Thermoleophilia > Solirubrobacterales > Solirubrobacteraceae > JAOPZW01. Next base: position 406 of record DATAAR010000160.1, on the reverse strand, counting down.
TGACATCGACCGGCTCGTCGCTCGCGCGCAGCGCGGTGACGCGCTCGCGCTCGAAGCGGTCTGCGCGCGCGTCCGGCCGATGCTGCTCCGGCATGCGCGCCGCCTGCTGGGGCGGTCGGCGGACGTCGAGGATGCGGTTCAGGACGTCCTGATCGTGGCGTGCGCGCGCATCGCCACGTATCGCTGGGAGGGGTCGTTCGCCGGGTGGCTCTACGCGATCGCGACACGGAGCATCCTGCGCCGGGCGCTTGCGACGCCCCACGACGCGACGCTGGCCGTCGACCTCGCCGACCGGGCGCTGGTGGCGGACCACGACCCGATGACCGAGGCGGAGTGGGGGCTCGTCGAGCAGGACCTCCACCTGGCGTGCACGCTCGGAGTGCTGACCGCGCTGTCATCCGACGCC
>DATAAR010000159.1:0-11296 GCA_036259975.1 Solirubrobacteraceae bacterium | reverse complement strand
GTCTCGCGCTCGTGCCAGCAGGCGCAGGTGCGCATCACCAAGGAGCAGGCGATCGCGAGCGCGAAGGCCCGGGTCGACTTCACGCCGCGCCGCACGCAGGTCCGGCTCGTGCGCCAGGGGCTGAACGCCCGCCCGTACTGGGCGGTGTCGCTGTCGGTCCCGGGCGAGGACAGCGACTCGTTCCGCCGGCTGGCGACGGTGCGCGTCGACGCCAACACCGGCAAGGTCGCGGCGGTCACGCAGAGCCCGCCGGGGCGCTGACGGCGCGGGCTAGCATGGGCGCAGGACGCGCCCATGGCGACCGAGCGAACCACCCAGGCGACGACGGCGCCGCCCCAGCACGCGGGGGGCGACGGCGGGTCGGCGCCCGCCGTCGACCGCGTCGCGCTGCAGAGCGAGACGCTGTACGCGGTCATCGGCGTCGTCGCCTCGTCCCCGGATCTCGACCGCGTGCTCGAGGGCGTCGTCGACCTCCTCACCGAGGCCACCGACTGCCACGCGTGCTTCGTGTACCTGCGCGACGGCGAGCGGCTGCGGCTGCGCGCCGCCTCCCAGGTGTACGCGCACCTCGTCGGCCGCGTGGACTTCGGGCTCGACGAGGGCCTCGCCGGCTGGGTCGCCCGCAACGGCACGCCCGAGTTCATCCGCGAGCACGCGATGGCCGACCCGCGGATGAAGTACGTGCCCGAGATCGAGGAGGAGCGCTTCCAGTCGATGGTCGCGGTGCCCATCCCGGCGCGCTCCGGTCCGGCGCTGGGCACGGTCGTGCTGCACACCGAGGCGCCGCGCGAGTTCGACGAGGGCGTCCTGACCTTCCTCGTCCACACCGCGTCGCTCGTCGCCGGGGCGATCGAGAACGCGCGCCTGTACGAGGACACGCGCCGCCGCGTGGAGGCCCTCACGCGGCTGTCGAGCCTGAGCCAGGCGATCGCGGCGGTCAGCGGGCGAGAGGAGCTGTACGCGGTCGTGACCGCCGGCGTCCGCGACCTGCTGCGCTGCGACGCGTGCCGGCTCTACCTGCTCGACCGCGCCTCCGGTCGCCTCGAGCCCGCGGTGGCCGACCCGGCCGGCGCGGAGGGGCCGTGGCCGGCGGGCGAGGGCACGGCGGTTCTGCTCGACGTCCTGCGCCGGCCGGGGCCGGCGTCCGAGCGCGACCGCGCGACCCTGGTCGCCCCCGTTGCCGCCGGCGACGAGCACCTCGGAGTGCTGGCCGCCACGCGCGCGAGCCCGCCGTTCGGCCGCGAGGCTGACGAGCTGCTGCGCGCCGTCGCTCACCAGCTCGCAGTCGCGCTGGACAAGGCCGAGCTCATCGAGCGCCTGACGGCCGAGAACATCGTGCGTGACCTGTTCGACGCGCTGGCGTCCGGCGCCATCGACGTGGCGGAGGCGCGCGCCCGCGCCGCCGGCTGCGACCTGCGCCGCCGCCACGTGCTGCTGCATGTCGAGCCCGTGCGCGGCCACGGCGACCCGCGGCCATGGCCGGCGGTCGCCGAGCGCGCCGAGGCTCGGCTGCGCCGCCTCGCACCGGGCGCCGTGGTGGACGCCGGGCGGGAGAGCCTGCGCGCGCTGCTCCCGCTGCGCCCCGGCGCGGACGACGCCGAGCGCGAGGCCCTCGAGCGCGCGCTGCACGAGCTGGGCGCCGCCGAACGCGTGCTGATCGGCATGAGCGGGATGCGGCGCGGGGTCAGCGACGGCCATCACGGGCTGCGCGAGGCGGCCGACGCGGCACAGATCGCGCGCGCGCTCGTGCGCGGCGGTGGCGCGCTCTCCTACGGAGACCTCGGCGCGTACAAGTACCTCGTGCGGCTGCCGCTCGACGACGCGCCCGACGACCGCCACCGCCATGCGGTCGAGCGGCTCATGGAGTACGACCGCCGCCGGCGCTCGCAGCTCGTCGAGACGCTCGAGCAGTACCTGCGCGACCGCCGGAGCATCGCGACGACGGCCCGGGCGCTGTTCATCCACCCCAACACGCTGCGCCAGCGGCTCGAGCGGATCGAGAAGCTCTCGGGCCTCGACCTGGGCGCGGAGGACCTGCTGTCGCTCGAGCTCGCCGTGAAGCTCGTGCGCCTGCGGGCCAGCGGGTGACCGCCGCCTCGCGTGACGCCGGACACCCCCGGCGCCCGCTGCGATGGCCACGCCGCCTCGGCGAGCGCGCGGTCAGGCCTGCGCCAGGCGCTCGGCCATGCGATCGAAGAACACGCCCCAGCCGCTCTTCGCGCGCTCGTAGTCCGACGGTCGCATGTGGCCGTGCTGGCGCACGACCATCTCCGTGCGGCCGCCGCCGAGGTCGCGGAGCTCGACGGTGACGAGCTCGTGCACGTCGTCCTCCGGCCGGTCGGAGAACGTGAGGACCAGCCGCTCGGGCGCCGCGACCTCGCGGTACTCGCCCACCCAGCGGATCTCGCGCCGGTCAGCGCCCGCGAACATCGTCGCGCGCCACGCGCCGCCCGGGCGCACGTCCATCGCGACGGTGTCCAGCGGCACCTCGGCCTCCGGGCCGCCGAACCAGTCCGCGAATCGCTCGGGCTCCGTCCACTCGCGCCATACGCGGTCGCGCGGGGCGTCGAACACCCGCGTCAACGTGAAGCCGAGCGGCAGGTCCTCGTCGCGCAGCGGATGCTCACTCATCGCTGTGCGCCGCCAGCCGCTGCTCCAGCGAGTCGAAGCTCGCCTCCCAGAAGCCGCGGTAGCGCTCCAGCCACTCGGCGGCCTCGCGCATCGGCGCGCCCCGCAGCCGCGACGGGCGCAGCTGCGCCGTGCGGCCGCGCTCGATCAGCCCCGCGCGCTCGAGGACGCGCAGGTGCTGGGACACCGCCTGGACCGTCATCGGGAACGGGGCGGCCAGCTCGGTCACCGTCGCCTCCCCGCCGTCGGCCAGCCGCGCGAGGATCGCCCGGCGGGTCGGGTCGGCCAGGGCGGCGAACGTGGCGCTCAGCTCGTCGACGGGCATATTCAAGCGAGGGCTTGACAAAGAGACCGCTTGAAGATAGTACCTCTCAGAGGTCCCACGCCGCATCGATTACAGGAGAGGCAGATGGCCCGCATCGTCGTGACGGAGTTCATGTCCCTGGACGGCGTCATCGAGGACCCCGGTGGCGCCGAGGACTTCAAGTACGGCGGATGGAGCTTCGAGTTCTCCCGCGGCGAGGAGGGCGAGCGGTTCAAGCTCGACGAGACGATGCGCAGCGACGCGCTGCTCCTCGGGCGCAGGACGTACGAGGGGTTCGCCGACGCGTGGCCGAGCCGCAGCGGCGAGTTCGCCGACAAGTTCAACTCGATGCCCAAGTACGTCGTCTCCTCGACGCTGCGCGACCCGGGCTGGACCAACACGACCGTGCTCGACGCCGACGTCATGGCGGCGGTCTCGAAGCTGCGCGAGGGCCCGGGCGGCGACATCGTCGTGCACGGCAGCGCGCAGCTCGCCCAGGCGCTGCTGGCCAACGACCTCGTCGACGAGCTGCGGCTGATGGTCTTCCCGGTCGTGCTCGGCGCCGGCAAGCGCCTGTTCGGCGCGACGGACGACAAGAAGCCGCTGCGCCTGACGGACTCCAAGGTCGTCGGCGACGGCGTGGCGATCATGATCTACGAGCCGGTCCGCGACGGCGGCGGGGACGGCGCATGATCATGCGCACGTGGCGCGGCGCGGTGCGCCCCGCCGACGAGGAGCGCTACCTGCGCCACCAGGGCGACACCGGCGTGCGCGAGTACCGCGCGACGCCCGGCAACCTGGGCGCGCTGGTGCTGCGCCGCGACCGCGACGGACTGATCGAGGTGACGACCGTCTCGTTCTGGGAGTCGATGGACGCCGTGCGGGCGTTCGCCGGCGAGGACCCGGGCCGGGCGAAGTTCTATCCCGGCGACGACGAGCTCCTCGCCGAGAAGGACGCCCACGCCGACCACTACGAGGTCATCGGGATCGACCTCGACGCCGAGGCGCTCCGCCGGCGGGGCTGACGCGGACACGCCCGCCCGGCGACGCGGCGGGTATCTTGCCCGCCCATGGCCGACTCCCCGAAGATCGTCGTCACGCGCCGCATCCCAGAGCCCGCCATCGACCTCCTGCGCGAGGCCGGGGACGTGTGGGTGTCGCCCGACGACCGCCCGCTCGAGACGGAGGAGCTCCACGACGCGGTGAAGGGCGCAGACGTCGCGCTGACGCTCCTGCACGACAACGTCGACGGCGCGTTCCTCGACGCCGCCGGCGACCAGCTTCGGGCGGTGTGCAACGTCGCGGTCGGCTTCGACAACATCGACGTGCCGGCCGCGACCGAGCGCGGGGTGCTGATCACGAACACGCCGGGGGTGCTGACCGACGCGACGGCCGACCTGGCGATGACGCTGATCCTCGCCGCCACGCGGCGGATCGGCGAGGGCGAGCGGCTGCTGCGCAACCGCGAGCCGTGGTCGTGGCACATGTTCATGCTGCTCGGCATGGGGCTGCAGGGCAAGACGCTCGGTGTCGTCGGCATGGGCGCGATCGGCCAGGCGCTGGCGCGCCGCGCCAAGGCGTTCGGCATGGAGATCGTGTACTTCGACGCCCAGCCTGCCGACGAGGCGGTGGAGCGGGAGCTGGGCGCGCGCCGCGTCGAGCTCGACGAGCTGCTGCGCACGGCGGACGTCGTGAGCATCCACGCGCCGCTGATGGGCTCCACGCGACACCTCATCGACGCCGAGGCACTGGCCACGATGAAGGAGACGGCCTACCTGGTGAACTCCGCGCGCGGCCCGATCGTCGACGAGGCCGCGCTGGCCGAGGCGCTGAAGTCGGGGCAGATCGCGGGCGCCGGGCTCGACGTGTTCGAGAACGAGCCCGAGGTGCATCCCGGGCTGCTCGAGCTGGACAACGTCGTGATCCTCCCCCACCTCGGGTCGGCCACGATCGAGACCCGCACCGCCATGGCGTGCCTCGCGGCCAAGAACGCGATCGCGGTCCTGAAGGGTGAGCAGCCGCCGACGCCGGTCAACCCAGAGGTGCTGCAGGCGGCCCGGTCCTAGCGGATGGGCGGGCTCACCGGCACCCCGCTCGGTCGCGCCGCCCTTCTGCTCACCGCCGCCGACGTCGCGCACGCGCTGGACCACACGCGCCAGGGCCGCGACCTCGCGCTCGAGGTCTACCTGGCCGGCGTCTCGGGCTGGATCGCGCTCGGGCTCATGCTCGCCCTCGTCGCGCGCTCACACCGCCTCGCCGCGCCGTACGCCGCCGCGGTCGGCCTGGCCGTGGGCGCCGGGCTCGTCGCCGTCCATGTGCTGCCGCACTGGAGCGCGTTCAGCGACCCGTACTCCGGCTGGGACCCCGACGCGCTCTCGTGGGCGCTCGTCGCGATCCCGCCGCTCGCCGCCGTCAACCTCGTGGCGCAGACCGCGCAGCCCGGTCTCGGACGCGGACATCACCGCCTGGACCCGGTCGCGCAGCGGGTTCGACAGCCCGCGCGCCACCCGCCTCAGTCGTAGGTGTAGAAGCCGCGCCCGGCCTTCTTGCCCACCGCGCCCTCGGCCACCAGCGCGCGCAGCCGCGCGGGCACCTCGACCCCGAGCGACTCGCCGATCGCCTGCGCCACGTCGAGGCCGACGTAGTCAAGCAGCGCCAGCGGACCCATCGGGTGGCCGGCGCCGAGCGTCATGCACGCGTCCACGTCGGCGGGCTGCATCCCGTGGTCCTCCGCGAAGCGGACCGCGTCGAACAGGAAGGGGAACAGGAGCCGGTTGACGACGAAGCCCGCGCAGTCCGGGACCTCGACCGCGCGCTTGTCGAGCGACGCGGCCAGGGCGCGCGCCCGCTCGCGCGTCTCGGGCGCCGCCTGCGCCGGGAACGCGAGCTCGATCAGCTCCATCCGCGCGACGGGGTTGAAGACGTGGAAGCCGACGAACCGCTCCGGCCGGCCACTGGCCTCGGCCAGCGCCGCCACCGGCAGCGACGACGTCGTGGTGCCGAGCACCGCCGTCGGATCGAGCCGCTCCGCGATGCGCCCGAACAGCGAGCGCTTCGCGTCGAGGTGCTCGGCGATCGCCTCCACCACGAACGTCATGTCGCCCAAGCCGTCGTCGAGGTCGGTCGCGATCCGCACGCGGTCGGGCGGCAGCTGCTCCTCGAACTTCGCGCACACCTTCGCGACCGAGCGCTCGGCGCGGGCGGCGGACGCGTCCGATCGCGCCCACAGCGTCACCGAGCCGTGACGCGCGGCGCACGCGGCCAGTCCGCACGCGATCGTGCCGCTGCCGACGATCCCCAGGCGCTCCGCGAGCGCGCCCGTCCCGGCCGGCCCGGCGCTCACGCCAGGGCCTCCGCCGTGTCGTAGAGCCGGTGCACCGCCACCGTCCCGGGCGGCGCGACCGCGATGCACATGTCGCACAGGATGCACTCGTCGATGTTGGGCTCGACGAGCGCCACGCGGCCGCCGGCGTCGGCGTAGATGTCGACCGGGCACGTCTCGGCCAGCATGGCGGCGACCGCCGGATCGGCGGCGGCGCCGTCGTCGACCTGGATGCCGATGAACGTCGCGTCGGTCCTCACGCTGCGCTCCTCTCGCCGAGCTTGGCCCGCATGATCTGCGGGATCTCGCTGATCTCCTCGGCCACCGTGATCCCCGCGGCCGCCAGGCGCGAGACCTTCTCCGCGGCGGTGTCCTCGCGGCCCTCGACGATCGTGCCGGCGTGGCCGAAGCTCATGCCCGGCATCTCGTCCATGAACCGTCCCGCCATGAACGCGACGATCGGCAGCCGCGACTCGTTCTCCGTCACCCAGCGCGCGAGCTCGGCCTCCATCCGCCCGCCCGGCTCGGTGTAGATGACGATGCCCTCGGTCTGCTCGTCGGCCTCGAACAGCGGCATGAGCTCGGCGTACGTGGTGCCGATGATCGCGTCGCCGCCGATCGAGACGGCGGTCGACTGGCCCAGGCCGGCCGCGGTCAGCGTCGAGGACATCTCGGTCGTCATGCCGCCCGAGCGGCTGATGACGCCGATCGGCCCGGGGCTGTAGGCCTTGACCGCATCGCGCGCAGGGCCGCCGATCCCACCCATCTTCACGATGTCGGGGACGATGATGCCCAGGCAGTTCGGGCCCACGATCCGCGCCCCGCGCAGCGCCGCCAGCTCCACCATCTGCGCGACGTCGCGGCGCGGAATGCGCTCGGTGACGACCACGATCAGCTTGACGTTGTTCTCGATCGCCTCGAACACGGCGTCGCGGCAGAACGCGGGAGGCACCGTCACGACGCTGCCGTCGATCGGGGCCTCGTGGTGGGCGACCGCCTGCTCGACCGTGTCGAACACCGGCACGCCGTGGATCTCGCGCCCGCGGCGGCCGGGCGTGACGCCGCCGACGATCCGCGCGCCGCGGCCGTACTCGAGGCACTCGCGCGTGAGGTTCACCGCCTCGCGGCCGGTGATGCCCTGGACGATGAAGGTGGTTGTGTCGTCGATGAGGATCGACATCAGGCCGCGACCCCCTGGATCTTCTCCACCGCGCGCCGCGCCGCCTCGTGCATGGAAACAGATCGGTCGGCGTACTCGACCCCGTAGTGCTCGAGGATCTTGTAGCCCTCGTCCTCCCACGCGCCCGGGATGCGGAAGATGGCGATCTTCTCCGCCGGGTCCATCCCGAGCTCGAGGCACGCCTTGATGACGCCCCGCGCGACGATGTCCACGCGGGTGTTGGACACGATCGACATCATCACCGCGATCTTGTCGACTCCCGGCTTCTCGAGCACGAGCTTCGCCAGCCCGCACGCCTTGGCGACGCTGGGGTTGCCGCCGATCTCGCAGTAGTTCGCGGGCCGCCCGCCGTGGGCGCGGACCGCGTCGAACAGCGTCAGCGAGCCGCCGCCGGCGCCGATGACGAGCCCGAGGTCGCCGTCGAACTCGGTCACGTTGCCGGCCACGCCGCGGTGGTCCTGGGCGTCGACCTCCTCCCCGGCGAGCTCGAACGCGGTGGGCTCGCGCGCGAGCCGCGTCTCCTCGTCGGCGACCCCGAGCGCGTCGAGCACGTCGCGCTGGCGGGCGCGGGCCTCGTTCTCCATGTCGATGTGCGCGTCGAGCGCGACGAACGAGCCGTCCTCGAGCTCGCCGAGCGGGTTGATCTCCGCCAGCGTCAGGTCGCGCTCGAGGAACAGCCGCGCCAGGCATGTCAGGACCGGCACGAGCCGGCTCAGGCGTGAGCCGCTCACGCCGACCGACGCGACGACCTCCTTGGCGTGGAAGTCCGACAGCGGCAGGATCGTCGACAGGTGCCCGCGCCCGACGTGGTCCGGGTGCGTCTCGGCGACCTCCTCGATGTCGATGCCGCCCATGTCGCTGAACAGCATCACGGGGCGCTTGCGGATGCCGTCCCAGCAGACGCTGGCGAAGTACTCCTGCTTGACCGACGCCCGCGGATCGACCAGCACCCCGCGCGGGCGCTGGCCGTTGATCTCGAGCCCGAGCACCTCCTCGGCGTGGCGCTCGGCCTCGGCGGGCGTGTCCGCGAACCGGATGCCGCCCGCCTTCATCCGCCCGCCGCTGAGCACCTGGGACTTGACGACGACCGGCCCGCCGATGCGCTGCGCGATCTGCGCCGCCTCGGCCGGCTCGCGCGTGAAGCCGTAGTCGGTGACCGGGATCCCGGCCCGCCTGACGATCTCGCGCGCCTCGTACTCGTAGAACCGCATGTGCCTCCTCGGGGTCGCCGCGGTCGCGCGGCACGCTACCAAGAAACATCAACGTTCAGCTGAGCTTCTTCGCGCGGCGACTCAGAAGTCCGCGAACGGCGCGAGGGCGGTCTGCGCGCGCGCCCGCAGCGCTCGCCGCTCCTCGAGCTCCGCGCGGCGCGGGCGCGGCCTGCGCGCGGCGCCGGTCGCCTTGGCCTCGATCTGCTCGAGCTTGGCGAGCAGCGTCTCGGCCATGCGGATCGAGGCGGCGTCGATCAGGCGCCCGTCGAGCGACACGGCGCCGCTGCCGCTGGCGGCGGCCTCCTTCATCGCGGCGATGATCCGGTGGGTCTTGTCGACGATGTGCGCGTCGGGGGTGAACACCGCGTTGGCGAGCTCGATCTGGGACGGGTGGATCGCCCATTTGCCCTCGTAGCCGAGCACCGCGGCGCGGCGGGCCGACGCGAGGAAGCCCTCCGGATCGTTGAAGTCGCCGAACGGGCCGTCGATCGGGCGCAGGCCGTGGGCGCGGCACGTCACCGCGATGCGCGCGAGCGCGTAGTGCCACTGGTCACCCCAGTGGCGCTGGCGCTCCGGCGCGCCGTCGGGATCCGTGAGCACGGCGTAGTCGGGGTTCGCCCCGCCGATCGAGGTGGTGTGGCTCTGCAGCGACGCGGCGTAGTCGGCCACGCCGAACACCATCGCCTCCATCCGCTCCGGGCAGGCGGTCGCGACCTCGTCGATGTTCACCATGCCGATCGCGGTCTCGATGAGCACCGACAGCCCGATCCGGTGCTCGAGGCCGACCGCCTCCTCGATCTGGTCCAGCAGCGTCGCGACGAGGTGCACGTCGCCGGCGCCCGACACCTTCGGGATCATGATCTGGTCGATCCGGTCGCCGGCCGCCTCGACGACGTCGACCAGGTCGCGATAGCACCAGTGCGTGTCGAGGCCGTTGATGCGCAGCGACACCGAGCACTCCGCCCAGTCCTGCTCGAGCAGCGCGTCGATGACGTTGCGGCGCGCCTGTGGCTTGTCGTCCGGCGCGACCGCGTCCTCGAGGTCGAGCATCACGATGTCGGCCCCCAGCTGCGGGGCCTTCTCGAGCATTCGCACGTTGCTGCCCGGCACGGCGAGCTCGCTGCGGTGCAGGCGGGGCGGGGTGACTGTCATCGAACATCTCCGGGCTCGGTGGGCGCGAGGCGCGAGTAGATCGCCCGAAAACCCTGCTGGCAAGCCGGGTCAGCGGAATTCGTCACAGTGGCAACGACCACTCAATACATAGACCAAACCCGTAGATCCACGGCTGATTCCGTGGTTCCTCTGCGTGAAATTGACTACCCTGTGCGCAATGACGCCGCGATCCGATCTTCCGATTCTGAACCCCGGCGAGCGCCTGCTCGCCGGCCCCGGCCCCAGCAACGTCGAGCCGCGCGTGCTCGAGGCCATGCAGAAGCCGATGCTGAGCCACCTCGACCCCGACATGCACGACATCCTGCTCGAGGTCGTCGACTTCCAGCGCCAGGTGTACAAGGCCACCGACGAGAACGCCCTCGTCTTCCCGCACCAGGCGACCGGCTCCTCCGGCATGGAGACCGGCCTGCAGAACCTCCTCGAGCCCGGCGACACCGCGATCGTCTCCAACACGGGCTTCTTCGGCAACCGGATCGCCAAGATGGCGCAGCGCACCGGCGCGAACGTCGTCGAGCTCAAGCGCGACTTCGGCCAGATCGTGTCGAACGAGGACCTGCTCGCGGCGCTCGACCAGAACCCGGGCGCGCGCCTGATCGCGGTCGTCCACGCCGAGACTTCCACCGGCGTGCGCCATCCCGTCGAGGAGCTCGGTCGCGAGCTGCGGCGCCGCGGCGGCGACACGCTCCTGTTCGTCGACTGCGTCACCTCGCTCGGCGCGCACCCCGTCGAGTTCGACGACTGGGGCATCGACTTCGCGTACTCGTGCACGCAGAAGGCGCTCGCTGCGCCCCCGGGCATGTCGCCGCTGGCGATCTCGGCCCGCGCGCTGGAGCGCGTCGCCGCGCGCAAGAGCCCGGTGCCGTTCACGTTCGACCTCGACCTGCTCAGGAAGTACTGGATCGAGCGCCCGGTGACCTACCACCACACCGCGCCGATCCTGCACATCTACGCGCTGTTCGAGGCGCTGCGCGGGGCGCTCGAGGAGGGCCTCGAGAACCGCTTCCAGCGTCACACCGACGCCGGCGGCTACCTGCAGGCCGAGGTCAAGAACCGCGGCCTCGGCCTGCTCGCCGACCCCGACCACCAGCTCGCGCAGCTCACCGCCGTGCGCGTGCCCGACGGGGTCGACGGCAAGGAGGTCCAGACCCGCGTGCTGCGCGAGCACGGCATCGAGATCGGCGGCGGGCTCGGCCCCGACGCGCCCCCGATCTGGCGCATCGGCCTGATGGGCTACAACGCCCGTCGCGAGGCCGCCGACCGCGTCCTCGCCGCGCTCGACGCGGTGCTGGCCGACACCAAGTCGCTGGCCGCCTCCTCTCCGGCCTGAGTCACGCGCCGAGCCGGGCGCCGCGCCGGTCGGGCGCGCGCTCGCTCGCGCCGGTGGAGGCGCCGCCCGAGCGATGGTCGGCTCGAGCGGCGCCCTTCACCGCGCGGCCCCGCGAGGAGGAAGCGGGGCCGAGATGCCGCCCGCGGGCCGG
>DATAAR010000158.1:0-11477 GCA_036259975.1 Solirubrobacteraceae bacterium | reverse complement strand
CGAGGTGTCCGAGCCCGAGAGCCACTTCGAGCTGCAGTACGGCCGGCCCGAGTACCTCCTGGTGGCCGGCGGCGTCGGGATCACGCCGCTGGTCGGGATGGCCTATGCACTGGAGCGCCACGGACGACCGTTCCGGCTGCTGCTCTACGCCGCGCGGACGCGCGAGCAGATGGCGTTCGTCGACGAGCTCTCGGCGCTCCTCGGCGACCGCCTCGAGCTGTTCGTCTCCTCGGAGGGCAACCGGCTTGACGCCGGCGCCGCGATCGACCGTTTGCAGCCCTACGGCGAGCTCTACCTGTGCGGCCCGGTGCGCCTGCGCGACGCCGCGCTGTCCGCCTGGCGGGCGCGCGAGCGCCGCCCCGACAGGCTGCAGTTCGAGACGTTCGCCTCGGGTGGGCGCTTCGAGCCCGAGCAGTTCGTCGCCCGGCTGGCCGACCAGGAAGGCCGCGAGGTGCTGGTGCGCCGCAACCGCACGCTGCTCGACGCGCTCAAGGACCACGGCGTCGACATGATGTGGGACTGCCTGCGCGGCGAGTGCGGGCTGTGCGCGGTGCGCGTCCTCGACGTGGAGGGTGAGCTCGACCACCGCGACGTGTTCCTGGACGAGGAGGAGCAGCGCCACGGCGAGACGATCGTCACGTGCGTATCGCGCGCCGTGGGCGGCGCGATCACCATCGACACGGGGTTCCGACCCGAGCCCGTGCGCCAGGATCACGAGCCGCGAGTCGAGCGGAGGTAGGCGGTGCCGGCGACGGGCGGAAGGTCGGCGTCGGCGGCGTCGGCCGCGTGCGGCAGGCGTGCGCGTTCGCGGTGCTGCTGCCCGGATCGTGCCGCGAGCTCGGTCGCGAGGAGGCCGGGTCGGCCTCAGGCCAGGCCGCAGGCCCGGCGGAGCGCGCGGATCGCGGCGCGGCGGCGCTGGCGGAGCCAGCTGGGCCGCCGGCCGACGGCGGCGCGCTCGCGGCGCCACTCGGCCAGCGTCTGGCCGGGCGGCACGTCGCACTCGACGTAGTGGACGGTGTTCACGGGAGTCACGGTGCTCTCCTCATCGGACGGAACGAGTCCGGGCCTGAGGTGGAAACGCGCATACTTCGCGTGCGGATGCCCGACGAACGCTTCGCGGACCACCTAGCCCACCCCCGCGGGCGCGGCCACGTGCCGGCCGGCGCGCACGCGGGCGCGGCCGGCGGCGCGGCCTGCGGCGACCTTGTCCGCATCGACGTCCGCGTCGCCGGCGACCGGGTGACGGACGCGGGCTTCGAGGCGTCCGGCTGCGGCGCGACGATCGCGGCGGCCAGCGCGACGGTCGAGCTCGTGCGCGGCGCGCCGCTGCTGCACGCGGCCCGGATCGGCAGCGCCCAGGTCGCCGCCGAGCTCGGCGGGCTGAGCGTCGGCAAGCTCCACGCCGCCGACCTCGCCGCCGACGCGCTGCACCGCGCGCTGGGCGTCGCCGCCCGCGCCGACGCGCGCCTCGACGCGCGTGCGGAGCGGACGCTCGTCGCCATGAGCGGCGGCGTCGACTCGGCCGTCGCCGCGCTGCGCTCCGAGGGCGAGGCCGTCGCGGTGACGCTCGAGCTCTGGCGCGACCCCGAGAACGACGGCGAGCGCTCGTGCTGCTCGGCCGACGCCGTGCGCGGCGCCCGCGCGCTCGCGCACCGCATGGGCCTGCGCACTTCACGCTCGACCTGCGCGACGAGTTCCGTGCGGGCGTCGTCGAGCCGTGGCTCGCCGCGCACGCCGACGGCCTGACGCCGAACCCGTGCGTCGGCTGCAACGGCCACGTCCGCCTGGACGCGATGCTCGCGTTCGCCGACCGCCTCGGCGCCGCCACGCTGAGCACCGGCCACTACGCGCGCCGCACGCCCGACGGGCTGCTGCGGAAAGCGGCCGACCCGGCCAAGGACCAGACATACATGCTCGCCGCGCTGTCGCGCGCGACGCTCGCGCGCCTGCGCTTCCCGCTCGGCGACCTGCGCAAGACGGACGTGCGGGAGATCGCCCGCGAGGCCGGGCTGCCGGTCGCATCCAAGGCCGACTCGCAGGATCTGTGCTTCCTGGCCGGCACCGGCCGCTCGCGGTTCCTCGCCCGCCACGGCGGCCTGAGCGAGCGCCCCGGCGACATCGTCGACCGCGCCGGCCGGCGCGTCGGGCGCCACCGCGGCCACCACGAGTTCACCGTCGGCCAGCGCCGCGGCCTCGGGATCGGCGGGAAGGGCGCGCCGCTCTACGTGCTGCGCACCGACGCGCGCGCGAACACGGTCACGGTCGGCGCGCGCGAGGACCTCGCCACCCGCACCGTGCGGGTGCGCGGGCTGCGCCTGCACCGCGACCCGGGCGAGGTCGACGCCGTCAAGCTGCGCTACCGCTCGCCCGCCGTCCCGTGCGCGCTGGACCGCTCCGGCCGGATCGACCTGGCCGAGCCGGTGCACGGCGTGGCGCCCGGCCAGATCGCCTGCTTCCTGCGCGGTGACGTCGTCGTGGGATGCGCCACAATCGTCGGGTGACTTCCGACGAGATCCGCGAGACGTTCCTCTCCTTCTTCGAAGCGCGCGGCCACAAGCGCCTGCCCTCGGCGTCGCTGGTCCCGGCGACGTTCGACCCGTCGGTCCTGCTCACGACCGCGGGCATGCACCCGCTCAAGCCGTACTTCCAGGGCATCGAGGAGCCGCCGGCGCGGCGGCTGACGAGCTGCCAGAAGTGCTTCCGCTCGACCGACATCGAGAACGTCGGCAACACCGCGCGGCACCTCACCTTCTTCGAGATGCTCGGCAACTTCTCTATCGGCGACTACTTCAAGGAGGGGGCCGTCGAGTTCGCGCTCGAGCTGTCGACGCAGGGCTTCAGGTTCCGCGAGGAGGACATCTGGATCACGGTCTTCGGCGGCGACGAGGAGCTCGGCCTCGGCCCCGACGAGGAGGCGATCGAGGCGTGGCGCAAGGTCGGCGTCCCGGACGGGCGGATCGTCCTGCTCGGCCGCGACGACAACTTCTGGCAGTCGGGCCCGACCGGCCCATGCGGGCCGTGCAGCGAGCTGTACCTCGACCGCGGCATCGAGTGGGGCGGCGAGGACGACCGCCCCGGCGACGACACCGAGCGCTTCCTCGAGTACTGGAACCTCGTGTTCATGCAGTACGACCAGGATCCGATCAACGTCCTCACGCCGCTGCCGTCGCAGAACATCGACACGGGCCTCGGCCTCAACCGCATGGCGCTCATCCAGCAGGGCGCGCCGACGATCTTCGAGACCGACCAGTTCTCGCCGCTGATGGACCTCGGCCGCGAGCTCGCGACCCGCACCGGCGACGAGCGCGCGCTGCGCATCCTGGCGGATCACTCGCGCGCGGCGACGTTCCTGATCGCCGACGGCGTCGTGCCGTCCAACGAGGAGCGCGGCTACATCCTGCGCCGGGTGATGCGCCGCGCGATGCAGCAGGGGCACCGCATCGGCATCGAGACGCCGTTCCTGCCGCGGTTCGTCGACGTCGTCATCGACACGATGGGCCGCGCCTACCCCGAGCTGCACGCCCGCCGGCAGACGATCCTGAAGTGGGTCCGCGCCGAGGAGGAGGGCTTCGGGCGCACGCTCGAGCAGGGCACGCGGCTGCTCGACGACCTGCTCGCGAACGGCGAGGTCACCGGCGCGGACGCGTTCCGCCTCCACGACACGTACGGGTTCCCGATCGAGCTCACGCGCGAGGCGGCCGAGGAGCGGGGCGTGCCGTTCGCGGGCGAGGACGAGTTCGCGCGGCTGATGGACGAGCAGCGCGCGCGCTCGTCCGCCGGCGCGCGCACGCGCGCGGGCGGCGGCGGCGACGTCGTGCGAGAGGTCGCGCCCGAGCCGAGCCAGTTCACCGGCTACGAGCACCTCGAGGAGCACACGACCGTCACCGGCCTGCTCGAGCGCGACGGGCGCACGTTCGTCAAGCTCGCCGAGTCGCCGTTCTACGCGGCGGGCGGCGGCCAGATCGCCGACTCCGGCGCGATCGAGTGCGAGGACGGCGACTGCCGCGTCGCCGTCGCGGACGTGGTGCGCGCGGGCGAGGACCAGGCGATCGAGGTCACGGCCGAGACGGGCACGCTCGAGGTCGGCGAGCGCGTGGTCGCGCGCGTGGACGCCGTGGCGCGCCACGCGACCGCGTGCAACCACACCGCCACGCACCTGCTGCACGCGGCGCTGCGCCAGCGCCTGGGCATGCACGTCCACCAGGCCGGCTCGTACGTCGGCCCCGACAAGCTGCGCTTCGACTTCACGCACACCGAGCGCCTGACGCCCGAGGAGCGCGCGGACATCGAGGACCAGGTCAACGCCTGGATCGTGCGCAACGACCCCGTGCGGCCGATCACGACCTCACTCGAGGAGGCCAAGCGCCTCGGCGCGACCGCGCTGTTCGGCGAGAAGTACGGCGACGTGGTTCGCATGGTGGAGATCGCCGACGGCTCGTACTCCCGCGAGCTCTGCGGCGGCACGCACGTGCGCTCGACGGCGGAGATCGGCGTGTTCAAGATCCTGTCCGAGGGCTCGAGCGCCTCGAACGTGCGCCGCATCGAGGCGGTCACCGGGCCGGAGGCCGTGCGCCTCCTGCGCGAGCGCGACGCCCTGCTCGGGCACGTCGAGGACACGCTGCGCGTTCCCGCCGAGCGCGCGGTCGACGCGGTCGCGGCGCTCCGCGCGGAGGCCAAGGCGGCGGCGAAGCGGACCGCCGAGCCCGCGGTCGACCCCGGCGCGTTGGCCGAGCGGGCCGGGGCGGTCGACGGCGCGCAGGTGCTCACCGAGGTCGTGGATGCCGCCGACGCGAAGGCGCTGATGGACATCGCGGACCGCGTGAAGGGCAAGCTCGGCGACGCGGCGGCGATCGTGCTCGGCACGGTCGTCGACGGGCGCGTGCATCTCGTCGCGGCGGTCACGCCCGCGCTCGTTCAGCGCGGGGTGAAGGCGGGCGAGGTCGTCAAGGCGGCGGCGCAGGTGGCCGGCGGCGGAGGCGGCGGCCGCGACACCATGGCGCAGGCCGGTGGGCGCGATCCGGACAAGCTGCCCGACGCGATCGCCGCGGCACGCGCCGCGATCGAGTCGGCGCTCGCGTAGCGGAATCTCCGACCGTGAGACGGCTTCCGTCCGGGGGGACTCGCTAGCCTCGTGCGCGTGCTTGCCCTCGACTACGGCAGCGCACGCTGCGGGTGCGCCCTCAGCGACCCCACGGGCACCCTCGCCACGCCGATCGCCCCGATCGAGCGCCCGGCGACGCGGCGCGGCTTCGCGCGCGTGGCCGCGCTCGTGCGCGACCGCCAGGTGGAGCGGGTCGTCGTGGGCCTGCCCCTCGGGCTCAGCGGCGCCGACACCGACCAGACGCGCGAGACGCGGGCGTTCGCCGCGCGGCTCGCCGACGCCGTGCGAGTGCCGGTCGAGATGTACGACGAGCGCTTCACCACCGCGATCGCCGCGCGCGCGGCGGGCGACCGCACGAGCGAGGACTCTCGCGCAGCGGCCGTGCTGCTCGAGGACTGGCTCGCGCGCCATGCGGGGGACGAGGCCTGATGGCGCTGTTCGGCCGCGGGGGCGACGAGCGCCCGCGCACCGCCGCCGACCGCGAGGCCGCGCGCCTGGAGCGCGAGCGCCGGCGGGCCGAGCGCGAGGGCCGGCCGCTGTCCGAGCCGCCGGAACCGCGGACGGAGCGGGACGCGGGCGCGGTGCCGTTCGACCATGGCGAGGCCGCTCCGTTCGAGTGGGAGCCACCCCCGCCGCGCCGGGCCGGCGTGGAGGCCGAGCCGGGGCGCGAGCGGACGCCGGAGCCCGAGCCGGCGCGGGAGCGCGTGCATCCGGTTGAGCCCGCGGCCGCTGCGGAGGCCGAGCCGGAGCCCCGGGCGCCCGCGTCGCCCGCTCAACGCGAGCCGGCGGGCGACGAGCACCCGCCGTCCCCGCGCGCGCGGGCGTGGCAGCAGCGCCCGGCTCCGGCGGCGCCCGATGCCGAGCTCGCGTGGGAGGAACCGGCGCGCAACGGCGAGCGGGCGACCGACCGCGAGCGGGCGGTCGCCTCGTCCGACGAGGATCCCCAGGGGACGCAGCCGTTCGACCCCGTCACGGCCGCGGCCGCCCCGCGGCCGACGGTCAGCCTGCCCCGCCCGCAGACCGACACGGGCGAGCACGCCGACGGGTGGGACGCCCCGATCGGGACCGTGCGCAGGACCCGCGCGGGCGGGCACTACCAGGCCCAGCCCGGCGCGCCGGGCTACCCGCCGTACCGCAAGCTGGCGGTCAACCGGCCGCGGCGCTGGCTGCGCCGGATCGTCGTGCTGCTCGTCCTCGGGCTCGCGATCGGCGCGGCGGTCTTCGCCTACCTGCTCTACCAGCCGATGCACGGCGACGGCGAGGGCCGCGTGTCGGTGAACGTGCCCGCAGGCTCGACCGCCGCGCAGATCGGCGACCTGCTCGAGCAGCGCGGCGTCGTGAGCTCTGGATTCTTCTTCACCCTGCGCGCCCGCCTCTCCGGCCAGCGCGAGCAGCTGCGCTCCGGGCGCCACGTCCTCCGCCGCGACATGCCCTATGGCGCGGCGCTGACCGCGCTCACGACGGCGCCGAAGGGGGCGCCGGTGCTCAACGTGACGTTGCCGGAGGGCCCGTCGCGGCGCGAGGCGGCGCCGCGCGTGCGCGACGCCGGGGTGCGCGGCGACTATCTCGCCGCGACGCGTCGCTCGCCGAAGCTCGACCCGCGCGACTACGGCGCGCCGCGCGGGACCCGCACGCTCGAGGGTTTCCTGTTCCCGGCGACGTACGAGCTGCGCGAGCGCCAGGCGACCGCGTCGCGGCTCGTCAGCCGGCAGCTGGACGCGTTCAAGGACGCCTTCGCCAAGGTCGACTTGCGCAGGGCGCGGCGGCGGAACCTGAGCCGCTACGACGTGCTGATCATCGCCTCGATGGTCGAGCGCGAGGCGCTCGTCGCGCGCGACCGCCGGCTCATCTCGGCGGTCATCTACAACCGCCTGCGCGAGGACATGCCGCTCGGGATCGACGCGACGCTCCGCTACGCGCTCAACCAGTGGAGCCGCCCGCTGCGGGTGTCCGAGCTCGAGAGCGACTCCGCGTTCAACACGCGCCGGCGCCGGGGGCTCCCGCCGACGCCGATCGGCAACCCGGGGCTGGCGGCGATGCGGGCCGCCGCGAACCCGGCGAACGTGCCGTACCTGTTCTACGTGGTGCGGCCGTGCGGCAACGGGGCGCACGCGTTCTCCGCCACCGACGCGCAGTTCCAGCGCGACGTCAACCGCTACAACCAGGCGCGCGAGCGGCGCGGCGGCCGAGACCCGTCGCGGTGCTGATCCCCGACCGTGCGCGTGATCTGATCGAGAGCGACGCGCTCGCGCATCTCGTGACGCTCGAGGCCGACGGGCGCCCGCAGGTCAGCTGCGTGTGGGTCGGCCTGGAGGACGGCGACATCGTGTTCGCCTCGCTGGGTGGGCGGCGCAAGCTCGACAACATTCGTCGTGACCCGCGGGTGTCGCTGTCGATCGAGGGCACCGCGACGAACGAGATCGGGCTGCGCGAGTACCTCGTCGTGCACGGCACCGCGCGGATCGAGCAGGGCGGCGGCCCCGAGCTGTTGCAGCGCCTCGCGTACACGTACATCGGGCCGGACGCGAAGTTCCCGCCGATGGACGACCCGCCGCCGGGCGTGGTCGTGCACATCACGCCCGAGCGGCTCGGCGGCGTCGGACCGTGGCACTGAGGCGCCTCGGCGTCGTCGGCTGGCCGGTCGACCACAGCCGTTCGCCGGCTATACAGAACGCCGCGCTGGCGGCGACGGGCCTGGCCGGCGAGTTCGTCTACGAGCGCATCGCGGTGGCCCCGGGCGCGCTGGCGGCGACCCTGCCTGCGCTCGCCACCGCCGGGTTCGCGGGCGTCAACGTGACGATCCCGCACAAGCAGGAGGTGCTGGCGCTGGCCACGGACGCCTCCGCGGACGCGCGCGCCATCGGGGCGGCGAACACGCTCACGTTCGGGCCGGATGGCGCGATCCGCGCCGACAACACCGATGCCCCCGGGCTGCTCGACGCGCTCGGCGAGCCGGTGCCGCGCACCGCGCTCGTGCTCGGCGCGGGCGGCAGCGCGCGGGCGGCCGCGTACGCGCTGCGCCAGGCCGGCGCCGCCGTGGCGGTGTGGAACCGCGCGCCCGACCGCGCGCGGCGGCTCGCGGCCGAGCTCGGGGCGGCGGCGGTCGACGGGCCCGTAGCGGCCGAATGCCTTGTCAACTGCACGTCGGTGGGCCTTCACGATCCGTCCTCCACGTTCAAGGACCTCCCCCTAACGTCCGATCACCTCGGCCAATACGCGTGCGTGGTCGACCTGGTGTATCGGGCGGGCGGCACCGAGCTCCTGCATCAGGCCGAGCGCCGGGGCTGCCGGTGCGTCGACGGTCTCGAGGTCCTCGTCTGCCAGGGCGCGCGGAGCTTCGAGATATGGACCGGGCGCACCGCTCCGCTGGACGTGATGCGCCGGGCCGCACGCCGTGAGCATCCGGATTTTGAACTTCCCGCATCGCCGCCGGGCCGCCGAGACGGCCCCGCCGGCGCCTGAGCGCGCCGCGGAGGACCCGGCGGCCGAGCTCCAGCCGCCGTTGCGGGAGCCGCAGCCCGATCCGCAGGCGGCCGACGCGACGCGGGAGCCGGTCTGGGCGGGGCCGGAGCCCGAGGCGCTCGAGCCGGCGGCGCCACGCGAGCCCTCGACCGCCTCGCTCGCCCACCCCGACCCCGACGCGCTCGCCGCGGCCGAGCCGCTCGGCCCGCGGTCGGACGGCATCACGCGTCCGCGCCAGCGCCACGGCGGCCCGCGCTTCCTCACCGACGTCATCGTCGCCCTCGGCTTCACCGAGCGCGAGCGCGCCGACGCCGCGGTCGAGGCCGCGCGCGCCGCCGCCACCACCCCGGAGGACGTGCTGCTCGAGTGGCGGGCGATCACGCAGGACCAGCTCGCGCGCGCGGTCGCCGAGCGCAACGGCCTCGACCATCTCGACCTGGCGGCGTTCCACGTCGACATGGCCGCCGCCAACCTGCTCTCGAGCGCCGCGGCCAAGCGCTACGAGGCCGTGCCGGTCGCGTTCACCGGCGAGCGCGGCCTGCTCGTCGCTATGGCCGACCCCACGAACGTCCTCGCCATCGACGACGTGTCGCTGATGACGGGCTACGAGGTCCGCCCGGCCGTCGCGTCGCGCGAGGACATCGCCGGCCTCGTCGCCCGGCTGACCCGCCTCGAGGACGTGGTGCACTCGACCGTCGTCGACGAAGAGGAGGAGACCGGCGCCGCCGAGGTCGTCGACCTGCGCGAGACCGCCGACGACGCGCCGGTCATCAAGCTCGTCAACGGCATCGTGGCCCAGGCGGTCGAGCAGGGCGCCTCCGACGTGCACCTCTCGCCCGAGGGCAGCGAGCTGCGCGTCCGCTTCCGAATCGACGGCGTGCTCAACGACTCGGCGACAGTGCCGCGGCGGATGGTCTCGGGGGTCATCAGCCGCGTGAAGATCATGAGCGACCTCGACATCGCCGAGCGCCGCGTCCCGCAGGACGGCCGCGTCGGGCTGAGCATCGACGGCCACCACGTCGACCTGCGCGTCGTGACGCTGCCGAGCGTGCACGGCGAGTCGATCGTCATGCGCATCCTCGACCAGTCCAGCGGCGTCGCCGACATGGCCGGCATCGGGATGGCCGACGCCGAGCGCGAGCGCTTCGAGCGCGCGATCCGCCAGGCCTACGGCGCGGTGCTCGTCACCGGCCCGACCGGCTCGGGGAAGTCGACCTCGCTGTATGCCGCGCTGGGCGAGATCAACACGCCCGAGAAGAACATCATCACGATCGAGGACCCGGTCGAGCGCCAGGTCGCGGGCGTCACCCAGGTGCAGATCAACCCGAAGGCCGGCCTCACGTTCGCCACCGGGCTGCGCGCGATGATGCGCGCGGACCCCGACATCATCATGGTCGGCGAGATCCGCGATCGCGAGACCGCGCAGATCGCCGTCGAGGCGGCGCTCACCGGCCACCTGGTCCTCTCGACGCTGCACACCAACGACGCCCCGACGGCGCTCACCCGCCTCATCGAGATGGGCATCGAGCCGTTCCTGGTCGCGAGTGCGATCGATTGCGTCGTGGCGCAGCGCCTCGCGCGCACGCTGTGCCAGCACTGCAGGCGGCCCACGACCCTCAGCGCCGCGGTGCTGCGCGACCACGGCTTCCGGACGGGCGGCGACATCGAGGCCTACGAGCCCGTCGGCTGCGGGCGCTGCGGCGGCAGCGGCTACAAGGGCCGCACCGGCCTGTACGAGGTGATGGCCGTCACCGACGAGATCCGCCACCTCGCGATCGAGCGCGCCCCGGCCGACCGCGTCGCCGAGGTCGCCGTGCGCAACGGCATGCGGCGGCTGCGCGACGACGGCCTCGAGAAGGTGCGCCAGGGCGTGACCTCGGTCGCCGAGGTCGCGCGCGTGACCACCGCCGGCGCATAGCGCCGCACCGGCGCGGACCTGCCTGTCCCCCGGTGGGGAACGGCGGTCGCGGGGCGGCTCCGTAGACGATTGAAACGGCTTCGGGCGGGCGGCTGGTCCGTCGCGTCGGGCGGCCTACGCCGCGGGCCGTCCGGCCTCGGAACGCCGTACGCGCTCGGTGAGCGCCTCGACGATCGACACGCGCCGCTCTAGGGATTCGCCCTCGCGGGCGGAGCCTCACGAGGGCCGCGCCTCCAGCAGGTCGCGCAGGCGCTCGAGGTCCTTCTGCACCGAGCGCTTCACCATCGGCGCGAGCAGCGGCCCGAACACCGCGAAGAAGCCCCCCGGCTCGCCGCGCACACGGTTGCGCACGAGCGTCCCGCCGCCGCCGTCGGGCGTGAACGAGTACGTGATGTGCATCGGGAAGGGCGCCACGACGGAGCGCATGTCGAGATGCTCGGAGTCGAGCGCGAGAACCTCGTTGACGTACTCGATGCGCTTACCGAGGAAGCCCGCCACGCGCGCCACGCGGCTGCCGGGGCGCACCGGCGGCTCGCCCTCCAGGCGCGCCTCGCTCACGCCGCCGATCCACTGCGGGTCGTTGGCCGGGTCGGTCATGTACGCGGCGACGTCGCCCGGCGGGCGGGCGACGCGCACCTCGGCGGTGATGTCGATCTTCACACTGCCTCCGGCGGTGGAGTCGTGGGCGGGCCGCTCTGCGCGTACGCGGCGGCGGGATCGGGGCCCGGGTCGCGGCCCTCGGCGACCGCGGCCAGCCGCTGCAGGTATCGCGGCCAGCCATCGGCGTGCATCGCGCGCATCGCCTCGTCGAGACCGCGGTGCGTCAGCCGCACGTGCGTGACGCCGTCGCGCTCGTCGAGGTCGACCTCCACGGTCGACGAGCCGGGCGGGACCGGCAGCGCGCCGCTCTCCCAGCCCCACGTGAACACCACGCGGCGGGCGGGGACGAGCTCGACGTAGCGGCCGCTGCAGAACTCGCCCGGCATGATCTCGAAA
>DATAAR010000157.1:0-16104 GCA_036259975.1 Solirubrobacteraceae bacterium | reverse complement strand
GGACACGTTTCCGTTAATTTCAACGAGGGCATGACCCATGCCGAACGGGCCATCTTGCGCGTAGACGGTGCGGATGAAGTCAGGTCCGCACGACTCGTATGTTCGTGGAGACGCTGCCTGTCACGAGCGTCTTCCTCTTAGCCACGTGCCTCCCCTCGAGGTGCTGAACCCGCAGGAATTCGCGGGCCACTACACCGGCCAGTACGGGTGCAGGACTGTGTATCCCGCACACTGCACTGTGCCGTTGACGTCCATGGCCGTGCCCTTCGCGAGAAGCTTGGCCGAAGTGATGTTGGCCGTGGCCGCTTACGCGCGGTGCCGGCGAGTGCCAACGTGAAGATGATAATGAGGGGACCGACGTGTGTTTCATCTGATCGACCCTATATCGCTCAGATCTGGGTACTCAACGGTCCGACATAGAGAGAGAGCGTTCGGATATGCCGCGAGACAGTTGCGGTATACCCGCCGGTCAGCGGCGCGCGGGTCGTCGAGCACGACGGCAGGGCCGCGGCTTGGCATGTCCACGGCGAAGTCGCGGGCGAGTGGGGGCTCAAGGTCATATGCGGCCTCTTGACGCGAATTGCGTCCCAAACCGTGCTATAGATCGAGGATCGTGAGCATGGCGATGCGGGGTCGCCGCCGTATTCGCGTTGCGGCCCGGTCCCGCCAGTCTCGGCTCGCATACCCGGGGCAGCTGGACGGGAACAGCATGACTCACCCGCCGACCTCGCATGGCGACGTCGAACGGAAAGGAGTGCCCATCATGGCCGGAACGGCTGTATTCGCGTACGACGGCTCCGACGACGCGAAGCACGCTGTCGCAGTCGCGCACGACGTGCTCGCCGTGGACAGGGCGATCATCGCGCACGTCCGCGTGATCCCGCCGCCGCCCATCATCGGCGCCGATCCCGCGGGGAACCAGTCCACGCCGCCCGATCAGACCACGCAGCAACAGGCGGACCGCATCGCAAGCGACGGCGTAGACGTCGCGACCCGGGCCGGCGTCGAGGCCGAGGCGGTGGTCAAGACCGCTGACTCAACGACCGGGGTGTGGAAGACGATCCTCGACGTGGCCGACGAGCGCGGCGCCGCCGCGATCGTCGCCGGCCACCGTGGGCTGTCGCGGTTCCGGAGTGCCGTGCTCGGGAGCGTCAGCAATGGCCTGGTGAACCACGCTCACCTTGCGGTTCTCGTCGTCCCGCGGACACGCCGCTGAACGCCCGCGCGACGTGCCCGCGGCACGAGGTTCATCCAACTCGACGAAGCGCCTGAGCCTTGCACGGTTTCAGTGCTGTGCGCGAGCAGCGGATGCCTATCCGACCGAGCGCCCGCAACGGCCACGCAAAAGGCCCGGGGCGGTATTTCGGCAAGGGATCGCAGCAGGTACACCGTGACCCGGTATCGACGCCGCGCTCCTCGGCTCTACGCCTCCGGTCCTCACGGAGAATCGCGTCGTAGCTGCGCTGGTAGACGGCGTGCACATCCCGGTCCACGACGCCATGTATGGCTGCAGGACCTCGGTGAGTTCCTCGGGGTCGTCCACGTCGATCAGCAGGAAGCCGGCGCGGGCGCGCTACTCATCGCCGACCGGATCATCGTGAAGAGGATCGGCTGCGTGCAGGCCCGGTCGCTCGTGCGGCGCTTCCGCCGCCGGCAGACCGTCGGCATCGGTGCGGGGGCTCGCTGAACCGGGCTACGCGTGCGTCATTGGTTCGTACGAGTGCCAGAAGCACCGGCCTCGAGCGTCGTGTCTCGATCAGGGCTCCGGCGTGACATTCCGCGAACGGGCCGCCTCGCGCGGATAGGGGGCGACCCCACGCGGAGGCATTCATTCGACTATCCGATTCCGCCGACCGGCGGGATGGGGACGACGACCGTATGGAGGGCGAACGCGAGCAGGATGAGGCGCTCAAGAAGGTAGCCGGCGAGCAGCCGCACGAGGCTGCTCGTCGGATCGACACGGACTCCGAGGGCGCGGATCGACCACGGCGCGATCCGTCGACGCCCGACGCGGACGACGACCGCAACGACAGCGACCCCTGAGCGGTCGGCGTGCGTGGTGCGGCCTCCGCAGCGCCGCAACGCTCGAACCAGCGCCGCAGCGCCCACGAGGGATGGACGGTCCCACCCCAAGGGTGGCTATCGGCGGTCGCGGCCCCGTCGGACGATGGTCGGGCAAAGACCACCCGCCCTCAGGAGGCAGCCGGAATGAGCATCGCCACCAAGTTCCGCAGCACCGTCGCGGTATTCGGAGCCGCGGCCGCCGTCATGATCGTCGGGCTCCCAACCGCGCCTGCTGACGCTGCCGTGGGCTCCATGACCGCCAACCTCAGGGTGACTCCGGCGGACGGCCAGCCCGGCTACAGGTGGGTGCACGTGTACGGCAACGTCAAGATGAGCCAGAGCGAGGCCACAGCGCTGATCAACGACGGCCACAACGTCGTCATCCGGCTGTGGGGCGACGACGAGTTCTCCGACGACCTGCTGATGGGCCCGTACGCGGCCGTGCGCTGGGCGACCTACGACGGGCTGTGGTACTCCATCGCGCACAAGGTGCCGAACAGCCTGCTCAACGAGGACTGGGGCCAGGACGAGATCTACGCCGGGGTCCGCCTCGCCTACCCCACCGGGCAGACGCTGCGCTCGGCTGAGACGAACCGGGTCTACGGCAGCTTCTGATCAGGCCAGCCGACCGACACGGAACGCCCGCCGCCTCGCCCGGCGGGATCGGGGGCCCCCGCCACTGCGGGGGCTCCCTCGCGTCTCGGGCTGGTCGAGGAACGCTCCGCTGGGACGCCGGGCGTTGGATGCGAGGGCCTCGTTCGGCGTCAGCGTGAAGCGCGGCTCCACGGCCGCCAGCGTATTGAGCCACTGGAGGGCATCCAGATAGTCGCCGTTGCGAACGGCTTCAGTCATCAATGCGATCCTCCGCTCCCGAGCGCGGAGATGTCGCTCTGTATCGCTCATGGCACGTCGACGATCCGGGGGCTAGGACCGAGCGTCGCTGCCGATATCCGGTCCTGCGGGCGGTGAAAAGGTGTCAATCAAGAGGGACGAAGCCCGAGACGGCGCCGGGCTTCAAGACCGCAACGCCGAGCTTGGACTCCTCGGTCCCCCGCTTGGTGCCGCAGACGCTCGTGCCACCTGAACGACGACCCGCAGAAGCCGACCGCCCCAGCCACCGCGCAACCCGCGGGAGCGTGCTCGTCAGCCCGACAGGGACTCCGCGTGTTCCGCGGTGGCGTGCGCGCCGAACAGCGCCTCGAGCGGCTCCTCGCGTCCAGGCGGGACGATGATCAACGGGCAGGCCGCGTGTCGGGCCAGCTTGCTCGGGAGCCCGAACGCGAGCGGCGGGCGCGCCGGTCGGCGAGAGCGGCACCCGCGGACGAGGAAGCTGTGCCGGCGCGACTCGGTCACCAGCGCCTCCACGCCACCGCGCGCGAGGATGCGCGTCTCGGCATCGAGATCAGGGGCGATGTCGACGATCGCCCGCTCAACGGCCGCCTCGGCGCGGTCGCGGTCGGAGTCGGGCGTGTGCTGCTCGATGACGGTGTATGCGGTCAGGCTTGTTCCCGCGCAGCGCGCGATGGCGGCCCCGGCCCGCAACGCCGACCAGCCACCCGGCGTGTCGACGAAGGCGACCGCGACTCCCTGCCGCGGCGCGTCCTCGTCGCCGTCGCCGCGCGGCGCCACGGCCACCGGGCATGGTGCCCCTTGGAGCACGCGGTCGGCGGTGGTGCTCAGGGTGATTCGCCCGACGGCGCCACGGTGGCTCGAGCCGACGATGACGAGCCCGGCGCCGACCTCTGACGCCTTCTCGTGCAGGGCGCGCGCGGGCGATCCCAGCATGACGTGAACGCGAATCTCGCCGGACGGGCGATCCGTCTCGCCGACGGCGGCCTGCTGCACCTTCTCGCGGAGGACGCGGCCGTACTCGTCGGTCGCCGTCCGCTGCGGGGTTGTGTCGAACGAGAAGGTCCCCACCACGTCGATCGGAGCGCGTGTGAGACGCGAGATCCTGAGCCCCAGCTCGATCGGCTCGCGATCGTGCCGCTTCGGGTGAGCACCGATGACGATCGGCGGCAGCATCTCTGTCCTCCTGTCCAGTGGTGGCGACGACGTCGTGTGCCTCGAATCCTGCGCCTTGCCGCGCGTCCTGCCGACGACCGATCACATGGAGGGCACGTCAGCTCTGGGCTCCGATCAGCGGTGCTCCGATCGGAGGAGCGCTCGCCTCGTCAGCGTCGACGCGGCCGGACGCCGGCGGGCTCGAAATCGCTGTCCTCGGCCGGCACGCGCACCGCGACTCGCGTCCCGGCGCCGGGCCCCCCCTCGATCGTGAAGGTGCCGCCGACCGCCTCGACGCGCTCAGCCATGGACGCCAGGCCGATGTGACCGGTCAGCGGCGCCGCCCGCAGCCGCTCGCGCTCGAAGCCACGCCCGTCGTCGGCGACGACCAGGACGGTCGTGTCGCCCTCGCGGCTCACGTCGACACGGAGGTTCTTGGCCTCCGCATGCCGGCCGACGTTGCGGATCAGCTCGCGGCCGACGGAGAACAGCAGCTGCTCGTTGTCAGTGACCAGATCGGGGTCGACGCGCACGTGGGGGACGAAACCACCCCAGCGCGCGCAGTCCTCCGCCACGGCGTCGAGCGCCGGACCGAGGCCGGCGTGCTCGAGAAGGTGCGGATGCAGGTCGAACACGGCGCCGCGCAGCTGTGCCACCGTGCGGTCGAGGCCGAGCCGCACCATGGCCAGGTCGGCGGTGTCCACGCGATCGGGCGCAAGCTCCTGCCGAGCCGCGAGCAGGTTCTGGATCGCGTCGTCGTGAAGCGCCTCGGCGAGCTCGCGGCGGTGATGGTCCTCCGAGTCCAGCGTCTGCGCCACGAGCCGTCCCCGGCTCTCGGCCAGTGCCGCCACCTGGGACGCGCGGCGGGCGAGCGCCGTCGAGAGCAGCGTCGCCGCCACGCCCGTCCAGAGCAGGTAGGCGACCTGTGCGGCCTCGAAGGCGGCGGCCTGGGAGCGCTCGTTCGCGGGATGCAGCACGGACACCGCCACGTACGCCGCGACGGCCACGGCGCTGGCCACCGCGGTCACGCGCGGACGCGCCAGCAGCGCCGCCCCGACCGGCACGACGAAGAACGCGTAGCGCGCCTCCGAGAAGGGACCGCCGGACGTGTAGACCAGCGCGCACAGCACCGCCACGTCGGCCGCCAGTAGCCACGCGGGGACGCCGTCGTCATTCGGGCGCCTCCAGGCGCGCCAGGCGGCGACGAGCGCGTAGACCGTCGCCAGCGCGAAGGTGGGGACGAAGAGGTCGGCGCCCGTCTGCGGATACGGGACCGCTCGCTCGCCGATCAGCACGACGGGCAGTGCGACGAGGCGTATGACCGCGAGCAGCTGCTCCGTCCGCGGAGGCTGCGGTTGCCCGGTCAGGTTCCCGGTCACTCGAGCAGGCCGCGGCGCATCGCCTCGGCCACGGCGGCCGCGCGGTCTGACACGCCGAGCTTCTCATAGAGGCTCTGGAGGTGGCTCTTCACCGTCGCCGGGCTCAGATGCAAGCGCCGGCCGATCTCTGGCGCCAGCATGCCCTCGGCGATCATCTCCAGCACCTGCCGCTCGCGCTCGCTGAGCGACGGCATGTCGGGACTCCAGCGCGAACGCACCTCCGCCGCGACGCCGGCCTGGACCTCGGGGGCGAGCACGGTGTGGCCGTGGTTGACCGCGATGATGGCGTTGGTGATCTCCAGGCGGTCGGCGTCCTTGGAGAGGTAGCCGGCGGCGCCCGCCGCCACCGCCTGGAAGACGATCTGACGGTCCAGGAACGCGGAGAGCATCAGCACGCGCGTGCTCACCGCATCGCGAATGAGCGCGTTGGCCACCTGCAGCCCATCGAGCTGGGGCATCTTGACGTCGAGCACGGCGACGTCGGGCTGCAGCTCCTTGATCATGGCCAGCGCCTCACGTCCGTCGCGGGCCTCGCCGACCAGCTCCAGCTCGGGGCGCTCCTTGATCGCACGTACCACTCCCTCGCGATAGAGGGGATGCTCTTCGGCAATAAGTACACGCACGCGCGCGCCTGAGCTCATCGATAGCGACAAGGGTAGTTTGCGCGGTGTTCCGGCGGCTTCCTCCGATCGGAGGTCCTCCGATGGTCGCCCCGGTTACGAGGGCGCAATCGTCTCGTCGGCTGTCGCACCGCGCCCCCTCGGAGGCCACCATCGCTGGATGCCGGCTCGGCTGGACAGCGACGGGTGGGCACCGGGCCACGCGCGCGGTGAGCTCGGCGCGGACTGATGGCACGCGCGCCCGCCGTCGACCGCCGCGCCGCTGCGCCCGCAGCGCGACCGACCGGCTCGGACGAGGGACGCCGGTGGTACGCCCTCGAGCCGGATGACGCCGCCGCAGCGCTCGGGACGTCGCTGGACACCGGCCTGAGCGCGCAGGAAGCCGCCCGGCGGCTGGACGAGGTCGGACCGAACGAGCTCGAGGCGGCGCGCGCCGTGCATCCGTGGCGGCTGCTCGTCGACCAGCTGCGCAACGTGCTGATCATCATCCTGCTGGTCGCCGTCGCGTTGTCGGCGGCGCTCGGGCACGCGACCGAGGCGATCGTGATCACGGTCATCGTGCTCTTCGCGGTCCTGCTCGGCTTCGTGCAGGAGTACAAGGCTGAGCGCGCCATCGAGGCGCTGCGGGAGATGGCCGCCCCGACGGCGACCGTGCTGAGGGATGGCGAGACGGTGGACGTGCCGGCCCGCGAGCTGGTGCCGGGCGACGTCATGCTGCTCGAGGCCGGCGACCGGGCCCCGGCCGACGGGCGAGCGTTCGAGGCAGTCAGCCTGCACGTCGAGGAGGCGGCGTTGACGGGCGAGTCGCTGCCGATCGAGAAGCAGACGGCCGCGCTCGCCGACGAGGAGCTGCCCGTCGGCGACCGCCGCAACATGGTCTACGCGGGAACGACCATCACCTACGGCCATGGCCGCGCGCTCGCCGTCGCGACCGGCATGAGCACCGAGTTCGGGGGGATCGCTCGGCTGCTGCAGACCGTCGAGCGGTCCCGGACCCCGCTGCAGTTGAGCCTCGACCGCGTCGGGATGACCCTGGCCCGGGTCGCCGTCGTCCTGGTCCTGCTCGTCGTCGGCCTCGGGTTCGTGCGGGGCCAGCCGTTCGTCGAGATGCTGCTGTTCGGCGCCGCGCTGGCCGTCGCCGTGGTCCCTGAGGCCCTGCCGGCGGTCATCACCATCTCGCTCACGCTGGCGGCCCAGCGGATGGTCAAGCGCAACGCGCTCATCCGGCGCCTGCCGGCGACCGAGACGCTCGGCAGCGTCTCCGTCATCTGCTCCGACAAGACCGGCACGCTGACCAAGGACGAGATGACCGCCCGCAAGGTGTTCGTCGCCGGTGAGATGCTCGAGGTGTCGGGTGCCGGCTACGAGCCGGTGGGCGAGCTCTCGCGCAACGGCTCGCCGGCCGAGCCGTTCCCGGCGCTGATCGAGACCCTGCGAGCGGCGGCACTCGCCTCCGACGCGCAGCTCGTCCGCGACGAGGCGGAGGATCAGTGGCGGATCCGCGGCGATCCGACCGAGGGAGCGCTGATCGTCGCGGCCGCCAAGGTGGGCCTCGACAAGCGCGACCTCGACGCCGAGCTGCCGCGCGTCGACGAGATCCCGTTCTCCTCGGAGACGAAGCGGATCACCACGCTGCACGAGACGCCCGACGGCGTCGTCGCCTACGCCAAGGGTGCCCCCGAGGTGATCCTCGAGACGTGCGTCCGCCAGCTCACGTCCGATGGCGAGGTTGCCCTCGAGGCCGGCGACCGCGAGGCGCTGCTCGCCACGGCCCAGGAGCTGGCCGGCCAGGCGCTGCGCGTTCTCGCCGTGGCCCGCCGGCCGGGCGCCACACGAGAGACGGCCGAGGAGGAGATGACGTTCCTCGGCTTGGTCGGCATGATCGACCCGCCCCGACCGGAGGCCAAGGCCGCCGTGCGCACGTGCGAGGAGGCCGGCATCAAGCCGGTGATGATCACCGGCGACCACCCTGTCACCGCACAGGCCATCGCCCGCGAGCTCGGGGTGCTCACGAGCGGCCGCACGGTCACCGGCGCCGAGCTGGAGTCGATGGACGACGAGGAGCTGCGCCGGGACGTGGATGCCATCCAGGTCTACGCGCGCGTCGCTCCCGCGGACAAGCTGCGCGTCGTCACGGCCTTCCAGGACAACGGCCACTACGTGGCCATGACCGGCGACGGCGTCAACGACGCGCCTGCGCTCAAGAAGGCCGACATCGGCGTCGCGATGGGCATCACCGGCACCGACGTCACGAAGGAGGCGGCGGCGATGACCCTCACCGACGACAACTTCGCCTCCATCGTCGCGGCGATCGAGGAGGGCCGCCGGGTCTTCGCGAACATCAAGAAGTACCTGATGTACCTCCTCGCCGCGAACCTCGGCGAGATCGTGCTGCTCGTCGGGGTGTCGCTGCTGGGATGGCCCCTGCCGCTGAGCGCGGTGATGATCCTCTACGTCAACCTCGCCACCGACGGCCTCCCGGCCCTCGCGCTGTCGGTCGACCCCCCCGAGCGCGACCTCATGCGCCGTCCTCCGCGCGACCGTGGCGCCGGCATCTTCACCCGCCCGGTGATCACGCTCATGGTGGCCGGCGGCGTGGCGTCGGCGCTGATCACGTTCGGCCTGTTCAGCTGGGCGCGGTCGACCGACATGCCGCTCGCCGAGGCGATGACGCTGACGTTCGCGACGCTCGTGCTCGTGGAGTTCTTCAAGGCGTACTGCTTCCGCTCCGACCGCTACTCGGTGCTCGATCAGCCGTTCGCCAACCGGTGGCTGAACCGCGCGATCCTCTGGGAGCTGCTCATGCTCGCGCTGGTGATCAACCTGCCGTTCCTGCAGGACGCGTTCGGGACGGTCAGCCTAACGGTCCAGGAGTGGTTGCTCGTCGGCGGCCTGGCGTTCCTCATCGTGCCGGTGCTCGAGGTGACCAAGTGGATCCTCCGGCGTAGCGGAGGTCGGGGCCACGGCGCGAGGCTCGGGCGAGACGCCGCCGCGGCGCGGCCGTAGCGACGGGACGCGGAGAGCCGGGCGCACGACGCGCAGTTGCACCCGCGCGAATCTTGCAGGCGTCGCGAAGTCGAGACATGCTTCTCCTGACGCCGCAGAGTCTCGGGACGAACTGTGGGCGACATCGACCCGCCGCCGATCACCATCGTCACTCCCGAGGACGGCGCGACGTACGCGCCTGGCGAGCGGATCATCGCGTGACTGCGCGAGTCTTTTTCGCGCTTTGAACCAACTTTCGCGCAGTTCGCGCGTCTCAAGCTGTACACCGGCTAGTAGAGCTGCAAGGCCGCGAAGGGTCGGACAGACGACCCCCGCCGGGTGGCCTGCCCCGCTCGCGCCAAACGCGCGGGCGGGGCCGCCACGATACGCCGCCGCGCCCGGCTCCGGCCCCCACCATTCGTCCACGGCGCGACGCGGGCGAGCGAGCCCCGCGCGAGCCCGGCCGACGCTCGGGGGATGCCCCTCCGTCGTCCGATCCCGTCGGTGCTTTGCGCAGTCGCGGCGCTGTCGCTCCTCGCGGCGGGCACAGGGTCGCCCGCGATCGCGTCACCGGCGCGCTCGCTGGGCGCCGACACGGCCAAGAGCCATCCGACGAAGCGGGGCTGCCGGCCGGCGCGCGGCAGGATCTCCGTGGGCGGGAGCTGCGGGTGGGTCGGCGTCCTGCGCTTCGACCTCAGCGGGGGGTCCCGTCCGTCGCGAGCCGTTCTGCGGCTGTCCGCTGCCGGCTCGGGGGGCGCGGCGCTGCGCGTGCGGGTGCGCGGAAGGCGTGCGTCGGTGCGCCGGCGCGTGGGCCGCGCCGGGACGCTCGCGATCGACGTCAGCCGGATGCTGCCTCGCGCGCCGGGCAAGGTGGTCATCACCGTCACGAGCCGCAGCCGGCGAACGATTCGGCTCGTGCGCGATGGTCGACGTGCCCCGAGACTGGAGATCTCCGCGGCGTTCGCGCCAGGCGACCGCGGCACCGCGCGGCCCGGCGTGACGGTTCCGTCCGCGCCGGTTCGCGCGCCAGACGCCCCAGCCCTGGGGCCCGGACACGGGAAGGTCTGGATCGATGCCGGCGAGCTGGCCGCCCGCCCCATGAGCGGGCCGGCCTGGGCTGCGGTGAAGGCTGCCGCCGACGGACCGCTGGGCGCGGCGAGCATCGCCGACCAGGACAGCGACCACGACGTCCGCACGCTGGCCGTCGCGCTCGTCTTCGCGCGGACCGGCACCGCGTCCTATCGCACCAGGGCCGCGCAGGCGATCGCCGCCGCGATCGGCACGGAGGCGGGCGGTCGGACGCTCGCCCTCGGTCGCAACCTCGCCTCGTACGTCATCGCGGCGGACCTGATCGACCTCGGCCAGGCGGACGCCGCGCTCGACGCGCGGTTTCGCGCGTGGCTCGACGAGGTGCGGACCAGGCCACTGGAGGGCCGCACCCTGATCTCGACCCACGAGGACCGCCCCAACAACTGGGGCACGATGGCGGGCGCCAGCCGCATCGCCGCGGCGCTGTATCTCGGAGACGCGAGCGACCTCACGCGGGCCGCCACGGTGCTGCGCGGCTACCTCGGCGACCGGAGCGCGTACGCCGGCTTCAGCTTCGGCGAGCTGTCGTGGCAGGCGGATCCGCTGAGACCGGTCGGGATCAACCCGACCGGGGTGACGCGCGCGGGGCTCGACATCGGCGGCGCCCTTCCCGACGACATGCGCCGCGGATGCGCCTTCACGGTGGCGCCGTGCCACACGGGGTACGCGTGGGAGGCGCTGCAGGGCGTGCTCGTCCAGGCGGAGCTGCTGTCGCGCCACGGCTACCCCGCGTTCGGGTGGGGTGACAGCGCGGTTCTCCGCGCGGCGCTGTTCCTGCGTCGCCTCGACGTTCTGTACGGCGACTGGTGGGCCGTGGGCGACGACACCTGGCAGCCGTGGGTCGTCAACCACGCCTACGGCAGCGCGCTGCCCGCGACGACGCCGGCCCGCCACGGCAAGATCCTGGGCTGGACGGACTGGGTCTACGGTCCCTGAACGGCGGCTCGCGCGCCCGCGCGCCCGGCCCTTTCGTCGCCAGGATCGGCGGAGTACAGTCGCCGGACCGCGGCGGCGGTCGGCGCCTCGCCCGCAGCGCGGTTCACCGTCCGAAAGGGGGAGCGGCATGAAGACGCTCATCGCCGCCCTCGCAGCGACTCTGCTCCTCGCCCTTGCTCCCGCCGCGGGGGCCGCTGTCAGCGTCGGCATCGCGGACTCCGACGGTGATACCTTCGTCGAGCCCGCGTGGGCGGGTCTCGGGGTGACGCTGGCAAGGGCCGTCGCTCCGTACGACGTCGCGTTGACGGCTCCGACCGCCGGTACGCCCGCCGGCGATCGCCGTATCGAGTTCGACCAGTGGGTCACCGACGCGGCGTCCGTCGGGGTGCGGCCGCTGGTCGCCTTCGAGGCCAGCCGGGATCCCGCCAAGCGCACGTCCGCGGGACTCCCGCGCGCGCCGACGGTGACCGAGTACTCCAGCGCGATGACGGCGTTCCTGCGCGCGTATCCCACGGTGCGCCAGCTGGCACCCTGGAACGAGCCGAACTTCAGCGGTTCGAGCAATCCGCTCTCCGGCAGCCCATCGCTGGCGGCCTCGTACTACCGCGAGCTGGTCTCGGTGTGCGCGCGGGAGCGCGCCGGCTGCACCGTGGCCGCGGGGGACTTTGCCGGCGTGCCCGGCGACGCGTACGTCGGCAGCTACCAGGCGGCGCTCGGCAGCGCCCGGCCGGCGGTGTGGGCGTTCCACGCTCACACCGACGCCAACCGCTTCCAGGCCGGCACGGACGATTCCGCTCCGGCGACGCGGTTCTTCCTCGGCAAGCTCGGCGGCAGGTGGGCGAACTCCCAGCTCTGGATCGACGAGGTCGGCGCCTACTTCCGCGATGCGAACGGCAAGGTCTGGGGCGACGACTCGCAGCGCGCCACGACGTCGTTCATCCTCGGCCTGTCGTCGTTGAGCTCGCGGATCAGCCGGATCTACTACTACAACTTCTCCAATGAGTGCTCGACCGCGACCCGATGCGCGGTCCAGGACCGAGGCGTCGTCTCGCCCTCCCCGTGGGACGGCACCCCGCTCGGCTACGACACCGCTGGCCGGGTGCGCCCGAACTACACGGTGATCGCGAACCGCGGACCGATCATCGCGCCCAGCGCACGCCCCACGACCGGCAGCTCCACGGTCGGCCGATGAGGTGGCTGCGGGCGTCGACCGCGCGACTAGCCCCACGCGGCGAGCGGCGCCCGAGTCGATTTCGGGCGCAGGTTCACAAGCTGCTCGACGAGGCGTGGTACGTGATGCAGCATGAGGAGACCCGGCTTCGCCTCCGCATCGCGCGGCACATCGAGTTCGGCGAGGAGCTGCACGCGCGCGAATGAGTTCTGGGCAGCGACCAGCGCAATGCCGAGCTCATCCCCTCCACGCGCCGACGGGCCGACGCGCTCGTGCGGATCGCGGGCTGACCGGGGACGCGCGGGACGGAACGGTCACGCGCACCCGCTTGAAGCGGCGCTACGGCTCGCCGATCGCCGCCGGAGGCGCCGCCGGGCGGGCGCCGCGCATCACCCACAGCGCCTTCTGCTCGCCGTGGGTGAGCAGGCGGTAGCGGCGGTCCTTGTCGCTCCACACCGAGATCGCGACGTCGACGACGCTGTGGACGTCGCGGAGCGCGGCGAGCGTCTGGCGGGTGGTGGCGTCGTCCGCGAGAACCTCGCGCGTCGTCACGTCGACGACCTTGAACCGGCGCGGCGGGCGCTGCTCGGCCGGCTTGCGCGGACGCGGCTTCGTTGGCGGATGGACGAACACGACGTCGCGCTCGCGGTCGCGCGCGGGCTGGTGCTGGTCCTGATCGCTGAGGGGGACGATGTTCGCCCCGGTGCCCTTCGTGTGCGTCTCGAGGACCCAGGTCTTCGCCATGCCCCTCGAGTCTACGGCGGCGCTGAGCCGACGACCGTCACGGACGGGGCTCGGTCACGTGCCGACGTAGTCCGCGAGGTGCTCGCCGGTGAGCGTGGAGCGGGCGGCGACGAGGTCGGCGGGCGTGCCCTCGAAGACGATCCGGCCGCCGTCGTGGCCCGCGCCGGGTCCGAGGTCGATGATCCAGTCGGCGTGCGCCATGACCGCCTGGTGGTGCTCGATGACGATGACCGACTTGCCGGAGTCGACGAGCCTGTCGAGCAGGCCGAGCAGCTGCTCGACGTCGGCGAGGTGGAGCCCGGTGGTCGGCTCGTCGAGGATGTAGACCCCGCCCTTCTCCGCCATGTGGGTGGCCAGCTTGAGCCGCTGCCGCTCGCCGCCGGACAGCGTGGTGAGCGGCTGGCCGAGGGTGAGGTAGCCGAGGCCGACGTCGGCGAGCCGGCCGAGGAGGGTGTGCGCGGCCGGCGTGCGCGCCTCGCCTGAGCCGAAGAACTCCTCGGCCTCGGTCACCGACATCGCGAGCACCTCGCTGATGTCCTTGCCGCCGAACGTGTACTCGAGCACCGACGCGTCGAACCGCTTGCCGCCGCACTCCTCGCAGGTGGTGGCAACGCCGGCCATGATTCCCAGGTCCATGTAGATGACGCCGGCGCCGTTGCAGTTGGGGCAGGCGCCTTCCGAGTTGGCGCTGAACAGCGCCGGCTTGACGCCGTTGGCCTTTGCGAACGCCTTGCGGATCGGGTCCAGCAGTCCGGTGTACGTCGCCGGGTTGCTCCGTCGCGAGCCGCGGATCGCGCCCTGGTCGACCGACACCACTCCGTCGCGCCCGGACACCGAGCCG
Organism: Solirubrobacteraceae bacterium; assembly: GCA_036259975.1. Lineage (GTDB taxonomy): Bacteria > Actinomycetota > Thermoleophilia > Solirubrobacterales > Solirubrobacteraceae > JAOPZW01. The sequence goes on along the minus strand of DATAAR010000157.1, from coordinate 2,271 downwards.
TGGATCAGCGAGCTCTTGCCGGCCCCGGCCACGCCGGTCACCACCACCAGCACGCCGAGCGGGATGTCGACATCGACGTCCTGCAGGTTGTTGGTGCCGGCCCCACGCACCTCCAGCACTCCAGACGGTGTCCGCACCGACGGCTTCAAGGACGCCCGGTCGTCGAGGTGCCGCCCGGTCAGCGTGTCACTGGCCCGCAGCCCGTCGACGCTGCCCTCGAAGACCACCTCGCCACCGGCAGTGCCGGCGCCCGGGCCGAGGTCGACGACGTGGTCGGCGATCGCGATCACCTCGGGCTTGTGCTCCACGACGAGCACCGTGTTGCCCTTGTCGCGCAGCTGCAGCAGCAGGTCGTTCATCCGCTGGATGTCATGGGGGTGCAGGCCGATGGTTGGCTCGTCGAAGACGTAGGTGACGTCGGTGAGCGAGGAGCCGAGGTGGCGGATCATCTTGGTGCGCTGTGCCTCGCCGCCCGACAGCGTCCCCGACGGCCGGTTCAGCGAGAGGTAGCCCAGCCCGATCTCGACGAACGAGTCGAGGGTGCGCCGAAGCGACTCCAGCAACGGCGCGACGGACGGCTCGTCGAGGCCTGCGACCCACTCCGCGAGATCTGAGATCTGCATCGCGGAGGCGTCGGCGATGTTGACCCCGTCGATCTTCGAGGACCGGGCCGCCTCGCTGAGCCGGGTGCCATCGCAGTCGGGGCAGGTGGTGAACACCACCGCCCGCTCCACGAAGGCGCGGATATGCGGCTGCATTGCGTCGACGTCCTTGGACAGCATCGACTTCTGGATCGTCGGGATGAGCCCCGCGTACGTCAGGTTGATGCCCTCGACCTTGATCTTGGTCGGCTCCTTGTAGAGCAGGTCGTGGAGCTGGTTCCTGTTGAACTTCTTGATCGGCCTGTCCGGGTCGAAGAAGCCACATCCTCGGAGGATGCGGCCGTACCAGCCGTCCATGCTGTAGCCCGGGATCGTGAGCGCGCCCTCGTTCAGCGACTTGCTGTCGTCGTACAGCGCAGACAGGTCGAAGTCGGTGACCGAGCCGCGCCCCTCGCAGCGCGGGCACATGCCGCCGGTGCGGCTGAAGCTCGCCTTCTCGGTCCTGGTCTTGTCGCCGCGCTCGATGGTGATCCCGCCGCTCCCGTGCACCGAGGCGACGTTGAAGGAGAACGCGCCGGGCGACCCGATGTGCGGCTGCCCCAGCCGGCTGAACAGGATCCGCAGCATCGCGTCGGCGTCGGTGGCGGTGCCGACCGTGGAGCGGGGATTCGCGCCCATCCGCTCCTGGTCGACGCTGATCGCGGTCGTCAGCCCGTCGAGCACGTCGACGTCGGGCCGCGCCATCGTCGGCATGAAGCCTTGCACGAAGGCGCTGTAGGTCTCGTTGATCAGCCGCTGCGACTCCGCGGCGATCGTGCCGAACACCAGCGAGCTCTTCCCCGAGCCGGAGACGCCGGTGAACACCGTCAGCCGGCGCTTCGGGAGCTCGACGCTGATGTCCTTGAGGTTGTTCACGCGCGCGCCGTGCACGCGGATCAGATCGTGGCTGTCCGCGACGTGCAGCGCGGGCGACTGCGTCTCCGTCCTCGTGACCATGCTCATCGTGTCTCCATCTGTTCGGAAGGCGTCAGACCAACCAGCGGCCGTCGGGCATGCCGTCTGTGCAGGTCATGGCTGCGATCGCCGGATGGCTCAGCGCAGTTCCTGGATGCGGATCAGGTTGCCTGCGGGATCGCGGAAGGCGCAGTCGCGAACCCCGTACGGCTGATCGGTCGGCTCCTGGACCACCTCGGCGTCGCCCGCCTGCAGCCGCTCGAAGGTGCCGTCGAGGTCGGCGGTGGCCAGGTTGATGCTGGCGTAGGTTCCCTTGGCCATCATCTCGGCGATGGTGCGGCGCTCGTCGTCCGTGATGCCGGGGGTGGCCTCCGGCGGGTACAGGACGATGGAGGTGCCGGGCTGGTCGGCGGGGCCGACCGTGATCCAGTGCATCCCGCCGTACTCGACGTCGTTGCGGACCTCGAAGCCGAGGGTGTCGCGATAGAAGGCGAGGGATGCGTCCGGGTCGTCGTGGGGGAGGTAGCTCGCGTGAATGGTGATGTCCATGGCGGTCACGCTAGTTGCGGCCCGTGACCGGCGCTTCTCGATTCCTGATCGGTCTGCTCACCTGTTTGGCGACACAGGGCGGTATCCCCGCCATCGCGCCGGCCGCCTGGCGCCGGTAGGTGCTGGGCGGCATACCGACCAGCTCGGTGAAGCGAGTGCTGAAGGT
>DATAAR010000156.1:0-21249 GCA_036259975.1 Solirubrobacteraceae bacterium | reverse complement strand
ATGAAGGTCCCGATGACCTCGGTGACGATGTTCATCCCGGGGTTGCGGATCGCCGGCCCGGTGCTGAAGACCGCGAGCTTGAGACCTGGGTCCTCGGTCTCGGCCCAGTGCGGCAGGTAGGCCAGGAACACGAGCACCGCGCCGATGAAGGCCCCGATCATCTGGCCGGCGAGGTACGCCGGGACGTCACTCCACTCGGTCTCGCCGATCACGGCGGTGCCGAGCGTCACGGCCGGATTGATGTGCGCGCCGCTGAACTGCGCGACCGCGAAGACCGCGACGGCCACGGCGATGCCCCACCCGAAGGTGATCACCACCCAGCCCGCGTTCTGGGCCTTCGATTTGTTGAGCAGCACGCCGGCGACGACGCCATCGCCGAGCAGGATCAGGATGGCGGTGCCGATCACCTCGGCTCCAAAGATGCTCACGCGGACTCCTCTCCTCGCGGGGACGTGGAAGGTTCGACCCGGTGGCGAACCTATCCGCGCCGGACGGCGCGAGTCAACGTGTGGCGGCGGCCGGTCGCCCGACGGCCGGCGGCGGCCGGCGGCTGGGCGCGGCGCCGCTTGCGAGCGGCTAGCGCGAGCCGGCGGCGGCCATGCGCCGCTCCTCGGCGGCGGTGGCGCCGGAGCGCGTCGTGCGCGGCGCGGCGGGCGGCGCCTTGGGCTCCTGAGCGTCGAACCACTTCTGCACGCGCGCCATCGTCTCGTTGCGATGCTCACCGGGCAGCGCCCGGATGGGCGGGCCGAAGCGCACCTCGATCGGGTAGCGGTGCGCGAACATGCCGGCGCGCCAGCGCCTGGGCCACGTGCGTCCGGGCGGCATCGCGGCGTTCGTGCCGGAGACGTAGATCGGCACGATCGGCACGTCATTGGTCGCGGCCAGCACCGCGGCGCCCGAATGCAGCTTCCCGCGCGAGCCGTCGCGCGAGCGGGTGCTCTCCGCGTAGATCAGCAGGTTCCAGCGCTGGCGCAGGAGGCGGTGGAGGTGGTCGGCGGAGCCCTTCTCCATCCCGCCGCCCTTGCGCTGGATCGGCACGGTGCTGAAGAGCAGCGACACGATCGCCGCGACCCAGCGCTTGCGGTAGAAGTAGTCGGCGGCCGCGGCGACGGAGGTGCGCTGACGCCAGGGCCGCGGCAGCGCGCGCAGGATCGCGGGCGTGTCCATGTGGCTGGAGTGGTTGGCCACGAAGACGACCGGCGGCCGCACGCCGTTGAAGACCTCGCGGCCCGCGATGCGGCGGCGGACATACCAGGACATCACCGGGCCGAAGAACCCCGAGAGGATGCTCTCGCGCGCGAGGCGGGCCGGCGCGCACCGCGCCCACGGCATGTCGAGCCGTGCGCACTGGATCGCCCGGCCGCGCTCGACGGCGCTGCGCGCCGTCTGGCGGACCCGCTCCTGAGCGGATTCGCGCACGCGCTGATGGGGTGCCCTCTTCTCCACCATGGCCGATGTACCCCGCCTTCACAACCCGGTTACCTCCGTTATGCGGGCGCTGGCGCGGCGCCGTTGGTTGCCCACGTCCATACCGGGTGGTATGACCATCACATGCCAGACGAGCACGAGCACCCACCCGGCGCGGATCGGGTCGACGACCGCGAGCACCCGGCCCAGCCGTCCCAGACCGACGAGGGGTTCGCCGAAGGCCAGGAGGCCCGGCCCGACACGCCCGAGAAGGAGGCGGTCCGCGACTTCGCCGAAGGCCAGGAGGTGCCCCCGCGCACGGAGGAGGAAGAGCGCATCGGGCGCTTCAGCGAGGGCCAGGAGGCCGAGGGCGACACGCCCGAGAAGGTCGTGGAGCGGCGGTTCAGCGAGGGCCAGGACGCAGGGCCGGACACGACGTAGGCGTCGGCCCTTGCGCCGCGCGTCGAGGCGTCCCGTTCCGGCCTTGCGCTGGGCCGCGCTTCGCGGACAGCGCATCGACGGGAACCGGGGCGGGCGCCCAGGCGGGGGTGATGCGCCTTCTGGTACCTCGGCGACCGGAACCCGCATCACCCCCGGTGGGACGCGCTGAGCGCCGCCCTCGCCCGCCCTTCCTCCCTCCTTGCTGCGCCGTTCGCCCACGCCGCGCAGCCCGCGAACGCCGGGTGCGGAACGCCGACTACACCGCGGAAGCCGCCCGCTCCAGCGCCGCCACCAGGTCCCCCGGCAGCGGCGACACCACCTCCACCGCCTCCCCCGTGAACGGGTGCGCGAACGCCAGCCTCGCCGCGTGCAGGAACTGGCGCTCGAGGCCGAGCAGGCCCGGCCTGCCGTACTCCGGGTCGCCCGCGACCGGATGGCCGATCGCGAGCAGGTGCGCGCGGATCTGGTGCGTGCGGCCGGTCTCCAGACGCACGCGCAGCAGCGTCGTCCCGGGCAGCGCGCGCTCGATCTCGAAGTGGGTCACGGCCTCGCGGGGGTCGTCGGTGTCCGTCGACATCCGCGTGCGGACGCGCCGGTCGCGGCCGATCGGCGCGTCGATCGTCCCCCGCCGCGCCGGCGGCCGGCCCTCGACGAGCGCGAGGTACTCGCGTGCGACGTCGCGAGCCTGCAGCGCCGCCTTGAGGCGCCGGTGCGCCTCGGGCGTGCGCGCGACGACGAGCAGCCCCGAGGTGTCGCGGTCGAGGCGGTGCACGATGCCGGCGCGGCCCCCCTCGCCGCCACCGGTCACGCCGGCGAGCGCCTGCGCGAGCGTGCCCACGGCGTGGCCGCGCGCCGGGTGCACAACGACGCCCGCGGGCTTGTCCACGACGAGCAGGTGCTCGTCCTGGAAGGGCACCGCGAACTCCGCCGCCGCGACGGGCGCCGCCGCCGGGGGCTCCGGCGGCTCCTCCACTGTGACCGTCTCGCCTGCGCTCACGCGATGGCGCTTGGGAACGACCGCTCCGTCGACGCGGACCGCGCCGTCCTCGATCAGCCGCTGCGCGCGCGCCCGCGACCCGAGCGGTCCGGCCAGGAACGCGTCGAGGCGCGCGCCCGCGTCCTCAGCGCTCGCCGTGAGCTCCATCGCGCTCGAGCACGAAGAAGAGGACGAGCACGCCGAACGTGATCGACATGTCGGCCACGTTGAAGGCCGGGAAGCCGAGCGGGATCTGGATGAAGTCGGTCACGGCGCCGTGGCGAACCCGGTCGATCACGTTGCCGATCGCGCCGCCCAGCAGCATGCCGGTCGGCAGCCACACGAGCGGGCGGCGGATGTGCGTCGCGAAGTAGGCGAGCAGCGCGACCAGCGCCACGGCGATCACGACGGTCACCACCGCGCCGCCGCCCGACAGCGCCCCGAACGCGACGCCGGTGTTGCGCGAGTGCACGAGCTCGACGCCCGGGAGGACCGTCTCGCGGTCGCCGCGCTCGAGGTTCGCGCGCACGAGCGCCTTCGTGGCCTGGTCGAACGCGACGATGCCGGCGGTCACCGCGGCCACCCGCGCCCAGGCGCCGCCGGCGGGGCGCACTAGCCCGCGATGATGCCGGTGATGATGCGCGCGACGATGTTCAGCACGAAGATCGCCACGATCGGGCTGAGGTCGATCGGCCCGAGCGGCGGGATGAAGCGCCGGAACAACCCGAGGTACGGCTCGCAGACGTCGCGCAGGAACCCGAGCACCGCGCTCGACCACCGCGAGTACGGCACTCGCCCGCCGAACGCGAAGAACATCGAGCTCAGGATGTAGGCGATGATCAGCAGCGTGTAGACGAGGAAGATCGCGCCGACGTAGCCGGCGATCTGGTCTCGGACGTCGGCCAGGACGATCACGTCAGCTCGTCCTCAGGATCGCGTCCATCGCCGACGAGAACGCCGCGCGCAGGCCGCCGCGCTCGAGCGCGTCCAGGCCGCGGGCCGTCGAGCCGCCCGGCGAGGTCACCGCGCGGCGCGCGCCGAGCGTGTCGTACTCGCGCCGGCGCAGCAGCTCGGCCGTCCCCGCCATCGTCTGGACCACGAGCTCGGACGCCTGGCGGGCGGGGATCCCGCGGCGCACGCCCGCATCGACCTGGGCCTCGACCACGAGGGCATAGTAGGCGGGCGCGTTGCTCATGAGGCCCATCGCCACGTCGATCAGCGCGTCGTCGAGGACGACAAGGGTGCCCAGCCCGGCGAACAGCTCGCGCACGCGCTCGTCGAGGATGGGCTGGCCGGTCGACTCGTCGGCGGCGAGGATGACGGCGCCCTGGCGCACCTCGACCGGCGTGCTCGGCAGCACCCGGTACACGGGCCGGTCCGGGTAGGCGGCCTTGACGGCGGCGAGCGGCGTGGCCGCCAGGATCGAGACGACCGCGCGCGCGTGCGGCGCCACCTCCGTGGCGACCGACTCGAGCTGCGCGGGCTTGTGGCACAGCACGACGAGGTCGGCCCGCCGCGCGAGCTCCGCGTTCGAGCCGACCGCCTCGCCGCCGACCGCCTCGGCCAGCGAGCGCGCGCGCTCGGCGTCGATGTCGGTGCACAGGACCGGCTGGCGCCACCCGAGCGCCAGCCCCCGGGCCATCGCCCCCGATCCGATCAGGCCGATCTTCACGGCGTCACGGCCTAGCTCTGATTGAAGAAGCCCTTCTCGATGAGCTGCGCCCGCTCCTCCGCGGAGATCTGGACGTTGCGCGGCGTGAGCATGAAGACCTTGTCGGCGATGCGCTGCATGCCGCCGTCGAGTGCGTACGTCAACCCGCTCGCGAAGTCGATGAGCCGCTTGCTCAGGTCGGTCTCGACGCCCTGCAGGTTGAGCACGACCGGGATCGAGTCCTTGAACTTGTCCGCCACCTGCTGGGCGTCGTTGAAGCTCTTGGGGATGACGAGGTGCACGCGCACATCGCTCCGTCCGTTGCCGCCGCGCACGGAGCGCAGGACGGTCGTGGGGCGCGAGCCGCGCGCGTCGTCGTCGTCGGCGAAGATGTCGTCGAAGTCGTCGCGCCGCCGCCGGGAGCCGAGGCGGCGGACGTTCGGCCGTTCGCGGTAGCGGTCCTCGAGCTCCGCCTCGGGCTCGTAGGCGGGCTCATCCTCCTCGTACGGGTCGCGCTCCTCGGCCAGGCCGAAGTACACGAGCGCGCGGTGCCACGAATCGCGGAACGCCATTACCCGCACAGGTTAGCCCTCTGCGGGCGATTTCCTGCAAGTCCTACCGGTAGAGCGTGGTGCCGAGCCGCACGATCGTCGCGCCCTCGCGGACCGCCACGAGGTAGTCCTGGGACGTCCCCATGCTCAGGTGGCGCAGCCCACGGTCGGCGGCGAGCCCGGCCAGCGTGTGGAACCACGGCCGGCTGTCCTCCGGGTCGTCCGCCAGCGGCGGCATCGTCATCAGCCCGACCACCCGGACCGGGCAGCGGGCGATGAAGTCGTCGAGTTCGGCCGGCGCGATCCCGCTCTTGCCCTCCTCGCCCGCGACGTTGACCTCCACGAGCACCTCGGTCTCCGGCGTCCCGTGGCGCTCGAGCTGGCGCAGGACGGAGTCGCTGGCGACCGAGTGCACGTAGCGCACGTGCGGCAGCACCTGCTTGACCTTGCGGCTCTGGAGGTGGCCGATGAAGTCCCACGTCAGCTCCGGGTGCGCCGCGGCCTTGACCTCTAGGTCCTGCGCGCGGTTCTCGCCGGCCACCTCGATCCCCGCCTCGGCCAGGACGTCCATCTCCTCGAGCGGCACGTACTTCACCGCCGCGAGGAGCTCGACCTCGGCCGGGTCGCGCCCGGCCGCGGCGATCTGCTCGCGCACCCGCTCGAGGTTCTCGCGCACGCGCGCGGCGTCGAGGCCCCGGATCAGCTCCGCCACGCCAAGCCCGCCTGGCGGCCGGTGACGCCGCCGTCGCGGCGATGCGAGAAGAAGCGCTCGGGGTCGCACATGGTGCACAGGCCGCAGTCGTGGACCTCCTCCACGCCGGCCGCCTCGAGCCGGGCCCGCGCGAGCGCCTTGAGGTCGATCGTGCGCCCGCTGGTGCCGAACGCGGCGTGGACCTGGTCGCCGACCTCGTAGCAGCACGGCCCGGCGCCGGGGCCGATCGCGGCGGCGATCCGGCTCGCGCCCCTCGCCCGCAGCGCGTCCGCGCCGCCGGCCAGGATGCCGCCGGCGAGCCCCCGCCAGCCGGCGTGGAGCATCGCGATGCCCTCGGGCGCGATCAGCGCGACCGGCAGGCAGTCGGCCGTCAGCACCATCGGCGCCACGCCGCGCGCGGACGTGACCTGCCCGTCGGCGTCGGGCGGCTCGCCGCCGTTCGAGGGCCGCGCCTCGATCACGCGCACGCCGTGCACCTGATGGGCCTGCGCGAGCCGACCGCCGCCGAGGCGCTCGACGCGCGCACGGTTCTCCCGCACGCGCTGGGGCTCGTCGTCGGTCCACAGCCCGAGGTTCAGCGACGCGAACGGCCCCTCCGACACGCCGCCGCGGCGGGTCGTGAACAGCGCCGTGCCGCCGTCCAGCGCGATGGCGAGGTGGTCGCCGACTTCCACGAAGCTCACGTCCACGACGTGCTGTTGTAGCAGCGCCTATTCGAGCGCCGCGGCGAGCTCGGCCTCGCGGCCGGAGATCTCGCCGTCGAGCTTGCGGTCCAGCGCGCGGCGCAGGCGCTCGCCGACCTCGGGGCCCTGGGGCACGCCCGCCGCGAGGAGGTCGTCGCCGGTGATCTCCAGGCGCACGTGGCGCAGGTCCTGGAGCCAGCGGCGAGCGTTCTCGCCGCCGGCGAGCGCCACCGCCTCGACCGGCGCGCCGCGGGCGGCGCGGGCGATCTGCGCGGGGGTGGTCGCGCTCCGCAGCGGCGCCCCCGTCGAGAAGCGCGAGGCCGCCGCGACCAGGTCGCGGTCGGCGGCGGTGAAGCCCATGTCGCCGAGCCACGCCAGCAGCGTGCGCGTGTCCACGCCGGCCGTCGCGGCCGCGAGCGTGACGAGGTCGGCACGGCCATCCTCGGGCGGCAGCAGCGCGAGCGCGTCGGCGAGCCCGGGCGGGTCGGGGTCGAAGCCGGGCGGGAGCAGGCGCGCGTTCAGGTCGCGCGCGGCGCGCAGCGCCGCGGTCGGGTCGGGCTCGCGCAGCGCGAGCCGGAGCTCGGCGCCGAGCCGGTCGCCGCTCACGGTCGACGGGTCGGCCGCGGCGGCGAGCGCGCGGGTGCGGGGCTCGACCTCGAAGCGCAGTCGGGCCGCGTAGCGCGCAACCCGCCAAAGGCGTGTCGGGTCGTCGACGAACGAGCGGTCGTGCAGCACGCGCAGCACGCCGGCCTTGAGGTCCGCCACCGCGCACTCGACGGCCTCGAGCGTGCCGTCGAAGCGCAGCGCCATCGCGTTGACGGTGACGTCACGCCGGCGCAGGTCCTCGGCGAGCTCGGCGGGCTCTACCTCGGGGAGCGCGCCCGGGCGCAGGTAGGTCTCGCGGCGCGCGCGCGCGAGGTCGAACCGGCAGCCGTCGGGCGTCTGCACCGTTGCCGTGCCGAACCGCCCGTGGGCGGTCACGGTCCCGCCGAGGCGGTCGGCCGCCTCGTCGACGTCGCCCTCGACGACGAGGTCGATCTCGCGCGGCGTGCGGCTCAGCAGGAGGTCCCGGACGGCGCCGCCGACGAGGTGAACGCCGCCGTCGGGCCCGAACGCGTCGAGCGCCCGGGCGCCACACGGCAGCGCGCGCAGCGCGTCGAGGGCCTGCCGGGGGGTCCGCACGCGCGGCATTGTGGCCGCTACCCTCGCGGGATGTTCTCGAGCCTCCGCAGCCCGGGCCGGCTGCGCTGGATCGTGCTCGGGGGCGTGCTCCTTCTCGCCACCGCCGGTGCTGCCGCCGCGGCGTTGATCACGAACCGGCCGGGCGACGTCTCGAACCCGGAGGTGGAATTCACGCAGGAGCGCCAGCCCCCCACCGTGCCGCCGGCCCGCGCGACGGACGGAGCCCATCCGTTCGACGACGGCTTCGCGTGGCCCGTGTACGGCTACACGAAGGAGCGCACGAAATGGCTGCCGCTCGGCCGGGACCTGCGCCCGCCGTTCGTCGAGCAGTGGGGCGTGACCGGGAGCATCCTCATCGAGTTCACGCCCGTGCTGTGCAGGCGCTCGGTGTTCCTCCTCAAGAACAACGGGGCGCTCTACGCGATCTCGCGGGTGAGCGGACGCGTGCGCTGGAAGCGCAAGCTCGGCTACCTCGCGGCGGCGTCGCCGGCGTGCGGCCACGGCACGGTGTACGCCGTGATGCTCGCGCGCGGCAAGGGCATCCGGGCCGGCCGTGTCGTGGCCGTCAGCGCGCGCACCGGCCGGACGCGGTGGTCGCGCAAGATCCGCAGTCGCGTGGAGTCCTCGCCGCTGCTCGACCGTGGACGGCTGTACTTCGGCTCCGAGGACGGAACGGTGTACGCGCTGCGAGCGAGCGACGGCGCGGTGCGCTGGCGCTACCGGGCGGGGGGCGCGGTGAAGGCCGGCCTGGCGCTGAAGGACGGCAAGCTGATCTTCGGCGACTACGGCGGCAAGGTCCAGGCGATCCGCCAGCGCGACGGGCGCCGGCTGTGGACGGCGTCGAGCGCCGGGAGCGCACTCGGCCTGCGCGCCGGGCGCATCTACTCGACCGCGGCGGTGGCCTACGGGCGCGTCTACGTCGGGAGCCTGGACGGCTTCGTGTACTCGTTCTCGGCCCGGACCGGGAAGCTGGCCTGGCGGCACAAGACCGGCAACTACGTCTACTCGTCGCCCGCGGTCGCCGCCGTCGGCGGCAGGCCGACCGTGTACGTCGGCTCGTACGACGGCCGGCTCTACGCGCTCGACGCGCAGTCCGGTCGCGTGCGCTGGACGCGGAACTCGGGCGGCAAGATCTCCGGCGGCCCCGCCGTCATCGGCGACCTCGTCTTCTACTCGAACCTCACGCGCCGCTCGACCGCGGCGGTCGGCGCGCGCACCGGCCAGCTCGTGTGGCAGATCGGGCGCGGCGCGTTCAACCCCGTCATCTCCGACGGCCGGCGGCTGTACCTGGTCGGGTACTCGAGCCTGTTCATGCTCAGCGAGCGCGGCCAGGCCCGCCGCGACCGGCGCGTGCGCCTGCGCGACCCGGTGGAGCGCCGCCGGGCACGCAACCGCGCCCGCGCGCGGGCGGAGAACGCCCGGGAGCGCAGGATCGGCCGACGCGTGGCACGGCGCAAGCGCGCGCTCGCGCGGCGGGTGGCGGCCCGCCAGCGCCGCGTGGCGCGCAACCGGCGGCTGCGGCGCGAGGGCATCGAGGTGTGCTTCCGCAGCAACGGCCGGACGGTGTGCCGGTTGCCCCGCAAGCTGGTGTGCTTCACCCGCAAGGAGACCAACCGGACGATCTGCCGGCCGCGGAAGCGGTAGGGCGGCCCGCACGGCGCTCGGATCGAGGCGCACGTTGTCCAGCACATGGATGCATGACGTGCGCCGCGTCGCCGCCAGCGGCGTCACGCCCACCCTCTCCTCGCCGCCGACCGGAAGCGCCGGCGCTCTGCCGGCGCCGGAGCGGGACTCCTCAGCGCCGGACCGCCACCCCCGCCGCCGCCAGGTGCGCCTTCGCCTCCGCCACCCGGTACGTGCCGTAGTGGAAGATCGACGCGCACAGCGCCGCATCCGCGCCCGCGCGCAGCGCGTCGACCAGGTGGTCGAGCTCGCCCGCGCCGCCCGAGGCGATCACCGGCACCGCCACCGCCTCGGACACCGCGCGCGTGAGGGGGATGTCGTAGCCGTCGTTCGTGCCGTCGCGGTCCATCGAGGTGAGCAGCACCTCGCCCGCGCCGCGCTCGACGCCCTCGCGCGCCCAGGCGAGCGCGTCGCGGCCCGTCGGCGTGCGGCCGCCGGCCACGAAGACCTCCCACGACGCCGCGCCGTCCCAGGCGACCTGCTTGGCGTCGATCGCGAGCACGACGCACTGCGCCCCGAACCGCTCGGCGAGCTCGTCGACGAGCCCGGGCCGCGCGACGGCCGCGGAGTTGACGCTGACCTTGTCGGCCCCGGCGTCGAGCACCGCCTGCGCGTCGCGGACGGAGCGGATCCCGCCGCCGATCGTGAACGGGATGAACACGTTGTCGGCGGTGCGGCGAGCGAGCTCCACGATGGTGTCGCGCTTCTCGTGCGTCGCCGTGATGTCGAGGAAGACCAGCTCGTCGGCGCCCTCGGCGTCGTAGCGCTCGGCCAGCTCGACCGGGTCGCCCGCGTCGCGGATGTCGACGAAGTTCGTGCCCTTGACGACGCGGCCGGCGTCGACGTCCAGGCACGGGATCACGCGCTTGAGGTGCACGCGCCCAGGCTAGCCCGCGCGAGCGCCCGGCGGGGCGGCGTTCCTCGGGTGCGGGTGCTACACGCGAGGCAGCGGACCGCCGTCCGCACCGGAGCCCTCGTGGTCTGCGGCAAGATGCCACCGCGGCGCCATCTCGCGCACGTACTCCTCCAACGCGCGCTCCGCCCGGCGCTTGCGCACCGCGGCGCGCACCAGGGGGAGGTCCTTGCCGCTCGGGCGAGCGTCGTCGGGCAGCGGTTGAGAGGCGGGTCGTCCGATCCACCGCGCTCATAGACGAGCGCGACCGCCCGATGACAGCCTCCTGGTTGGGTGCCAACCCGGCCGCGACGGCGCCCTCGGCGCGATCGGCCCCGCGCCCGCGCCGCTCCCGGCGGCGTCCCCCTACCCGCGCCCGCGCCGCGGTGCGGTGCCGAACACGAGGTCCCACCACGGCGCGCTCACGCCGAAGCCACGCGTGTCGTCCTGGAAGTGGTGGCGCATGTGGAGCTCGCGCAGCCGCCGCCCCGCGCGCGTGCGCGGGGTGTGGTGGTGCACGTGGTAGTGGGTCATGTCGTAGATCAGGTAGCCGGCGAGGAACCCGGCCCCGAACGCCGGCGCCCACACCGCCCCGAGCACGAGCCAGAACAGCAGCAGGAACAGCGCCGCGAGGGGCACGCTCACCGACGGCGGCATGACGAGCCGCATCCTGTCGTTCGGATGATCGTGGTGGACGCCGTGGATGATCCAGTGCAGCTTCGCGCCGATGCCGTCCTCGGGCTCGAAGTGGAAGACGACCCTGTGCATCCAGTACTCGGTCAGCGTCCAGAACACGTAGCCGGCGATCGCGAAGCCGATCGCCGCGAGGGTGCCGGCGCCGCCCAGGCCGATGACGAGCAACGCGACGATCGCCGGCAGGAACAGGATCACCGGGACCGACGGGTGCACGCGCGAGCACGCGTCGAGCAGCCGCGATTCGAACATGGGCGGCGATGCCTTGAGCAGCTCGGTCCGGGTCATGCCATCCTGCTGCGCGCTCATGCTGGCTCCTCTCGGCGCGGGTCGCTCACCTATGCAACGTACCGGCGCGACCGGAGGTTCGGCAAGCCTAATAGAGCGAGATCTCAGGCCATCAAGGCGCGCTGGCCCTCGTCGATCCTGAAGCGCCCCTCGTACAGCGCCTTGCCCACGATCACGCCGCCCAGGTTGACCTGGCGCAGGGCGGCCAGCGCCCGCAGGTCGTCCGCCGAGCCGATGCCGCCCGAGTACAGGAACCGCCCGCGCACGACGCCCGCGATGCGGCGCACCTCGTCGAGGTCGGGGCCCTGCAGCATCCCGTCGCGGTCGACGTTCGTGTAGACGAACGAGCGCACGCCGCGGTGCTGGAGGCGCTCGATCACGCTCTCGGCCGGCATCTGCGTCGTCTGCTGCCACCCCGACGTCGAGACGTGGCCGTGGCGCGTGTCCACGCTGACGATCACCCGGTCGCGGAAGGCGCCCATCACGTCGTCGAGGAAGTCGACGTCCGTGAACGCGGCCGTGCCGAGGATCACCCGCTCCGCCCCGGCGCGCAGCGCGTCGCGCACGGCCGGCAGGGAGCGCAGGCCGCCGCCGTACTGCACGGGCACGGTGAGCTCGTGCGCGATCCGCTCGAGGTGCTCGAGGCTCTTCGGCGATCCGGTCCGCGCGCCGTCGAGGTCGACGATGTGCAGGAAGCGCGCGCCGGCCTCCACCCACGCGCGGGCGGCCTCCAGCGGCGAGTCGCGGTAGACGGTCTTCTCGGCGAAGTCGCCCTTGACGAGCCGCACCGCCTGCCCGTCGGAGATGTCGATCGCCGGGTAGAGGATCACGGCCGCGATCAGACCGGCGTCCGCGCGCAGATCGCGGTGAAGTTGCGCAGCAGCGCCAGTCCGTGGGTCGAGGACTTCTCGGGGTGGAACTGCACGCCGTAGATCGGGTCGCGCGCGACGATCGAGACGAACGGCCCGCCGTAGTCGCCGCGCCCGAGCACGTCGGAGCCCTCCGCGGGCCTCGCGACGAACGAGTGCACGTGGTAGAAGGCGCACCGGTCCGGGAGGCCCTCGGTCAGCGGCGAGGAGCGCGTCATCGTGACCACGTTCCAGCCGATGTGCGGGATCTTGAGCGTCGGCGGGCCCGGGCGCAGGTCGACGACCTCACCGCCGAGCAGCCCCAGTCCGGTGTCGCCGCCCAGCTCGACCGAGGACTCGAACAGCAGCTGCATGCCCAGGCACAGCCCGAGCACCGGCGTGCCGGCCTCCGCACGGCGCACGATCACCTCGTCGAGCCCGGTGGCCCGCAGGCTGCGCATCGCGGCGGGGAACGCGCCCACACCCGGCACGATCAGCCCGTCGGCCGCCGTCAGCGCCTCGTGGTCACCGCTGACCAGCGCCCGCGCGCCGACGCGCTCGAGCGCCTTCTCGACGCTCCGGCGGTTGCCCATGCCGTAGTCGACGATGCCGACGGTGACGGCGCTCATGCGGTCAGCGTGCCCTTGGTCGACGGGACGCCGGCCTCGGTCGGGTTGACCGCGACCGCCGCCCGCAGCGCGCGCGCGAATGCCTTGAAGGCCGCCTCGATCATGTGGTGCGCGTTCGTCCCGGTCTCGACGGTGACGTGCAGCGTGAGCCGCGCGCCGTTGGCGACCGCGCGGAAGAACTCCTCGGTCAGCTCGTGGTCGAAGCCGCCGGTGACCCCAGGCGGGAGCGCCGCGGCGTCGAACCGCAAAAAGGGGCGCCCGGAGATGTCGATCGCGCACGCCGCACGCGCCTCGTCCATGGGCACGACCGCGTGGCCGTAGCGCGTGATGCCGGCCCGGTCGCCCAGCGCGCGGTCGAGCGCCTGGCCGAGCACGATGCCGACGTCCTCCACCGTGTGGTGGGCTCCGGTCTCCAGGTCGCCGCTGGCCGAGACGTCGAGGTCGAGCCGGCCGTGGCGGGCGACGAGGTCGAGCATGTGGTCGAAGAACCCGACGCCCGTCGAGCGCGTGCCGGCCCCGGAGCCGTCGAGGCCGAGGTCGAGGTCGATCCGGGTCTCGCCCGTCTCACGCGTGATATCGGCGGTGCGGCTCACCGGGGCGCATTCTCCCGAACCTCCATCGAGGCCGCGTGGACGTCGAAGCCCTCGGCGCGCGCCACGGGCGCGCCGGCCTCCGCCAGCGCGGCCGCGGCCGCGCCGATGCGCACCTCGCTCATGCGCCGGCGGAAATGGCGCGGTCCAAGCTGCGACGCGAAGCGCGCCGCACCGCCGGTCGGCAGCGTGTGGTTGGAGCCGGCGACGTAGTCGCCGAACGCGGTCGCGCTCTCGCGGCCGACGAACAGGCAGCCGGCGCTGCGCACGCGCGGCGCGAGCGCCTCCGCCTGGGGCCCGACGAGCTCGAGGTGCTCGGGCGCGAACGCCTCGGCGAAGGCGAGCGCCGCTTCCATGTCCGGGGCGTCGACGAGCGCGCCGGCCGCCTCGCCCGGGTCGAGGTCCACCGCGTCGAGCAGGGCGGGGTCGTCGGAGACCGCGCAGACCACCGTCCCCTCGCCGTGCTCGGCCTGAGCGGCGAGGTCGATGCTGACGAGCTCGGGGTCGGCGCCGCGCGACGCCAGCACCACCACGTCGCTCGGCCCGGCGAAACCGTCGATCCCGACGACGCCTGAGACCAGGCGCTTGGCCTCCTGGACGTAGAGGCTGCCCGGACCGGCGATCACGTCGGCGCGTGGGACCGTGGCGGTCCCGTACGCGAGCGCCGCGACGGCGTGGGCGCCGCCCATCCGGAAGACCGTGTCGGCCCCGCACAGGGCGCACGCCGCGAGGATCACCGGATGCGCGCCCGGCGCGCACACCACCACCTCGTCGACCCCGGCGGCGCGTGCGACGGTCACGCCCATCACCACGGTGCTCGGGTACGGCGCCCGGCCGCCCGGCACGTAGATCGCGGCGCGCCGCACGGGCACGTCGCGCAGCGCGACGGTCTGGCCCTGCGGCAGCGTCACCTCGACGTCCGCGCCCAGGTCGGCCTCGGCCACCGCGCGAACGTTCGCGATGCCCACCTCCAGGCCGGCGCGGACCGCCGGGTCGAGCGCGTCCAGCGCAGCGGCGAGCTCGGCGCCGCTCACCCGCAGATCCCCGTCGACGCCGTCGAAGCGCGCGACGTACCGGCGCAGCGCGACGTCGCCGTGCTCGCGCACGTCGTCGACGATCTCCCGCACCGTCGCGGTCACCGACTCGGCGCCGGGGGCGAGCGCGTGCACGCGGTCGGCGGCGGCGGCAGGGTCGCCCGCCACGGAGAGGCGCTCAAGCACGCAGCCGCCTCACGACCTCGTCGATGGCCGCCGCCTTCAGCTTGTGGGCGACCGGGTTGGCGATCAGGCGCGCGGTGGCCACCGCGATCTGCTCGCGCTCGACGAGCCGGTTCTCGCGCAGCGTCGATCCCGTCGCGGTCAGGTCGACGATCGCCTCGACGAGGCCCGTCAGCGGCGCGAGCTCGACCGAGCCCTTGACCTCCACGATCTCCGCCTGGCGACCGGTGCGCTCGAAGAACGCCGCCGCGACCCGCGGGTACTTCGTCGCCACCCGGACCACTCCCAGCCGCCGCAGCGCCTCCGCGGCCGGGTCGGGCTCGCCCTCCTCGCTGGCCAGCACCATGCGGCAGCGCCCGTAGCCGAGGTCGAGCAGCTCGAACACGGAACGCTCGGACTGCTCCATCAGCACGTCCTTGCCCACGATGCCGACGTCCGCGGCGCCGGCCTCCACGTAGGTCGGCACGTCGGACGGCCGCATCGTGACGATGCCGGCGTCGGCGAAGAGCAGCCGGCGGTCGTTCGCGCGCACCGGCGCCGTGTCGATGCCGAGCGCGTCGAGCGCGTCGAGCGTCTCGCCGAAGAGCGCGCCGCGCGGGACCGCGATCGTGAGGCCGAAGGGGTTCACAGGCCCGCGTGCTCCTCGCCCGACAGCGCCACGTGCAGGCGGTCGACGCCGAGCGCGAAGCCGACCGCGGGCAGGGGCCGGCCGAAGCGCCCGAGCAGGTCGTCGTAGCGGCCGCCGCCGCCGACGGGCGCGCCGAGCGCCGGGTCGTAGACCTCGAACACCGCGCCCGTGTAGTAGCCGATCCCGCGCGCGAGGCCAAGGTCGAAGATCACGCGGTCGGCGACCGGCGGGTCCAGCCGGTCGAGCACCGAGCGCAGCCCCACGAGCGCGTCGGCCACCGGCCCCTCCGGCGCCCCGAGAACGTCGGGCCCGCCCCGCGCCTGCGGGACGGAGACGAGCAGCTCCTTCGCCTCGGAGCCCACGTCGAGGCGGCTCACCTCGCGCTCGAGCCCGACGAGGTCCTTTGCGGCGAGCTCATGGAGCATGCGCTCGCGCGCCTCCTCGGGCACGTCGAACGCCGCCATCAGGGCCGGGTACAGCGACGCGTCGCCGAGCCCGACCCGGTACTCCGTCAGCCCGACGGCGTCGAGCGCGGCGCACAAAACCGTGAGCGCCTCGGCCGTGCCCGGCGGACCGGGCGCGCCGATCAGCTCGATGCCGGCCTGAAGGAACTCGCGCATCTGCCCGCGGTGCGGGCGCACCGCGCGGTAGGCGTGGGCGACGTAGCAGAAGCGCAGCGGCGGATCGGCGGTCGGGTAGCGCGTCGCGACGACCCGCGCGATCGGCACCGTCATGTCGGCCCGCAGCGACAGCACCTCGCCGTGGTCGTCGAAGACCCGGTAGGCGGGCTCGACGCTCCCGGGCACGCGGGCGAGCTCGTCCTCGTACTCGATCGCCGGCGTGTAGACCTCGCCGTAGCCGTGACACTCGAACACACCGCGCAGCTTCTCGGTGATCGCGCGCAGCTCACGCATCTCGTCCGGCAGGACGTCGCGGGTGCCGCTGGGGATCCGGTGGATCACACGCCGGCGGGCAGCGGCTCGGTCGTCGCGACCCGCTCGATCTGCGCGCCGAGCTCGCGCAGGCGCTCGTCGATGCGCTCGTAGCCGCGGTCGATCTCGCGGATGTTCTGGATCTCGCTGCGGCCCTGCGCGCAGAGCGCGGCGATCAGCATCGCCATGCCGGCGCGGATGTCGGGCGAGGAGAGGCGCTCGCCGCGCAGCCGCGCGGGGCCGGTGACGATCGCGCGGTGCGGATCGCACAGGACGATGTCGGCGCCCATCGACACGAGCTTGTCGGTGAAGATCATGCGGTTCTCGAACATCCACTCGTGCACGAGCACCGAGCCGCTGCACTGGGTGGCGAGCGCGATCGCGATCGACGTCAGGTCGGCCGGAAAGGCGGGCCACGGGCCGTCCTGGATCTTCGCCTTGAACTCGCCGACGTCGCGCTGGGCGATGAGGCTCTGATCGCCGGGCACGATCACGTCGGCGCCGTCGAGCTCCGTGCGCAGCCCGAGGCGCTCGAACACGAGGCGGACCATGCGCAGGTCGTCGGGCTCGGTGTCGCGGATGCGCAGCTCGCCCCCGGTGACGCCGGCCAGCGCGATGAACGAGCCGATCTCGATGTGGTCGGGTCCCACGCGGTGCTCGCAGCCGCCGAGCTCGCGGCGGCCGGTGACAGTCAGGACGTTCGAGCCGATCCCGGTGATGTCGGCACCCATCTTCACGAGCATCCGGGCCAGGTCCTGGACGTGCGGCTCGCAGGCGGCGTTGCCGATCACGGTCGTCCCCGGGGTGAGCGCGGCGGCCATGAGCGCGTTCTCGGTGCCCATCACGGACGGCTCGTCCATGAACACCTGGCTCGCGCGCAGGCCGCCGTTCGGGGCCGTGATGACGATGTCGCGCTCGTGGACGAACGTCGCGCCGAGCGCGCGGAACGCGTCCAGGTGCGGATCGAGGCGGCGGCGGCCGATCACGTCGCCGCCGGGCGGCGGCATGTCGGCGTGGCCGAACCGCGCCAGCAGCGGGCCGGCCAGGAGGAACGACGCGCGAATGCGCGTCGCGTGGTCGCGGTCGACGTGGGCGTCGCCGTCGACGCCGCCGGCGTTCAGGCAGACCTCGTTGTCGTCGCGCCACTCGACCGCGACGCCGATCCCGCGCAGCACGCGGAGCATCGCCTCGACGTCGCGGATGCGCGGCACGTTGCGCACGACCACGTCTTCGGAGGTGAGCACCGAGGCGGCGAGAATCGGCAGGGCGCCGTTCTTGTTACCGGCGGGCACCACGGTGCCGCGTAGCGGCACGCCGCCATCGATGACGAACTTCTCCATGAGCACAGGCGCCGCGAGAGGGCGAAGCGGCGGCTCGGCTAGCCTAACAGCCATGTCCGTGAGGCTTTCGCGCGCCGAGGCCTGGAACCTGCTCACCGAATGGGTGCAGTCGGAGTCGCTCCGCCGCCACTGCGTCGCCGTCGAGACGGCCATGCGCGCGTACGCCCGCTCGACCGGCGAGGACGAGGAGCTCTGGGGCGTGGTCGGGCTGCTGCACGACATGGACTACGAGCGCCATCCCGACCTCGAGACCGGGCACCCGCGCATGGCGCTGGCCGAGCTCGAGCGCATGGACGTCGACCCGGTCGTCATCCGCGCGATCGCCTCGCACGCGGACTTCCTGGGCGTGTCGCGCGACTCGCCGATGGAGAAGACGCTGTACGCGGTCGACGAGCTGTCGGGCTTCCTCCTCGCGTGCGCGTACGTCCGGCCGGAGGGCCTCGTCGGGCTGACGCCGAAGTCGGTGAAGAAGAAGCTCAGGCAGCCGAGCTTCGCGGCGGCGGTCAACCGCGAGGAGGTCCTCCGCGGAGCCGAGGAGCTCGGGGTCGACTTCGACGAGCACGTGCGGTTCGTCACCGCGGCGCTCCAGGAGCGCGCCGAGGAGCTGGGCGTCGGCGGCTCGCCGGCCCCGGCATGACGTGAGCAGCGCCGGCGCGCGGTACGCGCGCATCCTGCGCACGCGGCACGTGATGCCGTTGATGGGCGCGGCGCTCATCGCACGGCTGCCGATCGGCATCGACTCGCTGGCGATCGTGCTGTTCCTGCGCCAGCAGACGGGCTCGTACGCCGCGGCGGGCATCGTCTCGGCGGCGTTCGCGCTCGGCGGCGGCGCCGGCGCACCGCTGGCGGGGCGCCTGATCGACCGCTTCGGCCAGGGCCGGGTGCTCGTGCCGCTGTCGCTGGGTCACGCCGCGGGGCTGGGCGCGGTGGTGGGGCTGACGCTGCTAAGCGCGCCCGTCGCGGTGCTCGTGGTCGCGGCGCTCGCGGCCGGGCTCGCGATCCCGCCGATCTCCGCCACGCTCCGGCCGCTGTGGACGCCGCTGCTCGAGCGCGAGCCCGCCCTGCTGCCGACCGCGTACGCGCTCGACTCGGTGCTCATCGAGTTCGTGTTCGTGTTCGGGCCGCTGCTGACCGCCGCCGCGACGGCGCTGCTGTCCCCCGCCGCCGCGCTCGGGCTGTCCGCCGCCCTCGTCCTGGGCGGGACGCTCGCGTTCGCATCGTCGCCGCCGTCGCGCGCGTGGCGGCCGGACCCGTCGGGCGGCGGGCAGGGCTGGCTGGGGGCGCTGCGGTCGCCGGGGCTGCGGACGCTCGTGCTCGCGACGCTGCCGCTGGGCTTCTGCTTCGGCGCCATGGAGGTCACGCTGCCGGCGTTCAGCGAGGAGGAGGCGAGCCGCGCGTGGGCGGGCGTCCTGCTCGCGGTGTGGTCGCTGGGCAGCGCGATCGGCGGGTTGGTGTACGGCGCGCGGGCCGGCGCGCTTCCGCTCGCCTCGACCTACGTGCGCCTGGTCGCCGTGCTGCCGCTCACGTTCCTGCCGCTCGCGGCGAGCCCGTCGATCGCGGTGATGCCGGTCCTCTGCTTCCTCGCCGGGGTCGCGATCGCTCCGGCCCTGGCCGCAGGGAACCAGCTCGCCGGCGACGTCGCGCCCGCCGGCGCGCTGACCGAGGCCTACACATGGCCGATCACCGCCCTCGTCGTGGGGCTCGCGGCGGGCAACGCGGTGGCGGGCGCGCTCGTCGAGGCGGCCGACTGGCGCGTGTCGTTCCTCGTGGGCGCCGGCGTGGCGGCGCTCGGCGGGTTGCTGGTGGCGGCGCGACGCGCGACGCTCGCGCCCGCGGCGACCTGAGACGCCGCTCAACGCCAGCGGCCGCCCGCCTTCGCCCACTCCAGCAGGTGCTCGACGCCGCAGAAGGCGTCGCCGATCCGGTGCTCGCCGCGGTGGCGGACGAGGAGGACGCGGCGGCCGCCGAGCGGCCCTCCGCAGTGCGCGCAGCGGCCGAGGCCGTCGTCGGGGTCGCCGGCCGACAGGATGGTGCCCGGCTCCCAGTACGCGCCCTGGATCGCCCAGGGGACGATGTGCTCGAGTCGGCAGAACGCCGCCTTGCGCTCACCCTCGGGCTCGGCGGCCCGGAAGCCCTCCTCGGGGCCGATGTCGACCCCGCACCAGCTGCACTGCACCGCGTTCATGCGACGCGGAAGCCTATCCGGGGCGGCGACGGACCCCGCGCTATCGTGCGCCGCCATGGCGGAGCCGTTGCGCATCGCGGTCCTCGAGGGCGACCAGACCGGTCAGGAGCTGCTCGACCAGGCGCTGCGCGTGCTCGACCCCGGCGTGGTCGGGCTGGAGCTCGACCTCCCCCGGTACGACCTGTCGCTCGGCAACCGCCGGGCCACGTCGAACGAGATCGTCCACGAGGCGGCGCGCGCGATGCGCGACGCCGGCTACGGCATCAAGGCCGCGACCATCACGCCCGAGGGCCGCGACGACGTCGGCTCGCCGAACCGCATCCTCCGCGAGGAGGTCGACGGCAAGGTCATCATCCGCACCGGCCGGCGGATCCCCGGCGTGACGCCGATCGCGGGCGTCTTCCATCCGATCTCGGTCGTGCGCATGGCGGTCGACGACGCCTACGGCGCCAAGCAGTGGCGCGAGGGCACGGAGGGCGGCCCAGACGAGATCGCCTACCGCACGGAGAAGATCAGCCGCTCGACGTGCCGCGCGGTCGCCGAGTACGCGTTCCGGGCGGCGCGCGCCACCGGTGGGCGGGTGTACGGCGGGCCGAAGTGGACGGTCTCGCCGGTGTACGAGGGCATGCTCAAGGAGGAGCTCGACGCCGCGGCCGGGCGGAACTCCGATGTGGGCTATGAACCGGTCCTGATCGACGCCACCTACGCCGGGCTCATCGCGGGCGCCGGGGACACGCCGCTGGTCATCCCGGCGCTCAACCGCGACGGCGACTGCCTGTCGGACCTCGTGATGCCGATGTTCGGGTCGATCGCCGGGGCCGAGTCGGTGCTGCTCGCGTTCGGCGAGGACTTCGAGACGCGCGTCGCGATGGCCGAGGCGCCGCACGGCACCGCGCCGGCGCTCGAGGGCAAGGACATCGCGAACCCGATGGCGATGATCCTGGCCGGCGCGGCGGTCCTGCACCACGCCGCCGAGAAGGGCCACGAGGGCTCCGGGCGCGCCTCGCGCGCGATCTATGAGAGCGTGCTCGAGGCGACCGCGTCGGGCGTCCGCACGCCGGACCTCGGCGGGCACGCGACGACGACGGAGTTCACGGACGACGTCGTCGGGCGCGTGCGGACGAAGCTCGACGTGTGGGCGTCGCTCGGCGCCAAGGGCTGAGCCGCGGTTTGGCGGCGGCGACGGCGGCGACCTGACCCCGAGCCCGCCGAGCGACGCTCGGAAGGTGCTCCGCAGGGCGAGTCACGTTGATCACCGTCGGCCACGGCTCGAGCGCCTCGAGCGCCGCCTCGGACGTCTCGGAAGCAGCCACGATCCGCCGGTGGACCATGCCGGCACTGTCGTCCGGCCCTCGTGCAAGACCCCTTGCAGGCCCGTGCTTCCGTCCGCCCCGCCCCCTAGCTTCTCGAACACATGTTCCCCGATCGCCCGCACCGCATCGAGTCGCCGCCGAGCCGTCCCCCGGCCACCGCTCTGCGCCGTGCGCTGGACACCGTGATCGCCTTCGCGACCCTCGCCGACGGCCCGTCCGAGGGGTCGGCCGGCGCCTTGCGCCCGGGCACGGCACAGCCGCGCGTGCGCCGGCTCCGCGCCCCGCATCGTCCGCATCCCCACCGCCGCGCGCTGCGCGCGCCGGCGCGCAATCGTCGCCCGGGCGCCGTCCGGGCCGCCCCCCAGCCGTGCCTGACGCCGCATCGTGCCGGACACCCCGGCCGCGGCC
>DATAAR010000155.1:0-21849 GCA_036259975.1 Solirubrobacteraceae bacterium | reverse complement strand
GATGCGGATCCACGCCTCCTGCAGCGCGTCGTCGGCCTCGGCCCGCGAGCCCAGAATCCGCGTGGCCACGGCGTGGAGGTGAGGGCGGTGTGCCTCAAATACGTCCATCTCGTCACCTCCGCGCGATCCGGTTGGTCAAGGGCCTGACCCACGTCAACCAACCGATGTGACAGGGAGCCAAGAGCCAATGTTGATGACCGCCCGCATGACCAACCCCGCCTTCGCCGTCGCGGGAGCGATGGACGCGCTCAACGGGATCTCGAAGGCCATAAGCCGCGCGCGCGTGCCGATCAGCCGCGAGCTCGTGCACCTCCGCGCCAGCCAGATCAACGGCTGCAGCGTCTGCGTCGACATGCACGCAAAGGCCGCGCGCGGGTCCGGCGACGGCGATGAGCGCGTGTTCGCCGTCGCCGCCTGGCGCGAGACGCCCTACCTCAGCGACGCGGAGCGTGCCGCGCTCGCGCTGACCGAGAGCCTGACGCGCCTCGCCGATCGGGCCGAGCAGGTGCCGGACGCGATCTGGGACGCGGTCGCCGAGCACTTCGACGAGGCGCAACTCGGCGCGCTGGTCCTCGACATCGCCACGGTCAACCTCTGGAACCGTCTCAACATCGCCACGCAGCAGGTGGTCGGCGAGCAGAGCGGGTGAGACCCTGGCTCAGCGCATCCGCGGTCCGGCACAGGACGTCGCCGCGACGTCCTGCCGCCGGGTCGGGTCGCGCCCCACTCGAGCGATGACCTTGTCGGCGAACGTCGGCTCCGACCGGTCTTCGCGTCGCAGCCAGCTACTCTCTTCGCATGACGTTGCTGCGGCCTCGCGTGGATCCGCCTCTGCCGATTACCGGCGTGGCCCCGCGGCCGCCGTTCGTTCACGTCCCGGCGTAGGCGCTCCCGCCGCTTCGGCTCGGAGCGCCGCGACCAATTTCGCCAGCCGGTTAGACGTCTACGAAGGAGAGCGCGATGTTCGCAGTGCGCCTGCTCTCGGGAGCGTCCCGATGAGCACCACCGCCTTGCCCAGCCAGTCGACCGACTTCCCCGCGTGGTACGGCGAGGTCGTCCGCCGGGCCGGGCTGGCCGAGAACTCGTCGGTTCGTGGGGCGATGGTCATCAAGCCGTATGGCTACGCGATCTGGGAGGCGATCCAGCGCGAGCTTGACGACCGGATCAAGGCGACCGGGCACGAGAACCTCTACTTCCCCGTGCTCGTGCCGGCGTCGGTGCTGGCGCGGGAAGGCGAGCTCGTTGAGGGGTTCGCACCCGAGGTGGCGGTCGTCACCGAGGCGGGGGGCAAGAAGCTCGAGGAGCCGCTCGCGGTACGTCCGACCTCCGAGGCGCTCATCTGGTCGACGTACGCGCGCTGGGTGCAGTCGTACCGCGATCTGCCGCTGCTCTACAACCAATGGGCCAACGTCGTCCGCTGGGAGCTCCGGCCGCGCCTATTCCTGCGGACGAGCGAATTCCTGTGGCAGGAGGGGCACACCGCCCACGAGACGGAGGAGGAGGCGCTCGCCGAGACGCTGACGATCCTGCACGACGTCTACGCCGACACGATCCAGAGTGTCCTCGCGATCCCCGTGCTGCGCGGCCGCAAGAGCGAGAGCGAGCGGTTCCCCGGCGCCGTCGACACCTACACGCTCGAAGCGCTGATGCGCGACGGGAAGGCGCTCCAGGCCGCAACCTCCCACTACCTCGGCCAGGGCTTCGCGCGCGCGTTCGATGTCCGCTACACGGGTCGCGACGGCAGCGAGCAGTACCCGTACGCGACCTCGTGGGGCGCGACCACCCGACTCGTCGGCGGCGTCGTCATGACGCACGGAGACGACCGCGGGCTACGGCTCCCGCCTCGCGTCGCGCCGCACCAGGTCGTGATTGTGCCGATCGTCCGCGACGAAGATCGCGCCGATGTGCTCGAGGCCGCCACGGCCGTCGCTGACGAACTGCGCGCGGCGGCCGTTCGCGTCCGGGTCGATGATCGGCCCGAGTACCGGCCCGGCTTCAAGTTCAACGAGTGGGAGTTGAAGGGCGTGCCGCTCCGGATCGAGCTCGGCAGCCGCGATCTGGCAGCGGGGGTCGCGACCGTCGCGCGCCGCGACACTGGCGACAAGCAGCAGATCCCGCTTTCCCGCGCGGCGGTCGCGATCGACGAGATGCTGGGCGACGTGCACGCGTCGCTCTTCCGGTCCGCCCGCGACGATCGCGAACGGCGGACGCTCCGCGACCCGAGGGGCTACGACGAGTTGATCGACTACCTCCGCAACGCTGCCGGGTTCGTCGCAGCGCCGTGGTGCGGTCGCCGGGAGTGCGAGGTGCGGGTCAAGGACGACAGCTCCGCGACGATCCGATGCCTGCCGCTGAACGAGCGACCGGCGCAGGCCGGCGCGTGCGCCTGCTGCGGTCGGTCGGCGGTGACGGCGGCCGTGTGGGCGCAGGCGTACTAGCGCGGAACGCCACGCGTCGATCGCACCGCAGCCGAGTTTGTGGACGTCCACGCGCCGCCCGACGGTACGGCTCGCACCGATGGACCCCAGCGCAGCGCGCCCTCCTGACGCTGACCGTTCAAGCAGCCGCTAGCTGCGCGCCTCGATCCAGGCGGGTGGGTCTTCGGCGAGGGCGTCGGCGATCGCGCCGGTGGTGAACGCGTAGACGCCCTTGTGGAGCAGATCGACGATGAGCTCGTCGCGCGGCCAGGTCCAGGGCGGCGCCCCCTGGCCGGTGACGTTCTCCAACGTCTGGTCGTTGGCCAGGCGGATGACGGTGAACATGGCCGACGCGCGCGGGCCGCGCAGGCCACCTTCCGCCATGACGCCCCGCCACGCGCCGAGCAGAATCGCCTGACCGACGTGCATGGCCATGTTCAGCGCGCCGCGCTCGCTGTCGGGCTTCTGGCGCAGCCCGAGCACACGTTCGAGCGTGTGCGCCGGCATGTAGGAGTTCGGGCGCTTGGTGACGGCTTGCTCGAGCTTCTCGCCGAGCGTCATGACCGCCACGCCGCCGGCGCCGGCGAGCATCCCCTTCCACACGCCCGCGCGGACGCGACGACCGACGTCGATCGGGCGGTGTCGGTCGCGACGAATCCAGCGGGCGCGGTCGAGCATCGAGGACTCCAGGGTTCGGCGGTGGACGAGCCTCCGGGTGTTACCCAGCCGCCCGGAGCGCCGAGCGGTTGATGCGCGCCGCGGAGGAGAGTTCTGTGCGGCGGCAGTCCGCTCGTCCGTCCGGGGCGCGCGCGCCGGGCTGACCGCACGGCGTCAGAGCAGACGCCGGTCCGCCGCCGGATCGCGATCGTGCCCATGGGCGAAGGCGAAGCCGAGCGCCAGCACGGTCAGGCCAATGTGCAGGACGTTGTCGGCCGGGTTGACCGGGAACAGGCTCAGCACGTCCTCGCCGTCGATCAGGCCGATGAGTGTCACGGCGCCGTAGGTCACCCCGAAGACGGCGCTGACGAGGCGGGCGCTCCCGGGGCGGCGCGCGCCGGCCAGGAGCAGGAGCCCACTCGCGATGTGCACGAGGTTGTGGACGCCGTTGACCTCGAAGCCGAGCAGCGAGCCGCCGTCGACATCCGCGCCGGTCTCGAACGAGGCGTCGGCGATGAATCCCACCGCGCCGACGAGCAGGAGCGTCGCGCCGCCGACCAGCGCGAAGAGCTGCGCCGGCGCGCGCTCCCCCTGAGCCCCTCGCGTCGGTTCGGCCTTCGGACTCACACCCATTTCATTTGGCTCCTTCGATCGGCGCGTACAGTGCCGGCCTCCCCGGCGCGGCCCCCGCGGGGGCTCGATCCCGCCCCCGGGGGTTTGCTTCCAACCGGCGCGGACGCCGCCGAGGTCTCGGACCTGCGGCCGCGAGCTCACACCGCGGCGCTCACCGAACCAGGCGCACCGGGCGCCAGCGCATCGCGGCCGGGGCCGACCGTTGCGCCGCGCCTCGATGCGGTAGTCAGCGGGCGCCGCAGAGCCGCGCTCCGTTCACCGTGACCGGTCGAACTCGTCCGCGACGGCGCGCATGTGCGTCTCGATGTCATCCAGCAGTTCGCGAACGCCGGCGGAGAGTCTGGTGCCGGGGCGGGTGACGATCGCGAACGTGTCGTACAGCGCGGGGCTGAAGCCTGTCGTGCGAAGGCCCTCCGGGTAGTACGGCGCGCGGGTGTAGGCGCTCGGGAGGTAGGTGTCGCCGATGCCGGCCGCGACGAGGCGCAGGGCGATGTCCTTGAGCTCCACTTCGACCTTCGGTTGCAGGCGGACGCCGAGGGCCTGGGCACGTTCGACGAGCTGGCGGCGAATCGGATCGTCGTCGGCGGATTCCGCGTCGTAGAAGACCAGCGGGGTGGCGGCGACCTGCTCGATCGTGGCGGGGTGCCGCGTGCGGTCCGTGTGGGCGCTGACGTAGAGAACCTCGTCGCGGACGATCGGGCGTACGTGGAGCCTGTCGTCGTCGATCGGGAGGAGCACGACGCCGGCCTCGAGGTCGCCACGACGGACACGGTCGCCGACCGCGGACGAGTTGCGGCCGACGAGCCGGACGGACACGTTCGGATGCCGGCGCACGAAGGCGGCCACGACGTCGTCCAGACGCCACGCGGAGGGCCCGCCGAAGACGCCGATCGCCACCGCGCCGCTGCGCAGCGCGGTGAGTTCGCCGACGCTGTCGGCGGCGTCCTCGACGGCACGGAGACTGCGGGCGGCGTGCTCGGCGAAGGCGCGGCCGGCTTCCGTGGGCACGACGCCGCGACCAGCGCGGACGAAGAGCTCGGCTCCCAGCGCGTGCTCGAGCTTGCGGATCTGCTCGGCGACCGCGGGTTGCGAGACGCGCAGGGCGGTGGCCGCGGCGGTGAAGGAGCCGAGCTCCAGCGCCGTGCAGAAGCAGCGGATCTGCTGTAGAGACAAAAGCTCAGCTTTGGACTGCACCAGGCACCCCAGGCTACCTCGATGACTCGCCGCTGCCGATCATGGCCGCATGGTCCGCGAGGTGGTGATCGTCGGCGGCGGCATCGCCGGGCTGTCGGCGGCGTGGCGCCTGCGGCATCGCGACGTGCTGCTCCTCGAGGCGGGCGACCGGCTGGGCGGCCGCCTGCGCTCGGACCCATGCGGCGAGTACTGGCTCAACTACGGCGCGCACCTGTTCCCCGCACCCGGCTCGCTGGTCGACACGATGGTGACCGGGTGCGGCTTGGAGACCGTGCGGGTCACCGGCGGCATGATGGGGCTGGCGGTCGGGTCGACGCTGGTGACGCGCGGGCGCGTCGAGACGTATCCGTTCCGGCTGCCGCTGTCGATGCGCGACCGGATCGCGTTCGCCAGGGCGGGCCTGAAGATCCAGCGCGCGGTGGCGAGTCACCGGGGGCTCGAGCGGCGCCACGACTTCGAGGACCGTCGCACGTTCGGCGAGTTCCTCGGCCCGCTGTCGCCCGCCGTGCGCCAGATCTTCTCCTGCGCGGCGCATCGCGCCACGGCGGAGCTGGACGAGCTCTCGGCCGGGTGCGGGATCGGGCTGTTCGCACTTGTGTGGGGCGGCAACGGCTCGCTGATCGCGCGCAACCTGGTCGGCGGCGCCGGACGGCTGCCGGCCGCACTGGGGCGCGAGCTCGCTGATCGCGCCCGCACGCGCCTCCGCGTGCACAGCATCCGTCCCGAGGGCGCCGACCTCGCGGTCCGGACCGACGCCGAGGAGATCCGCGCCCGTCACGTCATCGTCGCCGCGCAGGCGCCCAACGCGGCGCCGCTCGTCGCCCCCGTGGCCGAGCGGGCCGCCGCGGCGCTGTCGCAGATCGCCTACGGCCCATTTCTGACGGTCGCCGTCGAGACCAGCGAGGACGCCCCGATGCCCTACGACGACGTCTACGCCATGGCCACGCCCGGCCGGGCGTTCGACATGTTCACCAACCAGGCGCACGCACTACGCGTCGGAGGTCCTCGCCGACCCGGCGGCGGCCTGATGCTGTTCGCGGGCGCGCACGGGGCGGCGGCGCTCATGCGCGCGAGCGACGAGGCGATCGTCGAGCGCTTCATGGCCGATCTGCACGAGCTCTTCCCGCAGACCCGCGGTGTGATCGCGGGCGCCACGGTGCACCGCTGGGAGCTCGGCAACGCCTACGCGCGTCCGGGCCGGAGCCGCCTCCAGGCGGCGCTGGAGGGCCCACTCGGCGCCCACGGGAACCTGCACCTGGCCGGCGACTACTTCGCCGAGCTGGGGAACATGGAGGCTGCCGCCCGAAGCGGACGCGCGGCCGCCGAACGCGTCGACTCCCGACTCCGAGAGGTCACCCATGCCTGAGCCCTTCCACGGCGTGCTGCCTGCGCTCATCACGCCCTTCACCGAGGACGGCGGCGCGATCGACACCGGCGCGCTCACCGCCATCGTCGACCGGCTCGCCGGCGCCGGCGTCGGCGGAGTGGTCCCCGGCGGAAGCACCGGCGAGTTCACCACGCTCACCGGCGCCGAGCGCCGCCAGCTCGTCGAGGTCACCGTCGCGGCGGCCGCCGGCCGCGTCCCCGTCGTCGCCGGCACCGGCGCGCTCTCGACGCGCGAAACAGTCGAGTTGAGCGCCCACGCCGAGGAGGCCGGCGCCGCCGCGGTCATGATCGTCCCGCCGTTCTACGACGCGCTGTCGTGGCGCGAGCTGCTCGCCCACTACACGGCCGTCGCGGAAGCGCTCGACATCCCGATCATGTACTACAACCTGCCGAGCGCGTCGGGCGTCACGCTCACCGCCACGCAGCTCCGCGAGCTGCCCATCAGCTGCCTGAAGGACACCGGCGGTGACGCCGTCGCCGCCACCGAGCTGATCCAGACCGACGGTCCGACCCTGCTCAACGGGTGGGACACGCTCACCTTCGCGGCGCTCGCCGCCGGCGTCCGCGCCGTCGTCTGGGGCGCCGCCTCGATCGTCCCGGAGCAGTGCGTCCAACTGCACCGGCTGCTGATCGACGACATCGACCTTCCCGCCGCGCGCGAGCTGTGGTCGCGCCTGTGGCCGCTGTGCCAGTTCCTCGAGAGCCAGAGCTACCCGGCCGCGGTCAAGACCGCCTGCCGCCTCGTCGGTGACACCACCGGTCCCGTGCGCGCGCCGCTCCTGCCCCTCGACGAGGGCGCCACCAGCGAGCTGGCCGCCCTGCTCGAGCGCGCCACGCTCACGGAGGCCGTCCGGTGACCATGCCGACATGACGAACATCAACCTCGCCGTCGCCGGCGCGACCGGCTGGACGGGCAGCGCGATCGTCGAGGCGGCACTCGCCGCGCCCGACATCACGCTCCAGAGCGCCATCGCCCGCACGAGCGCGGGCCAGGACCTCGGGACCGCCCTCGGCGGCGAGCCGCTCGACGTCCCCGTGCACGGGAGCGTCGCCGAAGCCCTCGACGAGGTCGACGTCCTCGTCGAGTTCACGTCCCACGCCGCGGCGAAGGAGATCGCCCTGACCGCGATCGAGCACGGCGTCGCGGTGGTCATCGGCTCCAGCGGACTGACCGCGGACGACTACGCCGACGTGGACACGGCCGCCCGCGCCGCCGGCGTCGGAGCCGTCGCCGCCGGCAACTTCAGCCTCACCGCGGCGATGATGCTCGCCGCAGCGGAACTCGCCGCTCTCCACCTCCCGCAGTGGGAGATCATCGACTACGCCGCCTCGACCAAGCCCGACGCCCCGAGCGGCACCGCGCGCGAGCTCGCCGAGCGCCTCGAGGGCGTCCGCACCCCCCACGTCGACGTTCCCGTCGACGAGGTCGCCGGCCGCCCCGACGCCCGCGGCGCCGGCATCGCCGGCACGCAGGTCCATTCCGTGCGCATCCCGAGCTTCGTCGTCTCGACCGAGATCGTCTTCGGTGCCCCCGACGAGCGCCTCAGCATCCGCCACGACGCCGGCGCCAGCGCCGCGCCCTATATCACCGGGGTCCTGCTGGCCGTCCGGCGCTGCCGCGACTACGTCGGCCTCATCCGCGGCCTCGACCGCCTGCTGCTCGCCTAGGACACCTTGGCGTCGTAGATGGCAGTCCGGATGGTGTCGAAGAACAACGCCGCGGCCTCCTCCCATGTGGGCCGTGCCGCGGCGCGCCGCCGCGCCGCCTCGCCGAGTCGGGTCCGCAGCGCGGCGTCGGTGGCCAGACGCTCGAGCGCGTTCGCCAGCGCGCCGACGTCGCCCGGCGCGACGAGCAGGCCGTGGCGTTCGTGGTCGGCCAGGTACGGCAGGTTGCCCGCTCGCCAGCCGGCGACCGGCAGGCCGAACGCCATCGCCTCGCCCCACACGGTGCCGTAGGGCTCGCGGAAGGCGGGCAGGACGAACGCGTCGGCGGCCGCGTAGAGACCCGCGACCCGCTCGCGTGACAACGGACCATGCGCTACGACCCGCGTGGCGAGGTCCGGCCGCGCGAGGCGGCGCCGCACGCGCGGGCCGTACGCGGCGTCCGCGTGCTCGTCACCGACCAGGTGAAGCGTCGCGGCGTCCGGCGGCAGCCGCGCGAGCGCGTCGAGCAACTCGAGGATGCCCTTCCGCTCGATCCAGTTCGCCACGCAGAGCAGCGCGGCGCGCCGGCCGCGCCGCAGGTCGCCCGCGTCGACCGGCGCGGCCGCCACGTCGCGGCCGGGCGGCACCACGCGGATCCGGGCTGGGTCGAACCCCTCGGCGGCGAGCTGGTCGGCCAGGTGGTCGCTCGCCACGAGCAGCACGCGGGCGTGCCGCCAGGCGAGGCGGTCGAGCGGCGCCTGCGCCACCGAGCGCGCTCGCCCGTGATCGATGCCGCCGGGGGGCTGGTGCAGGACGCCGATGACCGGGGCCGGCGCCGCACCGTCCGCCGCAAGCCACGGCGCGGCGAAGGCGGCGGCGATGCTGTCGAGCAGCACGGCGTCGGCGCCGAGGTGCCGGAAGCGCCGCAGCACGCGGGGGGCGGCCAGCGCGGGAAGCGGGAACGGCCGCTGCGGGAAGGAGACGAAGACGACGCGCGCCCCGTGGCGCGGCGCCGCCGCCGCCATCCGGAGGTGGTAGAGGTAGCCGCCGGTGAGCCGCTGCGGGTCTCCCAGAGTCACGAGGCAGAGGTCGAGATGCGGGTCGTTCATGTCGCGCCCACGCCCTTCGGCGCGGGCGGCATCTTCGGGGGTGGTGAGCGCTATCCCCTCGAGCTGGCGCGCGCCGTGGCCCGGCGGGTCGATTGCAAGCTGGTCACGTTCGGCTCGCCGCCCGCGAGGCTGCTCGAGCCGGGTGGCCTCCGCGTGACGGTTCTCCGACCGCAGGTCCGGCTGGGTCATCCGGCCCATCCGGTCGCCCTCGGTCTGCCGGCCGCCCTCGCCGGCGCCGACGTCGTCCATACCCATCACCTCAGCAGCGCCCCGAGCCGCGTCGCCGCGCTCGTCGCCCGGGCTCGGGGCATACCGGCGGTAACGACGGACCATGGGCTGCAGAGCGGGACGTGGGGAGGACTGCTCCCGCGGCTGTTCCAGCGCTTCCTCACCGTCTCGGAGTATTCCGCTCGCCAGATCGACGCGCCGCCGCGGCGCACGACCGTCATCTACGGCGGTGTGGACTGCGCGCGCTTCAGGCCCGATGCCGACGCGCCGCGCGACGGCGTGCTGTTCGTCGGCCGGCTGACGCCGCACAAGGGCGTCGACGCGCTCATCGCCGCGGTGCCGGACGGGGTGACGCTCACGCTGGCGGGCACCGCCGGCCACGACGCGCAGCTGCCCGAGCGCGACTATCCCCAGCTGCTGCGCCGCCTCGCTCACGGCCGTACGGTCC
The DNA here is from genome assembly GCA_036259975.1 of Solirubrobacteraceae bacterium. Taxonomy (GTDB): domain Bacteria; phylum Actinomycetota; class Thermoleophilia; order Solirubrobacterales; family Solirubrobacteraceae; genus JAOPZW01. Next base: position 12,133 of record DATAAR010000155.1, on the reverse strand, counting down.
GCTTCCTCGGCGCCGTCCCCGAGGAACAGCTGCCGGGCCTGTACCGGCGGGCGGCCGTGTTCGCGCTGCCGTCGGTGGAGCGGACCGTCTACGGGCGCCGGATCGCGTGCGTCGAGCTCCTGGGCCTCGCGGTGCTGGAGGCGATGGCGAGCGCCACGCCCGTCGTCTGCAGCCGGGTCGGCGGGGTGGCCGAGATCGTGGAGGACGGCGTCACCGGCTTCCTCGTCGAGCCGGGCGACGTCGGCGCGCTGCGCGAGCGCATCGACCACCTGCTGCGCGACCGAGCGCTCGCGGCGCGCGTCGGCCGCAACGCCCGCGAGCGGGCGCTCGACCGCTTCACGTGGGAGGCGTGCGCGGAGCGCTGCCTGGCGGCCTACGCCGAGTTGACGGGTGCGCGGTGACCACCGAAGGCGTCGGGCGCGTGCCAGACGTGCCCGCCTCGAAGCTCATCGGTAGCGCAGGGCGGCGTGGATGAGCCCGGGTTCGTCGCCGGCGACGGCGGCGTACGCGTCCGGCGCTCGCTCGAACGGGAACTCGTGCGTCGTGAGCGCGTCGAGCGGCAGCTCGCTCAGCAGCGCGCGCGCCGCGTCGCGCCGCCGCCCGCGGTCCCATCGCGCGGCGAGCGCGGACGGGATCGTCGAGACCTGCGTGCTGCGGATCACCAGCCGGCGGCGATGGAACTCCGCGCCGAGTGGGAGCGCGACCAGCTTCGTCCCGTACCACGAGCAGACCAGCGCGGTCCCCTCGTGCGCGAGGAGCTCCAGCGCGCCCGCGAGCACCTCGGGCCTGCCGCTCGCCTCGACGACCAGCGGAACGCCCCGCCCCTGCGTGAGGTCGTCGACGGCCCCGCGGAGCGACTCCGGCGCCACGGCCTCGACGCCCAGGCGCGCGGCGGCGCGGCGCCTGTCCTCGCGCGGCTCGCTCGCAACGACCGCGGCGCCGGCGCGCACGAGCAGCGCAGCGGTGAGTGCGCCCACGCACCCGAGGCCGAGCACGGCGACGGGCTCCCCGAGCCGCGGTCCCGCGTCGAGGCACGCCTGGAGCGCGGTCTCCACGAGCGGCAGCAGCGTCGCTCGCCGCGGGTCCAGGCCGTCGAGCACGACGACGTCGCGCTCGGCGACCACGAAGACGTCCTGGTGCGGGTGAAACGCGAAGACGCGGACGCCCTCGGGGACGGACCCGCGCGAGCGCTCGACGGTGCCCACCGCGCTGTACCCGTACGTGAACGGATAGGCGAAGGTCCCGCCGAGCGCGTCCAGCGTCTCGTCGAGCGGCAGCTGGGGATCGATCTCCCCCCGGTAGGCGAGCATCTCGGTTCCGCCGCTGATGCCGGACGCCTCGGCGCGCACCAGGAGCTCGCCGTCGGCAGGCTCCGGTATGGCGACCTCCCCGACCTCGACGCGGAAGGGCGCCAGGAAGCGGACCGCTCGTCCGGTCATCGCGCGGCGAGCTCTCCGTCGAGCGCGGCGAGGACGTCGTGGAAGTCCTCGAACGGCTCGAACGCCACGCCGCGCCGCCTCAGCCAGGGGGCGAGCGTTCCGGTGGCGAACACGCGCTTGGCGGCCAGCGCCGCGCAGCGGTCCGAGTAGCCGTCGCCGGCGAAGGCGAAGGGACCGGACGGCAACGACCCTCGCTTGCACGACTCGCCGCACTCCGTGCAGCGCGGCGCGTCGCGAAACCGGATGCGCCAGCCGTCGGGACGCGGCTCCACGGTGTTGGCGACGAGCTCGACGTCGACGCCGTCGCGCTCCAGGATCGGCTCGATGAGCTGCCGCAGCCCGCTCGAGACGACGACCGGTCGGTGGCGCTCGACGAGCTGGCGAAACCCGGCCCTGATCCGGACCTCTGCCAGGAGCCGCTCGATCACCGCGTCGAGCGGCGCGCGGACGGTCGCGAAGCTCCGCGCCAGGGCCTCGTCGTGCGTCAGCTCTGTCCCCATGAGCCGGCCGGTGCGGCGATACGTCGCGATGTCGCCGAACGCCTCGACCACCAGCTCCAGGGTGTCGCGCTCGGTCACCGTGCCGTCCCAGTCGAGGACGAGCTTCACGGCAATCGACCGTCGCGGCGCACCTCGGATAGGATCGCACAGCCATTGCCGTCGGCGTCAACCGGCGAGGAGTCGAGTGAGCGAACGGAACCGCGATCGCGCGCTCCCCGGGTTGGCGCCGGGCGAGCCAGAGCGGCCACGCGAGGTGGCGCGGATCCAGCTGCCGACATCGGCCGGCGAGTTCGAGGCGCGTGCGTTCGAGTGCCCGTCGGGGGCGCTGCACCTCGCGCTCGTCAAGGGCGACCTCGGCGATGGCGCCGGCGTCCTGACGCGCGTGCATTCCGAGTGCGTGACCGGCGACGCGCTCGGCTCGCTGCGCTGCGACTGCGGCGTGCAGCTGCGCACGGCGCTGCGGGCGATCGCGGCCGAAGGGCGAGGCGTGCTCATCTACGCGACCGGCCACGAGGGCCGCGGCATCGGCCTCCTCAACAAGCTGCGGGCCTACGCGCTGCAGGAGAACGGCCTCGATACGCTCGAGGCAAACCGGCATCTCGGCTTCGCACCGGACGAACGCGACTACGGTGAGACCGCGGCCTGCCTCTCCGCGCTTGGTGTGCGCTCGCTGCGGCTGCTCACCAACAATCCCGACAAGGAGCGCAGCCTGCGGCGCGCCGGCGTTCGGGTGGACGAGGTCGTCGGGCTCCCGACGTCGCCGCACCTGCGCAACCTCGAGTACCTGCGCACGAAGGAGCGGCGGATGCAGCACGCGGCGCCGGCCGGCAACGGCCTGCCAAAGGGTGTGCCCGACGCCACCGACGCGAGCATGCTCCTGGGATCCGTCTCCACGCCGGCGTCCCGCCCGTACGTCGTGCTCAAGTACGCGCAGACGCTCGACGGGCGCATCGCGACGCGCACCGGCGATTCGAAGTGGATCAGCGGCGAGGCCGAGCGGCAGACGTCGCATGCCCTGCGAGCGGCGTGCGACGCGGTCCTGGTCGGGATCCGGACGGTGCTGGCGGACGATCCGTTGCTCACCGTCCGCCTGGTGCCCGGCGTCTCCCCGCTTCGCGTCGTGCTGGACAGCACGCTGCGGATTCCGTCGGAGGCGCAGATCCTCAACGATGCGGCGGCGACGTTGGTCGTGACGACGCAGCGCTCCTCGGCTCAGCGCCGCCGCGAGCTTCGCGCGCGCGGTGTCGGCGTGCACGTCGTCGAGCGTGACCCGGTCTGCGGTGTGGACCTCGCGGGGACGCTTGCACTGCTGCGCGACCGCGGGGTGCGCTCGCTGCTCGTCGAGGGCGGCGGCGCCGTCATAACGTCGTTCTTGCGGGCGCGACTTGCCGATCGGGTCATCGTGGGAATCGCGCCTCGGATCCTTGGTGCTGGGACGGAGGCGGTCGGCGATCTGAGCGTCGCGCGGGTGTCGGAGGGGCTGCGGCTGAGCGGGCGCTCGGTGCACGCGTTGGGCGAGGATGTGCTCGTGGCGGGGGATCTGGTCTAGGGCGGAGCCGCGAGCCGCCGATGAGTTTGACCGCGTGCCGGCGTCTGAAGGGGCGTATCCGTCAACGGGAGCCCTTCCCGCCGCCCGAGAGGACCCAAGCGCCATGCAGCAGAGGATCACGCCCAACCTGTGGTTCGACACCGAGGCCGAGGAGGCCGCGAACCACTACATCTCCATCTTCAAGAACTCGCGCATCGTCGGCGTCACCCACTACACCGAGAACGCGCCCCGCGAGGCGGGCATGGTGATGACCGTCGAGTTCGAGCTCGATGGACAGCGGTTCGTCGGCATCAACGGTGGGCCGGAGTTCAAGTTCGACGAGGCCGTGTCGTTCCAGATCGACTGCGAGACCCAGGACGAGATCGACTACTACTGGGAGCGCCTCGGAGAGGGCGGCCAGGAAGGACCCTGCGGCTGGCTCAAGGACAAGTACGGGCTGTCGTGGCAGGTCGTGCCGGCGGGGATGGAGGAGCTGTTCAGCGACGCCGACCCGAAGCGCGCCGAGCGCGCGATGCAGGCGATGCTCGGGATGAGCAGGCTCGATATCACCGCGCTGCGCAACGCGGCCGACGGCGTCCCGGCCGGCTGACCCCCAGCAGGCGGACCCTCACCCGTACCGAGCGGCCGTCCGGCGCGGGCGGCCGCTCACCCGCGCGCTCAGCGCCCGCCCGCGAAGTCCGGCGGCGCGAGCGGATCGGTCATCCAGACGGGGCGCTCTACGAACGGCGGCCGCACGCGCGTGGTGGTGGCCGGCGCCGCTGTGGTCGCGTCTGACGCACCGGTGGCGGTGGTGGACGACGTGTCGCCCGGGGCCAGGCGCCCCGCGGGCAGAAGCAGCAGCGCCATGATCGTCAGCGTCAGCAGCGCCGCGACGAAGGTCACGCCGAGGAAGTGGCGACGCGGCAGGTGCAGAGCATGCATCACGTTCCTCCTGTCAGTCGCTCCTACCTCGACGACTAGGCCACCGATCCAAGCCGGCAAGGCCGGTGCCCGGTGCGCGGGTCAGCTGCCGCCGCCGGGCGCGCCCGTGGCGGCCGTCTCGAGCTTCGCCAGCGCGCGGTGCTCGATCTGGCGCACACGCTCGCCGCTCAGCCCGAGCCGCGCGCCGACGTCGCGCAGCGACAGCTCCTCGCCGTCGAGCCCGTAGCGCGCACGCAGCACGAGGCGCTCGCGGTCGGACAGCCCGGCGAGCATCGCGTGCAGGCCCTCGACCTCGATCGCGGACAGCACGTGCTCGTATTCGTCCTCGGCGAGGGGATCGACGAGCAGCTCGCCGAACGTCCCGATCTCTCCGTCGTGGCCGCTGGTCGGCTCCTCGAGCGAGCGGGGCGCCCCCTCGGTGGCGAGGAGCGCGTCGACCTGATCGAGCGAGAGCCCCGACCGCTCGGCGAGCTCGGCGCGCCCGGGCTCCACGCCGCCGGAGCGCTGGACCGCGTCCCGGTGGACGTCCTTCAGCCGGGCGAGGTGACGCAGGGCGCGGTCGGACAGGACGACCGGGCGCGTGAGCTCGGAGACGAGCTGCTGCATCGCCTGGCGCACCCACCAGGTCGCGTAGCCCCAGAACGGGATCCCGCGATCCGGATCGAACCGCTCGAGCGCGCGCAGCAGTCCGACGACGCCCTCCTGCAGGAGCTCGAGCCGGTGCACGTGGCCCGTGCGGTACGTGCGCGCGGTGGCCGCGATCAGCGGCAGGCAGGCCTCGACGAGGCGCGCGCGCGCGGCGGGGTCGCCGAGCTGCGCCGCGCGCACGAGACCCGGGTCGCTCGCCGCGTCGAGGAGCGGGCGGCGGCCGACAGCCTCCGCGTATGCGCCGGCCGCGCTCTTGGCCGCCGGCTGCGGACGGCCGAGATCGCGCGCCAGCTCGCGGTCGAGGGCGCGGCCGCGCGAGATCTCGGCGCGCAGGTCCGCTGCCGCCAGCTGCTCGTCGCCGGCCGTCTCGGTGGTGATCGGGTCGGGCTCGCCCAAGTCGGCGTCGCGGGCGCGGGCGGCTCCTCCGGTGCGGCGGTCTGGCGTGCGGCTCGCGGTCATCGGGCGCAGCGCGGGAGGGTACCTCCGGCGCCGGCGCTCGGGCGCCGGGCGGCGGTGGGCCGTCGCCGGGCGAGGCGCGCCGACCCTTGACGCTCGGCCGCCGGCGTCCTAGTCAGCCGGGCGGGCCCGCCGATGGCCCAGGTGACCCCGGTTCCCGATGGAAAGGAGGTTGTGCGCGTTGTTCTGGAATGAGCCGTTCATGCCGCTGATCACCCAGTTCGGCCGGACCGCCTTCTGGCCGGCGGCCGACGTCACCGTGGGTGAGGGCGACTTCGTGCTGACCCTGGACCTTCCCGGGCTCACGGCTGACGACGTCTCCATCGAGCTCCTCGGCGAGGAGCTGATCGTGCGCGGCGAGCGCAAGCACCCGGAGGTCGCCGAAGGCGCAGCGCGCGTCCACGCCGAGCGTCCGTTCGGTCGCTTCGAGCGCCGCATCCGCGTGCCGAAGGGCGTCGATCCGGACGGCATCACGGCGAGCATGGACCACGGGGTGCTGTCGCTCATCGTGCGCAAGCCGGAGCGTCTGCAGCCGAAGGCGATCGCGATCGGCTCGGCGGCCGAGTCCCGGCAGCTCGAGACCGCGACCGCGTGATGGGACGGGCCGCGGCCGGCGGCAGGCGAACGAACGGCGGGCCGGGTCCGGCGAGGCGCCGGCCGACCCACGCCTCCGGTGCGGAGGCAGCGCCTGCGCCGGCCGCGGCCGCGCCCGGATGCGGGCTGATCCGGCGCGCCCGCTCGCTTCGCGACCATTTCCGGTGGCCTGACGGACGACCGCCGAGCACGGGCGGCGCCGTCCCGGCCTGGTGAGCCGCAGGCGCCGCGCGCCGGCATGCCCCGGAACGCGCACGGCTCTGTGCCGACTTCGTTCCGATTCCGGCGATCGGCCCGATGCCCACCGGGCGGGCTCATATGCTCGGGCCCATGGCGTCCGCACCGCCCGACACGCTCGAGGCCGAGGCACTCGCGCTTCTGCGCGAGCTCGCCGGTCCCGCGGCCGACTTCCGCGAGCACCAGCTCGAGGCCGTGCGCGACCTCGTCGTCGAGCGGCGGCGCGTCCTGTGCGTGCAGCGCACGGGATGGGGCAAGAGCGCGGTGTACTTCCTCGCGACGGCGCTGTTGCGCCGTCAGGGCGCGGGCCCGACGCTGCTCGTCAGCCCGCTGCTCGCGCTGATGCGCAACCAGATCGCGGCCGCGCAGCGGCTCGGGGTTCGCGCCGTCACCGTCAACTCGACGAACCGGGACGACTGGGAGGCGGTCCGCGAGCGCCTCGACGCCGACGAGGTCGACCTGCTGCTCATCAGTCCCGAGCGGCTGAACAACCCGCAGTTCCGCGAGCGGATGCTGCCGCTGTTCATCGAGCGCGTCGGCCTCCTCGTCGTCGACGAGGCGCACTGCGTCTCGGACTGGGGCCACGACTTCCGCCCGGACTACCGGCGCATTCGCGACGTGCTGGCCGAGCTGCCGGCCGACGTCGCAGTGCTCGGCACGACCGCGACGGCGAACGACCGCGTGGTGGCGGACGTGGGCGAGCAGTTCCAGGTCGGTGCGGGTGCGGAGCGCCTCACGGTCTACCGCGGCCCGCTCGCGCGCGCGTCGCTGCGCCTGGAGGTGGTCGAGCTGCCAGCGGCGGCGGACCGGCTCGCCTGGTTGGCGACGTGGCTGCCGCAGCTTCCGGGCTCCGGAATCGTCTACTGCCTGACGAAGCGCGACACCGAGACCGTCGCCGAGTGGCTCCAGACCCAGGGCATCAGCGCCGTGGCGTACTCGGGCGAGGTGGCCGACGAGGACCGCGTCGACGCCGAGGACCGGCTGCTCCGCAACGAGGTGAAGGCGGTCGTGGCCACCAGTGCGCTCGGCATGGGCTACGACAAGCCCGACCTCGGCTTCGTCGTCCACTATCAGGCGCCGTCGTCGGCGATCGCCTACTACCAGCAGGTGGGGCGCGCCGGGCGCGGCGTCGACGAGGCGCACGTCGTGCTGCTGCGTGGCCACGAGGATCGCGTGATCCAGGATTTCTTCATCGACGTCGCCTTCCCGTCGCGGGCGCTGGTCGAGCAGGTGCTCGAGCTCGTCGGGTCGGCCGTCGCGCCGCTGACGCTGCCCGCGTTGCAGGCGGAGGTGAACCTCGGCCGCGGGCGGCTGGAGGCGATGCTCAAGGTCCTCGACGTCGAGGGCGCCGTGCGCCGCGAGGGCTCGGGCTGGGTGCTCACCGGCCGCCCGTGGGCGTACGACGACGAGCGCTACGCGCGCGTGACCGAGCTGCGCCGCGCCGAGCAGGCGGCGATGTTCGCCTACGGCACCGACGGGCGCTGCCTGATGCAGGCGCTGCAGAGCGAGCTCGACGATCCGCGCGCCGAGCCCTGCGGGCGCTGCTCGGTGTGCGCGGGGCCGCGCTTCGCCGCGCCGGTGGACGAGGCGCTCGCGCGCCAGGCGTACGCGCTGGTGCGCGCGCAGCCCGTGGTCCTGACGGTGCGGCGGCAGACGCCCAAGACCGCCGACCAGCCCGGGCAGCGCATCAGGCCCGAGCTGCAGCTGGAGGAGGGCCGGGCGCTCGCCCGCGCGGGCGACGGCGGCTGGGACCCGCACGTGCGCCGCGGGCGGCGCGAGGGCCGCTTCGACGACGACCTCGTGCAGGCGTGCGCCGACCTGCTCGGACGCTGGCGGCCCGCGCCGGCGCCGCGCTGGGTGACGGCGGTCCCGTCGCGGCGCTCGGGCGCGCTCGTGCCCGAGTTCGCCGGGCGCCTGGCGGCCGCGCTCGGGCTGCCGTACGTCGAGACGCTCGAGCGGACCGGCGAAAACCCCCCACAGCGGGAGATGGCCAACTCCGCCCAGCAGGTCGCCAACGTGCGCGGCCAGTTCCGCGTCGCGGCGCCGCCGCCCGCCGAGCCGGTCCTGCTGGTCGACGACGTGCGCTACTCGGGATGGACGCTCGCGACCGTGGGGGCGCAGCTGCGGGCGAAGGGGGCCGGGCCCGTCCATCCCCTCGTGCTGTCGCTCGCCGGGGCGTAGGCGGTGACCGGGCCCGCGGTTCGACGATGGGGCGAACCGTCTTTGGACGCGTGTCCATGCAGCCGGCCGCCGCGGCGCCGATCACCGGGGCATGAAGATCACCCACATCATCGACGTCGACGAGGCGGCGCTGGCGGCGCGGCTCGCCCGCGCCACCGCGCACGTCGGCGGCGGCTACACCGTCTCGCGCTTCACGTACTGGCAGACCGGCCGCCCGCCCGCCTTCGAGGCCGTCGTCGTCCGCGCTCAGAGCGGCTCCCGCCAGGTGAACTCGGGCGAGTAGCCGAGCACCCGGCGTGCGCTGGCGATGCCGAGCAGCGTGCCGTGCTCGCCGTCGACGTCGCGCACCGGCACGCCCGGCCAGGTCGCGGACGACCGCGCGGCCGGCCTTGCCGCTGCCTCCGGTGACGACGATCCTCATGCCGCGCTCCGTTCAGTCGGGCCCGAGCGCGCCGGGGGACGAACGTGTTCTAACACCGGCAAACTTGCTTGACAGGTTACGTAACCGGCATCAACATTTCGGTGGTGACACGCTCCGTCCTGCTCCTCACGCCCGTGCGGGGCGTCGCGGGCGACGTGATCGAGCCGCGCCGCGTGCGCCTGCGCGACCGGCTCACCGCGCGCCTGCGCGCGCACGGCCTCGACCGCCGGCTCGCGGACGGCGTCCCGCCCGAGTGCAGCGCCGCGCTGTCGCTGCGCGCCGCGCGCCTGATCGAGCCCGGCGCGAGCGCGGCGCTCGGGCGCCGGCTCGAGCACATCGTGGCCGAGGCCGACGGCCGGCTGCTGCCGCGAGCACGCGTCGCCGCCCGCCGGCGCCCCGTGCTCGAGGCGGCCGACGAGCTCGCCGCGCTCGCGCGCCGCCTCGCCGCTCCAGACCCGCGCGGCGTGCGCGGCGTCGCGCAGGCCCGGCTGCTGCTGACCGACGGCTGCGGGCCGATGTACTCGCACCGGTCGGGCGAGGACCTGACCGCCGCGGTCCGCCGCGCCCGCGCCGCGCTCGAGCTCATATGAGCCGCGGATCCTCGAGCGCTCGCGCGTAGCGCTCCGCGGAGCGCGCCACGACGCCGCGGCCGTCGGCGCGCACGACCGTCCCCCACCACGCGCCGTGGATCGTCTCGAAGGCGAAGCCCGCGAGCACGTCGGCAATCCGGCGGACCGCGGCCTCCGGCAGCGGGATCAGGTTCGGGTAGGAGTACATGAACCCGACGTGGGCGCGGTCCGGGATGACCTGGACGATGTCGCCGCTCAGCAGCGCGCCGCGACCGGAGGCGCCGCCGGCCCAGTGCAGCACCGTGCCGCCCGCGAAGTGCCCGCCGCAGCGCACGAGCGTCAGGCCGTGGTCGAGCTCGAGGAACTCGCCGCTCCACAGCTCGACCGCCGGGTCCGGGCGCATGATCCACTCCCGGTCGCCGGCGTGCAGGTGGACCGGGCACTCGAACCGGTGCGCCCACTCGACCATCGCGGAGTAGTAGTGCGGGTGCGAGATGGCGATGCCGGCCAGCCCGCCGCGCGCCTCGACCGCATCCGCGCCGGCGTCGTCGAGCAGCGTGATGCAGTCCCACATCAGGCGCTGTTCGCCGTACGGCACGAGCAGCGCGCGCTGCCCGATCGCGAACCCGGGCTCGCAGCCGATCCCATCAAGCTCGCCGTCGGCGCGAACCGTGGTGCGGTGGCTCGCGCGCAGCTCCGCCATCGTCGTCCACCGCTGACCGTCCTCGGGCACGTACTGGCGCGGGTCGACGCAGATCGGGCACACCTCCGGGGGCTCGTCGCTCTCGGCGAACTGCGTGCCGCAGGTGACGCAGACGAGGGCGGTCATGCCGGCTGCGAGGGCTCGATCCGCGGGATCGTCGGGCCGCGGCCACGCCGGTAGACGAGCAGCGTGCGCTTGAACGTGATGACCACGGTCCCCTCGTGGTTGAAGCCGGTGGTCCGCACCGTGAGGATCCCGACGTCCGGGCGCGATCGCGACGCGCGGCACTCCAGGACCTCCGAGCGCGAGTAGATCGTGTCGCCCTCGAACACGGGGTTGGGCAGGCGGACCTCGTCCCAGCCCAGGTTCGCCATCACGTTCTGCGACACGTCGGTCACGCTCTGGCCGGTCACGAGGGCGAGCGTGAAGGTCGAGTCGACCAGCCGCCGGCCGAACTCGGTCTGCGCGGCGTAGTGGGCGTCGAAGTGGATAGGCGCGGTGTTCTGGGTCAGGAGCGTCGTCCAGATGTTGTCCGTCTCGGTCACGGTGCGCCCGAGGGGATGCTCGTAGACGTCGCCGACGGCGAAGTCCTCGAAGTACCGCCCGCGCCACCCGGGCTTCACCTGGCCCTCGCTGCTCATCGCCTGCCCTCCTTCATTCGCCGTGCCCGGGAACGTACCGGTGCACGGCCCGCGCTCCGGGCCACGGGACGAACCCGGGCGCGGCGTCGGGCAGGTGCTCGTGCAGGCCGAGCACCAGCGCGCCGCCCGGGCGCAGCGCGGACGCCACGCGCGCGAGCACCGCCCGCTGCGCGGCGGGCGCGAAGTACGTAAATGCGACATTGCGGCAGAGCACGAGGTCGAACGGGCCGTCCGGCGGCGGGTCGCGCAGGTCGTGCCGGGCGACCGTGACTCGACGCCGGGCCTCGGGGCGCACGACCAGCGCGCCGTCCGGCCCGGCGTCGAAGCCGCGCGCGCGCAGCGGCGCCGGCAGCTCCCGCGCGCTCGACGCCTCGTAGCGCGCCGCGCGGGCGCGCGCGAGCACCGGCGGGTGGATGTCCGTGGCGAGGACGTCGAGCTCGAGACCGGGCGCGCTCTCCTCCCACAGCAGCGCGAGCGTGTACGCCTCCTCCCCGGACGCGCAGCCGGCGCTCCACGCGCGGATCCGGTCGCGGCCGGCGGCGCGCGCGGCCGCGCCGAGCGCGGGCAGCACGTCCTCCGCCAGCGCGCCGAACACCGCCCGGTCGCGCCCGAAGCGCGAGATCGTCACGGGCGTCAGCGCGCGCAGCACCGCCCACTCCTCCGGGTGCCCGGCCAGGTGCTCGCGGTACGCGGCGTGGTCGGGCAGGCCGAGCGCGGCGATCCGCCGCGCCACCCGCCGGCACACCTGCCGGCGCACCCGCCGAAAGCCCGGCCAGCACAGCTCGAGGCGGGGCAGCGCCCACTGCAGGAACGCGACGCATGGGTCGTCCGGATCGGCGGGCATTCGGGGCTACGCTTGCACGACGGGACATGGCGCGGCTGAATGACATCTGGGAGCGCGACGGCGGGCGCTGCGTGTGGTGCTCGACCGTGTCGTGGGAGCCCGACCGCACGCTCGAGCACGTGCTGCCGCGCTCGCGGGGCGGGCGCAGCGGCGAGCACAACCTGCTGCCCGCGTGCCGGGCGTGCAACAAGGCCCGCCGGTCGCAGGGCGCCGCCGCGTACGCGCGGCGGCAGGCCGAGGCCGGGCGCACCGGCGGCACGATGTCGTCGAGGTCGGCCGGGCGGGCGCACGCGACGAGCGTGTCGCCGTGCCAGACGGTGACCTCGCCGCCGCCGGCGCGGTCGACCTCGAGCGGCGTGTCGAGCGGCGGCGGGGTGCGCAGCGACACCTCGGCGGGCCCGTCGACGAAGCGGGCGACGGCGCCGCACGC
>DATAAR010000154.1:0-11222 GCA_036259975.1 Solirubrobacteraceae bacterium | reverse complement strand
ACCGGAGCGGGCGCCGCCGACCGGCCGGCCGCCGGGCGGTCGGCCGCGAGCCCGGGCGCGGGTGCGCGCACGTCGGGCCGCCCCGAGGCCGCGCCGCCAGCACCCGCCCCGGCGCCGCGACGGGCGCCGCGACGACCGCTGGCGCGACCCCCGCCGCGACCGACGCCGCCGGCTCCTCCGCCGCCCCCCTGCGCCAGCCACGACGCGACGAGCGCGGGCGCGAGATCGGTGCGGTCGGCGACGAGCGCCACGAGCTCCTCTCGCAACGCGCTCGGTGGGATCTGCGCGAACACCGGGCGCAGCGCATCGATGACCGCGTCCTTGCCCTCGGCCGAGCCGAGGTCGCCGGCCGCGAGCTCGCGCTCCACCCGGAAGCGCACGAACGGCACCGAGGCGTCGACGAGCCGCTGCATCGCCCGCGCGCCCTCCGCCTGCACCAGGTCCGCCGGGTCCGTGCCCGCCGGCAGCGGCACCACGCGGAGCTCGAGCCGCCGGCCCGCCGCCACCCGCGCGGCGCGCAGCATCGCCTCCTGCCCCGCCCCGTCGGCATCGAGCGCCAGCTGGACCTTCGACGCCAGCCGGGCCAGCTCGCCCACCTGCTCCTCCGTCAGCGCGGTGCCCATCAGCCCGACCGTGTTGCGCAGTCCGGCCTGGTGCATCGCGATCACGTCGGTGTACCCCTCGGCGACGATCACGCTGCCCGCCTTCGTCGCGTGCGCCCGCGCGATGTCGGCCCCGAACAGATTGCGGCCCTTGTGGTACACGGCGTTGTCCGCCGAGTTCACGTACTTCGGCTTCTGATCGGCGCCGAGCGCGCGCGCCCCGAAGCCGAGCACCCGCCCGCGCAGGTCGCACAGCGGGAACATGATCCGCCGTCGGAAGCGGTCGTAGAGCATGCCCCGTCCCTTCGACCGCACGGCCAGGCCCGCGTCGAACGCCTCGCGGTTGGAGAACCCGCCGCGGCGGACCGCGTGCAGCAGCGTGTCGTACGCCGACGGCGCGTACCCGACGCGGAACTCGCGCAGCGTGGCCTCGTCGAGCCCCCGCGAGGCCAGGTACTCCCGCGCGGGCGCCGCCTCGGCCGAGTCCCACAGGTACCGGACGTAGAACGCCGCGGTGCGGTCCAGCAGCTCGTGCAGGCGCTCGCGCGCCCGCCGGCGCTCGGCCTCGGCCGGGTCCTCCTCGACCGGCTCCAGCTTGACCCCGTAGCGATCGGCGAGGTACTCGAGCGACTCCTTGAAGTCGAGGCCCTCGGTGAGCTGCACGAAACGGAACGCGTCGCCGCCCTCGCCGCAGCCGAAGCAGTAGAACAGCTTCTGCGCCGGGTCGATGCCGAACGACGGCGTGCGCTCGTCGTGGAACGGGCACAGGCCCTCGTAGCGGTTCTGGCCGGCGCGGCGCAGCTCGGTGCGCGTGCCCACGAGGTCGACCATGTCGGTCGCGTCGCGCACGCGCTCCTTGGAGTCGTCGGTGTAACGCCCCGCCACGACGCGCAACCTAGACGGCGAACGACTCCGGCACCGACAGCGCCTCGAACGCGCGGATGCAGTAGCGGTCGGTCATGCCGGCGAGGTAGTCGGTCACCCGCTGCGCGAGATCCGCGCCCGGCGCGCCGCCGCCGTCCGGCAGCCGCGCCGGGTCCTCGGCGTAGTGGTCGAACAGCGTGCGCACGACCCGCTCGATCTTCGCGTGCTCGCGGCGCGCAGCAGCGCCGAGGTAGACGCGCTCGAACATGAAGTCGCGCAGCGTCTCCATCGCCGCGCCGGCCTCGTCACCCTGGACGATGTCGCCCGCCCCCGCCGACGCCTCGACGAGGTCGTGCACGAGCGTGTCGATCCGCCGCGAGCCCGTGTCGCCCAGGACCGCGATCGGCCCCGCCGGCAGCTCGTCCTCGCGCAGCACCCCCGCGCGCACCGCGTCGTCGATGTCGTGGTTGATGTACGCGACCCGGTCCACGAGGCGCACGATCCGGCCCTCCAGCGTGCGCGGCATCGGCGCCCGGCCCGAGTGGCACACGATCCCGTCGCGCACGTCGTCGTTGAGGTTCAGCCCGGCGCCCGCGACGGGCGAGCCCGGCTCTCGGACGGCGCGCGGTGCCGGCTCGAGCACGTCGACCACCCGGAGCGAGTGCTCGTAGTGGCGGAACCCGCCGCCGAAGCGCTCCGCCAGGCAGCGGTCGAGCACCGCCTCGCCGATGTGCCCGAACGGCGCGTGCCCGAGGTCATGCCCGAGCCCGATCGCCTCGACCAGGTCCTCGTTGAGCTCGAGCGCCCGCGCCACCGTGCGCGAGATCTGTGTGACCTCGAGCGTGTGCGTCAGCCGCGTGCGGAAGTGGTCGCCCTCCGGGGAGACGAAGACCTGCGTCTTGTGCTTGAGCCGCCGGAACGCCTTGGAGTGCACGATCCGGTCGCGGTCGCGCTGCAGCGGCGAGCGCAGCCCGCAGTCCTCCTCCGGCACGCGCCGGCGGGCCGGCCACGAGCGCGCGGCGAGCGGCGAAAGGTGCTCTGCCTCCCACGCCTGCCGGCGCGCCGCCAGCGACCGCGCGACGGGGCCGGGTTCGGCGTGCGGATCCATGGACGCGGCATTCTCGCATCGCGCGGGTGCCGCCCGGACGAGCGGAGAGGGTGCGGGCGCGTGCATCGACGAAACGAGTCGCGGCGCGAGGGCGGGATCTGACAGCGGCGGGCCGGCAACGCGTGCGGACAAAAACCCGCGGCGCCGGGCGGCGTTCTGGAAGGGTTGGCTCCATGTCCCTCAAGCCCGACCCCACCTTCTACCCGTCGCCCGCGAGCGCCATGGAGGGCCCGCCCGAGGAGCTCGCCTACGTGGTCACGCTCAACACCCCGCAGAACGGCGACGCCAGGCCCGACGCGCTCGCGGTCGTCGACGTCAAGGACGGCTCGTCCACGAAGGGCCAGGCGATCGGCCGCCTGGACATGCCGAACGTCGGCGACGAGCTGCACCACTTCGGCTGGAACGCGTGCTCGAGCGCGCTCTGCCCGTGGGCCCCGCATCCACACGTCGAGCGCCGCTACCTGCTCATCCCCGGCCTGCGCTCGAGCCGCGTGCATGTCGTCGACGTCAAGGACGACCCGGTCAACCCCAAGCTCGTGAAGGTCATCGAACCAGAAGAGCTCGCCAAACGGACGGGCTACAGCCGTCCGCACACCGTGCACTGCGGGCCCGACGGCCTCTACATGTCCGCCCTCGGCAACCCGGCCGGCGACGCGCCCGGAGGCGTGCTGCTGCTCGACCACGACAACTTCTCGCCGCTCGGCCAGTGGGAGATCGACCGTGGCCCGCAGGAGCTCGCCTACGACGTGTGGTGGAACATCGGCTACGACACCGTCCTCACGAGCGAGTGGGGCACGCCCAACATGGTCGAGGGCGGCCTGAACCCCGAGCTCCTCGGCCAGTACGGCCGCCACCTGCATGCCTGGGACATGCGCCGTCGCCGCCACAAGCAGGCGATCGACCTCGGCGCCGAGCAGCAGATGGTCCTCGAGCTGCGCCCCGCGCACGACCCCTCGAAGCCGTACGGGTTCGTCGGCGTCGTCGTTTCGACCGCCGACCTGACGGCATCGGTGTGGCTCTGGGAGATCAACGCCGACGGCCAGGTCGCTGTCAAGAAGGTCATCGAGATCCCGCCCGAGCCCGCCGAGACCGAGCAGCTGCCGCCGGCGCTGCAGCCGTTCGGCGCCGTGCCGCCGCTCATCACCGACATCTCGCTCAGCGTCGACGACCGCACGCTGCTGGTCTCCTGCTGGGGCACCGGCGAGCTGAAGCGCTACGACGTCAGCGACCCGCGCAACCCGAAGGAGACCGGCTCGGTCCAGCTCGGCGGCATCGTGCGCCGCGCCGGCCACCCGGCCGCGGGCGAGCTGAACGGCGGCCCGCAGATGGTCGAGATGAGCCGCGACGGCAAGCGCGTATACCTGACGAACTCGCTGTACGCGAGCTGGGACGTCCAGTTCTACCCCGAGGGCATCAACGGCTGGATGGTCAAGCTCGACTCCGACGGCGACCTCAGCGTCGACCCGGACTTCTTCGTCGAGTTCTCCGGCGAGCGCCCGCACCAGATCCGCCTGCAGGGCGGCGACGCCTCCAGCGACTCGTACTGCTTCCCGTCCTGAGATGAGCCGCGACGCGGCATGGCTGACCCTGGTCGGGTTGGGCGCCTACCACGGCCTCAACCCGGCCATGGGCTGGCTGTTCGCCGTGTCGCGCGGGATGCAGGAGCGCAGCCGGCGCGCGGTCGTGCGCTCGCTCGTGCCGATCGCGATCGGCCACGAGCTGTCCATCGCGCTCGTGGCGGCGCTCGTCGCCGGGCTGTCCGTCCTGACCGACTCGAGCACGCTGCGCATCGGCGCGGCCTTCGTACTGCTCGCGTTCGGCATCTTCCGGTTCGCCAGGCCACGGGCGCACTTCCGCTGGACGTCGATGCGCGTGAGCGACCGCGAGCTCACGCTGTGGTCCTTCCTCATGTCGACGGCGCACGGCGCCGGCCTGATGGTCGCGCCGGTGCTGATCGGGCTGCAGGACACGGTCGACCGCGCGCACGTCCGCGCCCACGAGCAGGCCGAGCT
The DNA here is from genome assembly GCA_036259975.1 of Solirubrobacteraceae bacterium. Taxonomy (GTDB): domain Bacteria; phylum Actinomycetota; class Thermoleophilia; order Solirubrobacterales; family Solirubrobacteraceae; genus JAOPZW01. The sequence continues at coordinate 6,636 of DATAAR010000154.1, read as the reverse complement.
CGGGCTCCTCGGCGGCTCGCTCGGCGCGGGCGCGGCCGGGGTCGTCCTGCACGTCGTCGCGATGCTCGTGGTGATGGGGCTCGTCGCCGTCGTGGTCTACGACCGGCTCGGGCTGAAGATCTTGCGCCGCGCGTGGCTCAACACCGACCAGGTCTGGGCCGGGGCGTTCGTGCTCGCAGCCGCGATCACGCTGGCCAGCTGACACGCGCCAGAAGGCCCCCGGAGGCGCTGCTAGCCTTGCCAAGCCGCGCGTCCGGGTCGATACGACGCGCCGCTCCTCCCCCGCGCCTTCGCAGTGACCACGCTTCCCGCCCGCCGAGACGCGCCCTTCCGCCACGAGGCGGTCATGTACGCGGGGCTCGACGAGTTCGCCGATCGCATGAGCGCGTTCATCCGTGACGGCGTCGCGGCGGGCGAGCCCACGCTCGTCGTCGTGAGCGCGGAGAAGATCGCTCGCCTGCGGGCCGAGCTCGGCGCCGACGCCGAGGGCGTGCTCTTCGCCGACATGGCCGACGTCGGCGCGAACCCCGGGCGCATCATCCCCGCCTGGCGCGAGTTCGTTTCCGCCCACGCGACCGGCGGCCGCCCGCTACGGGGCATCGGCGAGCCGATCCATCCCGAGCGCAGCGCGTGCGAGCTCGTCGAGTGCCACCGCCACGAGGCCCTGCTGAACCTCGCGTTCGCCGACACGCGGGCGTTCTGGCTCGTGTGCCCGTACGACACCGACGCACTGGCGCCCGCCGTCGTCGAGACCGCGCGCCGAACGCACCCGTCCGTCGTGAGCGGCGGAGTGGCGCACGACAGCGCACTGTTCGACGGGCTCCAGGCGATCGCCGCGCCGTTCGCAGACCCGCTGGCCGACCCGCCCGCGGAGGCGCCCCGAGCCGAGATCGGCCTGGACGCGCTCGGCGCCGTGCGGCGCTTCGTCCTCGCCCACGCAAGCGCCGTGCTGAGCCCCGAGCGCGCCAACGACCTCCTGCTCGCCGTCAACGAGCTCGCGACGAACACGGTCCGCCACGGCGGCGGCCACGGCGTCCTCACGATCTGGCGCGAGCCCGGCGCCCTGATCTGCGACGTGACCGATGCCGGCCGGATCGAGCAGCCGCTCGTCGGCCGCGTGCGCCCGCGCCCAGCCCAGATCGGCGGCTACGGCCTGTGGCTCGCGAACCAGCTCTGCGACCTGGTGCAGGTGCGCGCGTTCGCCACGGGCGGCGCGGTGCGCGTGCACATGCGGCTCGACTGAAGCGCGCTCGTCAGCGGCGTAACACCCGGCCGGGCCGGCCGTCGAGCCGGTCGGCGCCCACCTGCGGGGCGGCGGGAACGCAGCCACGTCCGACTGCGTTCCGCGCGGGGCCGGCGCCGACGTGCTCGTGATGTTCAGCGAGCCGGGCGACTTCATCGGGCAGGGCCGGCTCCGGCGCGCAGGCCGGCGACTTCCCGAAACCAGGATGTCGCGGGCCCCGCCGCGAACTCGGGCCCGCGGCGGCCAACGCCGCGGCGGCGACCTCGGTGGCGAGGCGGGAGTGGGGGACCGGCGCCCGGATGGGCCGGATTTTCGGTCCGCGGTGCGACCGGCGCCTACCCGGCCCCGGCGCGCACCGCGGCCTGCGCCGCCGCCACCCGCGCCACCGGCACGCGGTACGGGCTGCATGAGACGTAGTCGATGCCCGAGTGGTGGAAGAACTCGATCGAGTCCGGGTCGCCGCCGTGCTCGCCGCAGATGCCCAGCTCGAGGTCGCCCTTGGCCTTGCGCCCCAGCCACGCCCCCATGCGCAGCATCTGGCCGATGCCGGGCTCGTCGATCGTCTCGAACGGCGAGCGGTCGAAGACCTTGCGGTCGATGTACTTCGCGAGGATCTTGCCCTCGATGTCGTCGCGGCTGAAGCCCAGGCCGGTCTGGGTGAGGTCGTTCGTGCCGAACGAGAAGAAGTCGGCGTGCTCGGCGATCCGGTCGGCCAGGAAGCACGCGCGGGGGAGCTCGATCATCGTGCCGATCTGGTACTGGTCGGGATGCGAGAGGCCCTCGCGCTCGCCGATCTCGAGGATCATCCGCCGCATCGTCTCGAGCTCGCCCTCGTACGCCACGAGCGGCACCATGATCTCGAGATGCGCGTGCTCGCCGCCGCGCTCGTTGACGGCCTTCGCGGCGCGCATCATCGCCTCGACCTGCATCTCGTAGATCTCGGGGAACAGCAGGCCCAGCCGCACGCCGCGCGTGCCGAGCATCGGGTTGACCTCCTCGAGCGCGCGCACGCGTTCGAGTGTGGCCTCGAGATCCTCGAGGTCGTCGCTCATCTCGACGCGCGCGCGCTCGGCCTCGGCCTCGATCTCGGTGCGGTGCGGGAGGAACTCGTGCAGCGGCGGGTCGAGCAGGCGGATCGTGACCGGCAGCCCCTCCATGGCCTCGAAGAGGCCCTCGAAGTCCTCCTGCTGGAGCGGCAGGAGCGCGTTCAGGCGCTCGCGGCGCTCCTCGGTGGTCGAGCCCAGGATGACGGCGACCATCTTCTCGTGGCGGTCGTCGCCGAAGAACATGTGCTCGGTGCGGCACAGGCCGATGCCGGTCGCGCCGAACTCGCGGGAGCGCCGCGCGTCCTCGGGCGTGTCGGCGTTCGCGCGCACCTCCATCGTCCTGAGCTCGTCGGCCCACGTGAGGACCGTCTCGAAGTGCTCGCTCATCTCGGGCTCGACGAGCGGCACGTCGTCGGTCGTGATCGAGCCGCTCGTGCCGTCGATCGCGATCCGGTCACCCTCGCCGAGCGTGGTGCCGTCGACGTGGATCTGGCCGGCGTCGAGGTCGATCTCCAGGCCGGCGCCCGTCACCGCGGGCACGCCCATCCCGCGCGCCACCAGGGCGGCGTGGCTGGCCTTGCCGCCCTCGCTGGTGAGGACGCCCTTCGCGGCCTGGAAGCCGGCGACGTCGTCGGCCTCGGTGAACGGCCGCACGAGGATGACGTCGCGCCCGTCCTCTGCCGCCTGCACGGCGTCGGAGGCGCTGAACACGATCTCGCCGGCCGCCGCGCCCGGCGACGCGGCCACGCCCGTCGCGAGCACCTCGTACTCGGCCTGCGGGTCGAACGTCGGGTGCAGGAGGGCGTCGAGCTTCTCGGCGTCGATGGTCGCGATCGCCTCCTCCTTGGACAGCAGCCCCTCCTCCACCGCGTCGACCGCGAAGCGCACCGCCGCCTGGGCGGGCCGCTTGGCCGAGCGGGTCTGAAGCATGTAGAGCTTGCCCTCCTCGACCGTGAACTCGGTGTCCTGCATGTCCTTGTAGTGCTGCTCGAGCGTGCGCAGGATCTCCATGAGCTCCTCGTGCGCCTCGGGCATCACGTCCTTGAGCGCGGAGATGTCGAGGGTGTTGCGCACCCCGGAGACGACGTCCTCGCCCTGGGCGTTGACGAGGAAGTCGCCCGACGGCTCGGGCGCGCCGGTGACCTCGTCGCGGCTGAACGCGACGCCGCTGCCGCTCGTGTCGCCCTTGTTGCCGAAGACCATCTGCTGCACGTTGACCGCGGTGCCCCAGTCGTCGGGGATGCGGTTGATGCGCCGGTAGCTGACCGCCCGCTCGGTGTTCCAGGAGTCGAACACGGCCCGGATCGCGCCCTCCAGCTGGTCCTGCGGGTCCTGCGGGAAGTCGTCGCCCGTCTGGTGGCGGTACAGGCCCTTGAACGTCTCGACGAGCTCGCGCAGCGCGTCGGCGTCGAGGTCCGTGTCGTGCTCGACGCCGCGGTCGTCCTTGACCTTCTTGATCTGGTTCTCGAGCTTCTCGCCCTCGACGCCCTTGACGACGTTCGAGTACATCTGCACGAAGCGCCGGTAGGAGTCCCACGCAAAGCGCTCGTTCCCGGTCTGCTTGGCGAGCCCGTCGACCGACTCGTCGTTGATCCCGAGGTTGAGGACGGTGTCCATCATGCCGGGCATCGACTCGCGGGCGCCGCTGCGCACGGAGACGAGCAGTGGGTCCTCGGAGTCGCCGAGCTTCTTGCCCGCCTGCTCCTCGAGCTTGCCCAGCGCCTCGGCCACCTGCTCGTCGAGCCCCTCGGGCAGCGCGCCGTCGCCCTGCATGTACGCCACGCACGCCTCGGTCGTGATCGTGAAGCCGGCGGGCACCCGCTCGGCGCCGAGGACCCGCGTCATCTCCGCGACGTTGGCCCCCTTGCCCCCCAGGAGCTCGCGCATGTCGCGCGAGCCCTCGCTGAACTCATAGACCCACTTCGTTGCGACCTCGGTCTCCCCCATTGCGGAAGCGATCCTATCCCGGCGCCGCGGCGCGCAAACGAACCCCCGCGTGGTGCTCGACGGTCTCCGCGATCGCCCGGTCCGCCTGCCGCAGGGCGCGCTCCGGCGCGGCCGGCGTGGCCTGCAGCGGGGCTCCGAGCGCGCCGGTGAGGAACGCGTGCGCGGCCTCGTCGAGCGCGAAGCTCGCGGCCTCACACGCGCTGCAGACGACGCCGCCGGCCGCGCCCGAGAAGCCGACCAGGTGCTCGTGCGCGCCGCACGACGCGCACGCCGCGAGCTGGGGCGCGAGGCCGGCGGCGAGCAGCAGCTTGAGGCGGAACGCGAGCTGGTTGGCGTGCGTCGCGCGGGCGGGGTCCGCGTCGAGCAGGGCGAGCTCGTTGCAGAGCAGGTTGAAGACCTCCGGGTGCGGCTCGCCGGTGTCGAACAGGCGCGAAACCGCGTCGCACGCGCGCGCGGCGGAGTCCAGGGCCGGCCCGTCGGCGCGCAGGCGCCCGTGGGCGGCCACGGTCTGCGCCGCGGTCACCGTGAGCAGGTCGCTGCGGCCCTCGTGCAGGACGAGGTCGAGCCGGAAGAACGGCTCCAGCCGGCCGCCGAACCGGCTGCGCGAGCGCCGCGCCCCCTTCGCGATCGCGCCGATGCGCCCGCGGTGCGGGGTGTAGAGGTGCACGATGCGATCGGCCTCGCCGTAGCGGATCGACCGCAGGACGACTGCTTGCGTCTTGACCGGACCGGGCAACAGTCAGGTATCCGGCCCTGTCCAGGGGGCCGCTATATTAAGTGAAGCGATGACCAACATCACCGTCTACTCGACCGATCCGTGCTCCTTCTGCTCCCGGGCCAAGGAGCTCCTGACCAGGCGCGGCTACGTGTTCGAGGAGATCAATCTCTCAAAGGACCCGGCTGGACGCGCCCAGCTGGTCGCGCTGACCGGCATGTTCAGCTTCCCGCAGATCGTCATCAACGGCGAGGTCGTCGGCGGGTTCCGCGAGCTCGTGCAGGCCGACATGAGCGGCCGCCTCCAGGAGCTCGCCGCCGCGGCGTAGCGTCCCCGTCGCCGTGGCCGAGCTGCGCGGCCCCGCCGTCGCGCTCCGCGAGTGGCGCGCGGACGGTGGGCGCTCGCGATCACGGTCCCCGGCGAGGACGTCGCCGCGCGCGCATCTCGACCATCCCGGCGGCCCGCAGGTGCGGGCGTCCGTCGTCACGCCGACCGAGCTGTCCGTTTCCCGCTAGCGCGCGGTCGGCCGAGGCTGCACGATGGGGGCGTGACCGGCGCCGCGGACCTCGACTTCGAGCGCTGCTACCGCGCGATCCAGAGCCGCGACGCGCGCTTCGACGGCCTGTTCGTCACCGGCGTGCGCACCACGCGCGTGTACTGCCGGCCGAGCTGCCCGGCGCCGGTGTGCCCCAAGCGCGAGCACGTCGCGTTCTTCCGGACCGCCGCGGCGGCCCAGCGCGCGGGCCTGCGCGCGTGCAAGCGCTGTCGACCCGACGCGTCGCCGGGCTCCCCGGAGTGGGACGTGCGCGGCGATCTCGTCGCGCGCGCGATGCGCCTCATCGCGGACGGGGTGGTCGACCGCGAGGGCGTCCCCGGCCTCGCGCGGCGCCTGGCGGTCAGCGAGCGCCAGCTGCGCCGGCTGCTCGAGGCGGGCGTCGGCGCGCCGCCGCTGGCGCTCGCGCGATCGCAGCGCGCCCAGACCGCCAGCATGCTGATCGAGGGGACCGACCTGCCGTTCGCGCGCGTCGCGCTCGCCGCCGGCTTCACCAGCGTGCGCCAGTTCAACGACACGGTCCGCCACGTGTTCGCGGCGACGCCGTCGCAGCTGCGCCGCGCGCGTCGCGCCGGCGCGCACCCGGCCGCGGGCGAGGTGGTCCTGCGCCTCCCGGCCCGCGCGCCGTACGACGGCGACGGCGTGCTGCGATGGCTGCGCGCGCGGGCGGTCCCGGGGGTCGAGGAGCTCTCGGACGGCGTGTACCGACGCACGCTGGCGCTGCCCGGCGGCACCGGCGTGGTCGCGCTCGAGCCGCGCGGCGACCACGTGCGCGCCACGCTGCGCCTCGCCAGCCTCCGCGACCTCGCCGCCGCGGCGAGCCGTTGCCGGCGCCTGCTCGATCTCGACGCCGACCCCGCCGCCTACGGCGCGGTCCTCGGCACCGACCCGGCGCTGCGCAGCGCCGTCGCGGCGTGCCCGGGCCCCCGCCCGCCGGGCATGGTGGACCCCGCCGAGAGCGCGGTCCGCGCGGTGCTCGGCCAGCAGGTCTCGCTCGCGGCCGCCCGCACGCTCGCCGCGCGGCTGGTCGCGGTCTGCGGCGCGCCGCTGGCGGCGCCCGACGGCGCGCTGACCCACGCCTTCCCGGCCCCGGAGGCCATCGCCGCGGCGGACCTCACCGCGGTCGGCCTGC
>DATAAR010000153.1:0-20538 GCA_036259975.1 Solirubrobacteraceae bacterium | reverse complement strand
GCCGCGGCGTGCGGGTGACGCGGCGCCGGCTGCGCGGCGGCGATCCCGTCGCGCTCGACGAGCGCCTCGCGCGGATCGCCGACGACGCGGCGCGGCGGCGCGGCCTCGCCCCGCTGCGGACGTACTCGGGCGCGGGCCACGACGCCGGCCACCTCGCTGCCGTGGCGCCGGCCGCGCTCCTCTTCGTCCCGCTCGCCGGGGGCCAGAGCCACACGCCGCACGAGCACGCGGAGCCCGCGGACGTGGCGGCCGCGGGCCGCGTGCTGATCGACGTGCTGCGCGCCGCCTGATAGACCAGGGCCGATGGCCTCTCCGGCGCCGGCAGACCCGGCCGAGCGAACCGCACGCCTGCTCGTGCTCGTCCTCGAGCGCTCCCCGCGGACGGCCACGGACCTCGCGGCCGGGCTCGGGACGAGCGAGGCCGAGGTCGCGCCACTGCTCGCCGCGCTCGAGCGCCACGGGCTGATCCGGTGGGACAGCGGCCGGGACGAGGTCCGCCCCGGCCCGGCGCCCCTGCGCTTCGCCCGGTCGCGGCTGCCCCGCGAGGACCTCGTCGAGCACGCCGCGCCCAGCATGCGCCGGCTCGCGGACGAGAGCGGCGAGACCGTCAACCTCATGGTGCCGACGACCGGCGGCACCGAGGCGATCGCGCAGGAGGACGGTCGCCACCTGCTCGGGGTCACGAACTGGGTCGGCCGCGACATCCCCGAGCACGCCTCGGCGGCGGGCAAGGTGTTCCTCGCGTACGGCGTCGCCGCCGTCCCCGCCCGGCTCGAGCGCCTCACCGACCGCACGATCGTCGACCCGGTCGCGCTCGAGCGCGACCTGGAGGCGGTCCGCGCGCGCGGCTACGCGACGCTCGTCGACGAGCTCGAGCCCGGGCTCTCGGTCGTTGCCGCGCCCGTGTTCGACGCCGGCGGCGCGGTCGTCGCGGCGCTCTCCGTCTCGGGGCCGACGTCGCGCCTCCCCGAGCACCGCCTCGCGCTGCTCGGCCGGGTCGCGATCGAGCAGGCGGACGCCGTCTCGGCCCGGCTCGGCTACGACGGTGCGCGCTGAGGTCGCGGGCGCTCGGCTCCGACGCCGTCGCGCGGCGGCAAGGACCGACGACGCGGTCGACGTTGTGCATGGCATGGGTGCACAACGCCGAACGCGCCGGCTGAAGCTCGCAACGACGCTGCGGTCTCCTTCCCTCGTTGCCCGGCCGGCGCCCTCTGCCGGCCCCTCGCAACAACGCGCCCGCCACACCGCCCCCCGGAGCGTCGTAAGGTGGACCTCCGCTCGACGACCAGACCTCTGGGGTCTGACATGCGAGCAGAGCACGCCAGGATGTACCTGCGCGAGCTGCGGATGCCACGCGCGGAGCGCGCCGCCGCCCGCGCCGAGCGCCGCGTCGAGGAGGAGCTGCGCCGGCAGCGCGACGACCCGGAGCGGGTCGACCGGCGCGCGGCCGCGATCGAGGCCGAGCGGCGCCGGTTCACGGCGCGCTGAAGGACGCGAGCCGGATCGCCGCGCCGGCGCTCCTCGTGGTCGGGTCGGAGTCCGTCCCAAGCCTCGCCGAGCGCCGCGAGCTGCCGCTCTCCTGGCTGCCGCACGCGCGGGCGTGCGACGTCGCCGGCGTCTCGCACTGCTGCCTGTGGACGATGCTGCGCCCGTGGCGGACGCCCTGGCGGCGTTCGCGCGCCACCTGCTGCCGGCGGCCGCCTGACGACCGCCTACAGCACGCTGCGGATCTCGTGCGCGAACGTGCCGACGTGGTCGGCTGCGATCCTCCGCGCACCGTCGGCGTCGCCGTCGCGTACCGCCTCGAGCAGCGCGCGGTGCTCGCGTACCCGCTCGGTGAGGTGCGGCAGCCGGTCGAGCACGAGGTACCAGATCCGCAGCGACAGGTTGAAGTAGCGCGCGAGCGTCTCCTCGAGGTAGGGGTTGGCCGTGCAGCGGTGCACGAACCGGTGGATCTCGGCGTCGAGGCCCATGAGCTCCTCGCGGGGCGCGCCGTTCGGGGCGTCGATGCGATGCAGCAGCGCCTCGAGCTCCGCGCGCTGGCCGGCGCTGATCCGCTGGGCGGCGCGATACGCCGCGTGGCCCTCGAGCTGCTGGCGAACGTCCGAGATGTGCGCGAGGTCGGTGATGTTGATCTCCGAGGCGAACGTCCCCCGGCGCGGGAAGACGGTGATGAGGTTCTCGAGCGCCAGTCGCTTGATCGCCTCGCGCACCGGCGTGCGCCCCATGTCGAGCTCGCGGCCCAGCGCGTCCTCGTTGATCGGCGCCCCCGGCGGGATCCGCAGCGCGACGATCGCGTCGCGCAGCGCCGCGTAGGCGCGGTCGGCCAGCAGCTCGCTCGTGGCCTGCGAACCCGTCCCCGGCTGTGCGCTCACGCGGCTCCCTCCCGGCCGGCCGCCGGTTGACGGCTCAGGCCGACGACTGATATATGAGTCCGCAGGCTACCAGCCCGTCAATGCCGCCACCGAAGGACCGGGAGGACCACAGCCATGTCGAAGAAGGCCGATGCGGTGATCATCGGCGCCGGAGTGATCGGCGCCGCGATCGCCTACGAGCTCGCCCAGAAGGGCTACAAGACCCTCAACATCGACAAGCTTCCGGCCTCCGGTTACGGCCCGACGAGCGCGTCGTGCGCGATCGTCCGCGCCCACTACTCCTCCTGGGACGGCGTGGCGATGGCCTACGAGGGCTTCTCCTACTGGAAGGACTGGGAGGACTACCTCGGCGTCACCGACGATGCGGGCCTGGCGAAGTACATGAACTGCGGGACGCTCCTGCTCGAGAGCGCGACCGGTCACCACGAGAAGGTGCTCAAGCACTACCGCGACGTCGGGGTCCAGTACGAGGAGTGGTCGACGGAGCAGCTCAAGGAGCGCATGCCGATCTTCGACACGCACGCCTTCTATCCGCCCAAGCGCCCGGACGACCCGCGCTTCTGGGAGCAGTCCGACGAGGAGCTCCCCGGCGCGATCTACACCCCGGGCTCGGGATACGTGAACGACCCGCAGCTCGCCACGCACAACCTCCAGCGGGCGGCCGAGGCGCACGGGGGCGAGTTCCTGTTCCGCGCGACGGTCGCCGACATCCGCCGCGACAACGGCCGCGTCAAGGGGGTCACGCTCGCCGACGGCCTCGAGATCGACGCGCCGATCGTCATCAACGTCGCCGGCCCGCACTCGCACATCGTCAACGAGATGGCCGGCGCGACCGGCGACATGAAGGTTACGACGCGGCCGCTGCGCCACGAGGTGCACCACGTCCCCGCGCCGCCCGACTTCGACTACGACGCGAACGGCATCCACTGCTCCGACGGCGACACCGGCATCTACTTCCGCCCCGAGAGCGGCAACCACATCCTCATCGGCTCCGAGGACCCGGAGTGCGACGAGCGCCAGTGGGTCGACGACCCCGACAACTACGACCGCCACGTGACCGAGAAGCAGTGGGAGGCGCAGGTCTACCGCCTCGCCCGCCGCATCCCGAGCCTGCGGATCCCGAACGAGCGCAAGGGCGTCGTCGACCTCTACGACTGCTCGGACGACTGGATCCCGATCTACGACAAGTCCGGCGTCGGCGGCTACTACATGGCGATCGGGACGAGCGGCAACCAGTTCAAGAACGCGCCGGTCGTCGGCCACGTGATGGCCGAGCTGATCGACCGGGTCGAGAACGGTCACGACCACGACACGGAGCCGGTCAAGGTGACGTGCCGCTACACGGGCCTCGAGCTCGACATGGGCTTCTACTCGCGCCTGCGCGAGATCAACCCCGACTCGAGCTTCTCGGTCAACGGCTAGCCGGCGCCGGGGTGATCAGCCCCGACTGGCAGGCCAGCACGACCGCCTGCACGCGGTTCCGCAGGTGCAGCTTCGAGAGCACGCTCGCGACGTGCGACTTCGCGTGTGCTCGCTGACGCTGCGCCGCTCTGGCGACGGGCGCCGCGACACGCTCGCCATCACGCTCGCCGGCTGAGGTCAGCGGCTCACCGGCGCGCCCGCCGCCGCGGGGTCGTCGGTCGCGACGTGCGGCGCGCGCACCCTCAGCGCGCGCCGCACGCGCTCTGGCAGGTACCAGTTCCAGCGGCCCAGGAGCTTCATCGTCGCCGGCACCAGGATGGCGCGGACGATCGTCGCGTCGAGCAGGATCGCGGCCGACAGGCCCAGGCCGAACTCCTGCAGCCCGACGAAGCTGCCGAAAACGAACCCGGCGAACGCGGCGAGCATGATGATCGCCGCCGCCGTGATGATCCGGCCGGTGTGCTCGAGCCCGTACGCGACCGCCTGCTCGTTGTCGTGCCGGCGGTCCCACTCCTCGCGGATGCGCGAGAGCAGGAAGACCTCGTAGTCCATCGAGAGGCCGAACAGCAGCGCGAACAGGAAGATCGGGATCCACGCCTCGATCTGCGGCGACTGGCCGAGCCCGAGGCCCTCGCCCCAGCCGTGCTGGAAGGCGAGGACGAGGACCCCGTACGTCGCGCCGACCGACAGCAGGTTCATGACCACGGCCTTGGCCGGCAGGACGACCGATCGGAACGCGCGCAGCAGGATCAGGTACGAGATCGCGAGCACCGCGAGAACGAGCCACGGGAACGCGCCGTAGGCCTTGTCGATGAAGTCGACGCCGAACGCGGGCGCGCCGCTGACCAGCACCTCCGTGCCGGGCGGGAAGCCGGCGGCGGGCACATACCGGTCGCGCAGGCGGTCGACGAGGTCCATCGCCTCCTTCGTGCCGGCGTCGGTGCGGCCGGCGGCGCGGACCTGCAGCACGCGGCCATCGGGGTCGACGAGGTTCGCCTGGCGCGCGCGGGCGGGGCTCACGAACGCGGGCGCGGCGATCGTGCGCGCCTGGATCGCCGGGTCGCGCCGCAGCTGGGCCGCCAGGGCGCGCTGGGCCGCCACGATCCGCGGCTGCCCGGCGCCGCCCGCGCGGTGCGTATCGACGACGATCTGGTGGGGCGCCAGCGCGCCCGGGCCGAGCGTCGTCTCGAGCACGCGCAGCCCGCGCGTCGACTCCGTGGTGAGCGGCATGCCGCGGTTGTCGCCGCCGGTCAGCTGCAGGCCGGTCGCCGGCACGGCGAGCGCGATCATCAGCGCGGCCGCGGCGGCGAAGAACAGGACCGGCCGGCGCATGATCGCCGTCGCGAGGCGGTGCCAGCCGCCGGTCACGTCGGCGTCGGCGCGCCGCTCGAGGACACGCCGCGGGATGAACCGGAAGCGGTTCACGCCGCGGCCCATCATCGCGAGCATCGCGGGCAGGAGCGTTGCCGAGGCGACGATCGACACCACCGGCACGAGCAGCCCCCCGACGCCCATCGAGCGCATGAACGGCAGGGGCATGAACACGAGCAGCGCGAGGCCGATCGCGACGGTGATGCCCGAGAACAGCGTCGCGCGCCCGGCGGTCGCCATCGTGGTCCTGAGCGCCGCGTGCGGGTCGGCCGTCTTCCTGAGCTCCTCGCGGTAGCGGAACACGACGAGCATCGAGTAGTCCACCGCGATGGCGAGGCCGATGAGCGCGACGACGTTCGTCACGTAGATCGCCATCTCCATCGTGTGGGCGAAGATCCACACGAGCCCGAGCGTGGTGGGGATCGTCACGGCGGCGAACACGACCGGCACGAACATGCCGCCGAGCGTCCCGAACATCGCCGCCATCACGAGCAGCGCGATCGGCACGCCGATCGACTCCCCGCGCCCGAGGTCCTCGTTGAAGATCTTCTGGGTGTCGTGGTTGATCGCCGGGTAGCCGGACAGGTACGTCGTCACGCCCGGCGGCTCGCCGATCGCCCGGCGCAGGGCCGGCGTCGCGTTCGAGGCGTCCTGGTTGTCGAGCGGCGTGGCGATCTGCGCGTAGACGACGCCGGGCGCCGCGGACAGCAGCGGGCCCGGCTTGCCGCGCTCGATGGCGCCCGCCGCGCGCCGCGCGGCCGCGACCACCGCGGCGCGCTCGGCCGGCGTGTCGACCCCCGTGGCGACGAGCGTGAACGCGCCGTCCGAGCGGTCGCCCATCCGCTTCTCGATGAGCTCGAGGCCGCGCTCGGACTCCGCGCCGGGGACGCTGAACCGGTTGGACAGCAGCCCGCCCAGGTTCGCGGCCGCGTACGCGCCGAGCGCGAAGAGCACGAGCCACACCGCGACGATGCGCTTGCGGTGAGCGATGACGAAGCCGGTCCAGCGGATCATCCGTCGCCTCCATCGGGAGTCGAGTGCGGAGCGTCGCGCATGCGCGCCCCCGCGTCCATGCAGCGGTCTGGTCGATGGCGGTACGGCCGGCCCTACCCGGGCGGTCAAAAATCCCCGCTCCTGCGTCGGGCGCGGTCATACTCGGCTCGTCCGGCGAGAGGAGCACCGATGAGTGACGGCGACGCGCCGACCGGCGTCCGCATCCCCCCGCAGAGCGCGGAGGGCTTCGATGTCCGCGACCCGCTCCCGCGCGCGATCCGCGACCCGTCGTTCCCGGCGGCCGTCCGCGGGTACGAGCGCCGCGCGGTCGACGCCTACGTCGAGCGGGTCAACCGCCTGATCGCCGAGCTTCAGGTCGCGGGCTCGCCGCGCGCGGCGGTCCGCCATGCGCTGGAGCGGGTCGGCGAGCAGACGAGCGGCATCCTCCAGCGCGCGCGAGAGACGGCGGAGGAGATCACGACCAGCGCGCGCGAGGAGGCCGAGGAGACCACGGCGCGGGCGCGGGCCGAGGGCGAGGAGATCGTGACGAGCGCCCGCCGCGAGGCCGGCGACACGCTCGCCCGCGCGCGGGCCGACGCCGAGACGCTGCTCGCCGACGCGCGCGCCGAGGCGGACGAGGTGCTCGCGAGCGCCAGGGACGAGTCGGAGAGCACGCTGGCACGGGCGCGCGTCGACGCGGAGGGACGGATCCGCAGCTCCGAGGAGGAGATCGCCTCGCTCCAGGCGCGGGCGGACGCGCGGATGCACGCGCTGCAGGCCGACATGGCCGCGATAGCCGACGAGCGGCGCGCGCTCATCGCGGAGCTGCACCGAATCGGCGAGCGGCTCGGTGAGATCGTGGCCGAGGGCGAGCCCGCGCGGGACGACGCGCCGGCCGATCCGGCACCGGTGCCCGCGATGGCGGGCGGGGCCGACGACACCGCGGTCGCCGAGGACTAGCCGCGAGGCTGACGGCAGCGGGCCAGATTTGCGCCCGCTGCGCGCGCCCCTGAGGTGCACCCGCGCACTACGGTGGGGTTCGCCCCACCCCGCCCGTACGGTGACGCATCTCACACATGCCGGGCTGCACCATGGGCGCGCGAGGCGCGTAGAAGCAGAATGCGCTCCATGACCACCGCCGCCCCCACCGCCCCCACTCCGGCCGCCGCGGCCGACTGGCATCGCCGGCAGCGCGACATGGTCGCCGCCAGCCTCCGCGCCGTTCCGGGCCGCACCCGCCCGACGCACCGCCGCTGGGCCTGACGGTCCCCGCCGGCGCCCGGAGCTCGCGCGCGCATCATTCGCCGTGCGCGCCGATGAGTTCTCCGCCGCGCGCCGGTCGTAGAGGGTGAGCAGACCACCGGAGGATCCCGATGACCACCGCCACCCCCACCGCCCGCACCGCGACCGCCGCCGACTGGCATCGCCGCCAGCGCGACATGGTCGCCGCGAGCCTCATCGCCTGCCCGCGCGCGACGCGCCCGACGCACCGCCGTTGGGCCTGAGCGCCGGGCTCAGTCCCCGAGCTCGGCCCGCCGCCGCGTGACGTACTCGCGCAGCTGCGCGTCGACCGCCGCGTCGATCGGCGGCTGCTCGTACGCCTCGAGGGTGCTGCGCCAGATCTCCCCCGCCCGCTCGGCGGCGTCGCGCCCGCCGTTGCGCTGCCAGCGGTCGAAGTTCTCCGTGGAGCTCAGCAGCGGCCGGTAGAAGCATTCGCGGAAGCGCTCGAGCGTGTGCATCGCGCCGAGGAAGTGCCCGCCCGCCCCGACCTCCTCGTGCGCGCCGAACGCCAGCGACTCCTCGTCGATCTCGAGCGGCGTGAACTCGTGGCGCAGCATCCGCAGCAGCTCGATGTCGACGATGAACTTCTCGTAGCACGACACGAGCCCGCCCTCGAGCCAGCCGGCCGAGTGCATGACGTAGTTCGTGCCGGCCAGGAACGTCGGCAGCATCATCATCAGCGCCTCGTAGGCGGCCTGCGCGTCGGTGGTCTGGCTCGCGTTCAGGCCCCCGCCGCTGCGGAACGGCAGCCCGAAGCGGCGCGCGATCTGTCCCGTGCAGAGCAGGCCGATGCCCGACTCGGGGGTGCCGAAGCTGGGCGAGCCCGACTGCATGTCGGTGTTCGACAGGAACGAGCCGAAGATCACCGGCGCGCCCGGGCGGATGAGCTGCGTGAGCGCGATCCCAGCCAGCGCCTCGGCCATCTGCTGCACGAGCGTCGCCGGGATCGACACCGGCGACATCGCCCCCATGAGCAGGAACGGCGTGACGATCACGGCCTGGTTGGTCTTCACGTACTCGTGCAGCGCGGCCAGCATGCGGTCGTCGTAGCGCAGCGGCGAGTTGACGTTGATGAGCGACACCGACGCCGGCGTGCGCTCGATCGCGTCGCGGCCGCCGAACAGGATCTCCCCCATCGCGATGGTGTCCGCCGCGTTCGGGCCGCTGGTCACCGAGCCCATGTACGGCTTGTCCGACAGGGTCTGCAGCGCGTAGACCATGTCGAGGTGGCGCGAGTCGAGCGGCCGGTCGTTGGGCTCGACGATGGTGCCGCCCGGGGAGTCGAGCTGCTCGAAGCTCTGCGAGAGCTTCACGAAGTTCTCGAAGTCCGCCATCGTCGCGTCGCGGCGCGTCGGGCCCTCGCGCACGAACGGCGGCCCGTACACCGAGGCGAACACCATCGTGTCGCCGCCGATGTGCACGCTGCGCTCGGGGTTGCGCGCCTGGATGTCGAACTCGCGCGGCGCCTTCGCGACCTGCTCGAGGACGAACTCGGGGTCGAGCTTGACGTTCTGGCCCTCGACCTTCTGCCCCGCCGTGCGGAACTCCTCGAGCGAGTCCTCGAGCAGGAACTCGATGCCGAGCTCCGAGACGATCCGCCGCCAACCGCGGTCGAGCGTCTCCATCGCGTCCTCGCTGAGGATCTCGTAGCGGGGCATCTTGTTGACGAACACGGGCGCTCCCCTCGCTCTCGTTCCAGCTGTGGAACCGCGGCTCTTGACCGATCCACCGCGGCGTGCGTAACCTACAGAGCGTGGAACAAGAGTTCCAGGACGTGGACCGCCGCAACGGGCCGCCGCAGGGCACGCAGGCGATCGACCGGGCCGCGCAGCTCCTCACGCTCGTGCTCGACAGCGAGCACCCGCTCGGCGTCAGCGACCTCGCGTCGGCGGCCGAGCTGCCGAAGAGCACCGCCTCGCGCCTCGTGTCGAGCCTCGAGCGCCACGGCCTCGTGCGCCGCAACGGCGCCCGCGGCAAGGTCGGCCCCGGCCCCGCGATCCTGCGCTTCGCGCACCGCGGCGTCGTCGGTCGCAACCTCGTGGAGCTGGCGCAGGCGCCGCTCGAGGCGCTGGCCGAGCGGAGCGGCGAGACGGTGAACCTGGCCGTGCCCGGCCCGAGCGGGGTGGAGCACCTCGCGCAGGTCGAGAGCCGCCACTTCCTCGGCACCGGCCAGTGGGTCGGGCGCACCGTCGACTTCCATACCACCGCCGTCGGAAAGGTGCTCGTCGCCTACGGCGCCGCCGAGCTGCCGCCCGGGCGCCTGCGCCGCGTGGCGCCGGGCACGGTCGTCGACCGCGCCGCCCTCGAGGCCGAGCTCGAACGCGTCCGCGCCGACGGCTTCGCGGTCGCCGCCGACGAGCTCGAGGCCGGCCTGACCGCGATCGCCGCGCCCGTCCACGGGCCGACCGGCGACGTCATCGCCGCGCTGTCCATCTCGGGGCCGACCTTCCGCCTCACCCCCGCGCGGGTGGCGGAGCTGCGCCCGGAACTGATCAAGCACGCCGGCGCGCTCAGCGCGCGCCTGGGCCACGGAGAGGAGGGCGATCGAGCCGCATGACCCACGAGGAGATCCTGCAGAAGCTCTACGACGACACGCTGGTCGGCAACGCGCCGTCGGTGCGCGAGCTCGTGCAGCAGGGGCTCGAGGACGACCTCGCGCCCGGCAGCATGCTGTTCGACGCGCTGATCCCGTCGCTGGAGGAGGTCGGCGCGCGGTTCGAGCGCGGCGACTACTTCGTGCCCGAGATGCTGATCGCCGCCCGGGCGATGCAGGGCGCGCTCGACATCCTGCGCCCGCTGCTGGCCGAGACCGGCGTCGAGCAGATCGGGACGTTCCTGATGGGCACCGTCAAGGGCGACGTCCACGACATCGGCAAGAACCTCTGCAACATCATGCTCGAGGGCGCCGGCTTCACCGTCATCGACCTCGGCGTCAATGTCGCGCCGGAGAAGTTCGTCGAGGCGATCGGCGAGCACCAGCCCGACATCGTCGGCTTCTCGGCGTTCCTGACGACGACGATGCCGATGTTCAAGGCGAACATCAACGCGCTCGAGAAGGCCGGCATCCGCGACGACGTGATCGTCATGGTCGGCGGCGCGCCCGTGACCCAGGAGTACGCCGACGCCGTGGGCGCCGACGGCTACTCCGCGGATGCCTCCTCGGCGGTGAAGAAGGCCAGGGCGCTCATCGAGGAGCGCCGCGCCAGCGTGCCGGCATGAGCCTCCTCGAGACTGTCGAGCACGCGGTTAAGGGCCCGATCTGGGACTGCCGGATGTGCGGCCAGTGCGTCCTGCACGACACCGGCATGACGTGCCCGATGACGTGCCCGAAGACGCTGCGCAACGGCCCGTGCGGCGGCGTGCGCGAGGACGGCACGTGCGAGGTCAAGCCCGAGATGCGCTGCGTCTGGCTCAAGGCGTACGAGCGCGCCGAGCGCCTGCCGGTGTGGGGCCCGCACATCCACCGCCTGCGCCCGCCCGTCGACAACCGCCTGCACGGGACGTCGTCGTGGCGCAACGCGCTCAGCGGGCGCGACAAGCAGACGCCGGCCGGCTGGGAGCCCGGCGGGGATGTCGCGCCTTGAGGACCGGCTGACCGCCGGGCAGTTCGTGGTGACGGCCGAGATGCCGACGATCGACGGCGGCGGCCACGCCGAGGTCCAGCGCCAGCTGGCGCCGATGAAGGCCTGGGTGGACGCCGTCAACGCCACCGACAACGCGGCCGCGCACGCCCACGCCTCTCCCCTCGCCGTGGCGATCGCGCTCAAGGACTGTGGGGTCGAGCCGGTCATGCAGCTCGCCTGCCGCGACCGTAACCGCCTCAACCTCGAGGCCGAGATCGTCGGCGCGGCGATGCACGGCATCGAGAACATCAGCTGCATGACCGGCGACGACGTCACCGCCGGCGACGAGCCCGAGACGCGTCGCGTCTTCGACCTCGACAGCCCGCAGCTGGTGGCGGTCGCGCGGATGCTCGCCGACGGGCGCTACCTCTCGGGGCGCGCCCTCGACCCCGCGCCGCGGCTGTGCATCGGGGCCGTCGAGAACCCGGGCGCGCCGCCGCTCGGGCACCGCGTCGCGCGGGCGGCGAAGAAGGCCGACGCCGGCGCGCGTTTCCTGCAGCTGCAGATCTGCTTCATGCCCGAGCGCCTCGAGGCCTTCATGGCCGAGGCGGCCGCGACCGGGCTCGCCGCGCGCTGCGCGATGATGCCCTCGATCCTGATCGTGCGCTCGGCGCTCGCGCTGAAGTTCGTCAACGAGAAGGTCGCGGGCATCGCCGTGCCGCCCGAGCTGATCGCGCGCGCCGAGGCCGCCGCCGACCAGCAGCGCGAGTGCTTCGAGATCGCCTGTGAGCTGGCCGACCACGCGCGCTCGCAGCCCGGCGTCGCGGGCCTGCACTTCATCTCCTTCCGCAAGGACGCGGGCATCGCCAAGCTCTGTCAACGACTGGGGATCAAGCCCCGAGCCGAAAGGGACCAGCCGCATGGAGACAGTCCTGCAGTCGCGGTCTAGCACCGTCACGATCGGGCCCGAGCAGCCCTTCTGCATCATCGGCGAGCGGATCAACCCGACCGGCCGAAAGACGTTCGCCGAGGCGCTGCGCAACGGCGACCTGTCGACCGTGACCGCGGACGCGATCGCCCAGACCGAGGCCGGCGCCGACATGCTGGACGTCAACGCGGGCATCCCGCTCGTCGACGAGGCCGACCTGCTGCAGCGCATGCTGCGCACCGTCCAGGAGGCCTCCGACCTGCCGATCTGCATCGACTCCTCGGTGATCGAGGCGCTCGAGGCCGGCCTGTCGGTCTACGAGGGCAAGGCGCTCGTCAACTCGGTGACCGGCGAGGACGACCGCCTCGAGGAGATCCTGCCGCTCGTCGCCAAGCACGGCGCTGCGGTGATCGGCCTGGCCAACGACGAGACCGGGATCCCCGAGACGCCGCAGCAGCGCCTGGAGATCGCCACGAAGATCGTCAAGGCCGCCGGCGACTTCGGCATTCCGCCCGAGGACGTCATCATCGACCCGCTCGCGATGACGGTCGGCGCGGACACCGACGCGGTGACGACCACGCTCGAGACCATCCGGCGCATCCGCGACAACCTGGGCGTGAACATGAGCCTCGGCGCCTCGAACGTGTCCTTCGGCCTCCCCCAGCGCCACGCGCTCAACGCCGCGTTCCTGCCGATGGCGATGGAGGCCGGGCTGACGAGCGCGATCATGAGCACCGCGCCCGTGGTCGTCGAGAGCGTCCGCGCCGCGGACCTGCTGCTCGGCCACGACCCGTGGGGCGCCAACTGGATCGCCGCGCACCGCGCCCGGCAGGCCAGGGAGGCCGCGGCCGCGTGAGCGCCCGCCCGCACCTGCGCGCCGTGGACGAGCCGGACGACGACGGCGAGTCGACGCCGCTCGTCCACGGGGCCGAGCGTGTCCGCCTGCGGTTCGTGCCCGACGGCGCCGACGTGCGCGTGCCCAGCGGCACGCCGATCTTCGACGCCGCGAGCTGGAACGGGATCGCGATCGACTCCACGTGCGGCGGCCACGGCACGTGCAAGAAGTGCAAGGTGCGCGTGCTCGAGGGCGACGTGCCCGTCAACCCGATCGACCCGCGCGCGTTCGGCCCCGACGAGCTGCGCAAGGGCTGGCGGCTGGCGTGCCGGGCGCCCGCGACCACCGACCTCGTCGTCGAGGTGCCGCCGCTGCAGACGCGCCCGAAGGCGGCGCTGGTCGGCGTCGGGCGCCACGTCATCCTGCGCCCGTCGGTGCAGAAGCGCTACGTCGAGCTGGACGAGCCGTCGCTGGAGGACCAGCGCTCCGACGTCCAGCGGCTGCTCGACGCCATCGACGACCTCGAGCCGCAGGTCGACCTCGAGGTGGCCCGGACGCTCGGCAAGGTGCTGCGCGACGCGCACTTCAAGGTGACCGCGGTCGTCTGCGACGAGACGCTGGTGGCGGTGGAGCCCGGCGACACGACGGGGCGGCGGTACGCGATCGCGTTCGACCTCGGCACCACTACGGTGGTCGCGACGCTGCTCGACCTCGAGACCGGCACCCCGGCGGCGGTGCGCTCGATGCTCAACCGCCAGCAGCCCTACGGCGCCGACGTGATCTCGCGCGTGTCGGCCACGATGCTCGACGACCAGGCGCTCGGCGCGCTGCGGGCGCGGGCGGCCGAGACGCTGGACCAGCTCGCGCGCGAGGTGTGCGAGGAGGCCGGCGTCGACCCGAGCGAGGTCCACGAGATGACGCTGTGCGGCAACGTGACGATGACGCAGATCGCGCTCGGGATCGACCCCGAGCCGCTGTCGATGGCGCCGTTCATCGTCACCGCGCACGAGCTGCCGCCGGCGCGCGCGGCCGACTTCGGCGTGTCGGTGCATCCGCGCGCGCCCGCGTTCGTGTTCCCGTCGCTCGGCGCCTACGTGGGCGGTGACATCGTGGCCGGACTGCTCGCCACCGGGCTCACGCGCGACCGCCGCCTGCGGCTGTTCATCGACGTCGGGACGAACAGCGAGATCGCGCTCGGGTCGGCGGACCGCGTGGTCGCGACCGCGGCGCCGGCGGGGCCGGCGTTCGAGGCGGCGCAGATCCGCTGCGGGATGCGCGCCGCCGACGGCGCGATCGAGGGCGTGAAGATCGCGGGCGACGAGCTGCGGCTGCAGGTCATCGGCGACGCCGAGCCGGCCGGGATGTGCGGATCCGGCCTGGTCGACTGCGTGGCCGAGCTGGTTCACAGCGGGCTGCTCGACCACTCCGGGCGGTTCATCCCCGACGAGGAGGCGGCGCAGTCGCACCCCGGGCTCGCGCCGCGGCTAGCCAAGATCGGCGAGGAGCGGGTGTTCGTGCTGCACTGGCGCGGCGACGACCCGGCGAGCTCGGTCTTCCTGTCCCAGCGCGACGTGCGCGAGCTGCAGTTCGCCAAGGCGTCGATCGCAACCGGGTGGCACATCCTGCTCGGCGAGCTCGGGCTCGGGCCCGGCGACATCCAGCAGGTCCTCCTGGCCGGCTCCTTCGGCGCGTACCTCTCCCCCGTGAGCGCGATCCGGATCGGGCTCGTCCCGCGGCTCGCGCTGCCGCGGATCGTCTCGGCCGGCAACGTCGCAGGCGAGGGCGCCAAGATGGCGGCGCTGTCGCTGCGCGAGCGGGCCGAGGCGCGCGCGATCCTCGACGAGGTCGAGTACGTCGAGCTGTCGGGTCGGGCCGACTTCAACGACGCGTTCGTCGACCAGCTCGCGTTCCCGGGATGAGCGATTGGCGGCGGGTCGGGGTCATCGCCTGCGGGGCCCTCGCGGTCCACGTGCGCGCGATCGCGGGCCGGCGCGGCTGGCGGGTCGACCTGCACCCGGTGCCCGCGCTGCATCACAACCGCCCGGACCGGATCGCTCCCGCGGTGCGCGCGCAGGTCGAGGCGCTGCGCGGGCGCTACGACGTGCTCGCGTGCGCGTACGCGGACTGCGGGACCTACGGCGCACTGGACGAGGCGCTCGCCGGCACGGGCGTCGCGCGCCTGCGCGGCGAGCACTGCTACGACGTCTTCGCCCGCGAGGACGTGCGCGCGGCGCTGGAGGACGAGCCGGGGACCTACGTCCTGACGGACTTCCTGGCCCGCACGTTCGAGCACACCGTGCTGCGCGAGCTCGGCCTCGACCGTTGGCCGGAGCTGCGCGACGACTACTTCGGCTCGTACACGCGCGTGCTGTGGATGGCGCAGGCCGACACGCCGGCCAACCGCCGTGCCGCCGAGCGCGCCGCGGCCGCGATCGGGCTGCCGCTCGAGGTGCGCGTCGTGGGCGAGAGCGGCCTGGAGCGCGAGCTGGAGCGGCTGGTGGGCGCAGCGCGGGGTGCGGCGGAAAAGCGGACATAGTGGCGGCGAATCCGCACCACCGTCGGAGACCGCGGCCTCGGGCCCTTCCTCGCCTCGCTTCGCAGTCCGCGAGCGTTACGCAACGCCACCCCGCCGGAGCGGAGCGCCAACGACAGCCCTACCGCTCGCGCCGCAGCGTCCGGAACGTCACCGAGTAGCGCAGGTCCTTCGTGGCCGGGATCGAGTGCTGCCACGACCACCGCGCGGCGCCTGACAGCAGGTAGGCCGAGCGCGGCGCGAGCTCGATCGCCGCGGTGCTGCGCTCGCCCTTGACGGTGCGCTGGAATCGCATCCGGCACGGCGAGAGCAGCGACACGCCGGCGATCTTCGAGCCGAACATCGGCGCGTCGCGGTGCCAGCCGATGCCCGCGCCCTGCGGGTAGCGGGACACGAGGATCTGCACGAGGTCCTCGGCGTCGCGCTCCATGAGCTCCGCGCAGCGGTCGCGCAGCCAGCGCATGCCGTCGGGTAGCGGGTCGGCGGGCACGAGCTCTCCGCCCTCGTAGTCGTAGTCGAGGCCGAAGTGCCGCACGGTCCGCTTGGCGACCTGGCCGCGCATCTCGACGGTGCGGAACTCGATCTCGCCGAACACCCCGAGCAGGTCGTCCTCCTCCTCCGGCGTGATGAACTCCGCGCGGTAGACGAGCCCCTCCGGGAGCTCGGCGGTCGCGGCGCTCACGTGCGCGCCGCCGCTCCCTCACGCTCCGCGCGCTGCGAGGCCGCGGCCCGCGCGCTGAGGTCCTCGAGCGTGAGCTGGTGCGCGGGCGCCGCGGCGATCATCTCGGACGTGCAGCGCAGGTCGCGGCCGACGCGCAGCAGCTCGCCGGAGTCCATCAGGCGCCAGTCGGGGTGCTCGTCCATCGGCTCGGATGCGATCACGACCGAGTCGCAGACCGCGAGGTCATCCGAGCGCACGCGCAGCGTGCCGGCCTCGCTGGACTCGTCGAGGTGGCGGCAGCCGTGCGGGCCGCCCGCGCGCCGCTGCAGCACCCACAGCTCGTTGCCCTCCGTGTAGCGCAGCGCCCACAGCTCGTCCGGCGTGGCGAGCACGAAGTTCAGCGAGAACATCGGCAGGTTGGCGGCGATCCACTCCACGGCGGCCACGATGCCCGCGCGCAGGTCGCCGCCGGCGCGGCGCGTCTCGCGCGTGACGAGCGCGAAGTAGCGCTCCGAGTCGGTGTCGCCGGCGACGAGCCGCATGTCGTCGCCGAGGTGCGCGTCGATCTCGTCCAGGCGCTCGAACACGCCGTTGTGCGCGAACAGCCGCCCGTCCTGCTGGAACGGGTGGCTGTTGTGCAGCGCCACCGGCCCCGAGGACGCGTAGCGCAGGTGCACGACGTAGGTGCGCGAGCACTCGTGGCGCGCCTCGCGCGCGAACGCCTCGTCCTGCCAGGCGGCGATCACGCCGCGCTCGACGTCCGGCGTGCCGTCCTCCTCGAAGGTGCCGATGCCGTAGCCGTCGGGCTGGCTGCGGCTCTGGGCCGCGAGGCTCTGGGGCGCCTCGAGCATCCAGAAGCAGCCGCGCACGCGCTCCGCTCCGCCATGCAATCCGAACAGCCGGCACATCGCTCTCTCTCGCCCGGTGGAGTACCCGCCGCCGCGGCACACATGCCACCGAACCGCGGGGAACGGTCGGTGCGCGCCGACGAGCAGCCCGTACGCGGCCGCCGCGCGGGTGCCAGCCGGGGCACCGAGGGCGGACGGATCGAGGCCCGCGTCCCGCGCCACAGGCGCCCGCGCCCCTCTCCTCGATGCCGACCGGAACCACGCCTCGAGGGACGGGGCCGCCCGAGCGGATCGGCGAACCGGACGAATTCGCCCTCCGCCGATGAGTTCCGACCCCACCCCCGGTCTTACCCCACGAGCGCGTTCCCACCGAGAACCCACACGAGGAGACCGCACCCCATGACCACCACCCCCTCCGCCGCCCCGAGCGCCGACCGCAGGCGCTGGATGGCGCTGTACGTGCTTTGCGCGGGCATGCTGATGATCGTCCTCGACGCGACGATCGTGAACGTCGCCCTGCCCTCGATCCAGGACGACCTCGGCTTCTCGCAGAGCGGGCTCGCCTGGGTCGTCAACGCCTATCTCATCGCCTTCGGCGGCCTGTTGCTGCTATCCGGCCGCCTGGGCGACCTGATCGGCCAGCGCCGCGTCTTCCTGATCGGCCTGGCGATCTTCACCGTCGCCTCGCTGCTGTGCGCCGTCGCGCAGAGCCAGGAGATGCTCGTCGCCGCCCGCTTCGTGCAGGGCGTCGGCGGCGCGCTGACCTCCGCCGTCATCCTCGGCATGATCGTGACGATGTTCCCCGAGCCGAGGGAGCAGGCGAAGGCAATCGGCGTGTACGGCTTCGTCGCCTCCGCGGGTGGCTCGATCGGCCTGCTCGCCGGCGGCGCCCTGACCCAGGCCATCAACTGGCACTGGATCTTCTTCATCAACCTGCCCGTCGGCGTCGTCACCGCGCTGCTCGCGATCAGCCTCATCGAGGCCCGTCCGGGCATCGGCCTGAAGGCCGGCGCCGACCTGCCGGGCGCGGTCCTGCTGACCGCGGGCCTGATGCTCGGGGTCTACACGATCCTGGGCGTCGAGGCGGAGGGCTGGACCTCGACGCGGACGCTCGTCCTCGCCGCGGTCGCCGTGGCGCTGCTGGTGGCGTTCGTCGTCCGCCAGGCGCGCATCGCCAACCCGCTCATGCCGCTGCGGCTGTTCCGCTCGCGCAACGTCGCCGGTGCCAACGCCGTGCAGGCGCTGCTCGTCGTGGGGATGTTCGGCATGTTCTTCCTCGGCGCGCTGTACCTCCAGCAGATCCTGGGCTACGACGCGCTCGAGGTCGGGCTCGCGTTCCTGCCCGCGACGATCGTCATGGGGGTCATGTCGCTGCGCGTCTCGGGCCCGCTCAGCATGCGCTTCGGGCCGAAGGCGATGCTCGTGCCCAGCCTCGGGATCCTCGCCGCCGGCATGGTGCTGTTCGCGCGCACGCCGGTCGACGGCACCTACGTGACCGACATCCTGCCGCCGATGGTGCTGCTCGGCCTCGCCGCCGGCCTGGCCTTCCCGGCGCTGATGATGCTCGCGATGTCGGGCGTCGCGCCCGAGGACTCGGGGCTCGCGTCCGGGCTCGTCAACACGAGCGTGCAGGTCGGCGGCGCCATCGGCCTCGCGGTCCTGGCGACGCTGGCGAGCGAGCGCACCGGCGCGCTGCAGGCCGCGGGCGAGCCCGCCGCCTCGGCGCTGAACGCCGGCTTCCACCTGGCGTACCTGATCGGCGCGGTGCTGGTGGCGGTCGCGGCGGTCGTGGCGGTCACCGCGCTGCGCTCGCCGAACGCCGCCCCGGCGCCCGAGGCCTCCCCCGCGCCGCGGCGCCGCCCCGAGCCGGCCTTCTCCGAGGCGGCCTAGAGCGGACGTAGGATCGCGGCGTGGCACTGGTCCGGCTCCGCGGCCCGTTGAAGCGCCTCGCCGGCGGCGCGCCCGAGCACCCCGTGCCGGGCGCGACCGTCGGCGAGCTGCTGCGCGCGCTCGAGGATGCGCAGCCCGGCCTCAGGGGCTGGATCCTCGACGAGCGCGGCCGGGTCCGCCGCCACATCAACGTGTTCGTCAACGGTGAGTACGGACGGGAGGCGACGCCGGTCGGAGAGGACGACCGCGTCGACGTCCTCCCGGCGATCTCGGGAGGGTGACGTGACGGAGCTTCTGGTCGGGACGAAGAAGGGCATGTTCGTGCTCGAGGGCGAGCCCGGCGGGCCCTTCGCGGTGACGGCGCGCGCGTTCGCCGGCGAGCCCGTCGAGTACGCGATGCGCGACCCGCGCAGCGGGCGCCTGCTCGCCGCGGTGACGTCGGCGTTCTACGGGCCGAAGATCTGGCACGCCGACGACGCCGGCGGTGAGTGGGAGCAGGCCGGCGGGGTCGCGCTGCCGGAGGGCGAGGACGCCGCGCTCGAGCGGATCTGGGTGATCGTCGCCGGCGAGGCGGACGGCGCGCTGTACGCCGGCGGCGACCCCGGCGTGCTGTTCCGCAGCACCGACGGCGGCACGTCGTGGGAGCTCGACCGCACGCTCTGGGACCACCCCACTCGGCCGAAGTGGCAGCCCGGCGGCGGCGGGCTGTGCCTGCACTCGATCGTCCCCTGGCCGGGCGACCCCGACCGCCTCGCGCTCGGGATCTCGGCCGTCGGCGTGTGGCTGACCGACGACGGCGGGCGCACGTGGCGCCACGGCAACGACGGACTGGTCGCGCGCTACATGCCCGAAGAGGCGCGCGAGGGGACGATGGACCTGTGCGTCCACAACCTGCACCGCGCGCCGGCGCGGCCGGAGCGCATGTTCATGCAGTTCCACGGCGGCGTGTACCGCTCCGACGACGCGGGCGAGTCGTGGACCGACATCGGCGCGGGCCTGCCGTCCGACTTCGGCTTCCCGATGACGCTCGACCCGGCCGACCCGGACAGCGCCTTCGTCATCCCGCTCGCGGCCGACGTGGACCGCGTCACGCCCGACGGCCGCGTGCGGGTCTACGAGACGCGCGACGCGGGCGCGACCTGGACCGCGCGCGGCGACGGCCTGCCCGCCGACGACGCGTACCTGACCGTCCTGCGCCAGGCGTTCGGGCGTCGCGGCGAGGGCGAGTCGCTCGAGCTGTACTTCGGCGCCACCTCGGGCGACATGTTCGGCTCGGCCGACGCCGGCGCCACCTGGTTCACCGTGGCCGAGCACCTGCCGCCCGTCTTCAGCGTGCGCGCGAGCTGATACCACCCGCAAAGGAGCGACCCGTGAGCACCACGACGACCCTCGTCACCGGCACCGACTTCATCTGCGTCCCGACCAAGGACCTCGCCGCCGCGCAGGCGTTCTACGGGGACGTGCTCGGCCTGCCACTGTCGAAGACCTGGGGATCCGAGAACCCCGTGGGTGCCGAGTTCGAGACCGGCAGCCTGACGCTGGCGCTCGTCGCCTCGGACCGGCTGGGGATCGAGTACCGCACGCACACGCACCCGATCGCGCTGCGGGTCGACGACGTCGCCGCGGCGCGCGCCGAGCTCGAAGCGCGCGGCGTCGAGTTCCACGGCGAGATCGTCGACAGCGGCGTCTGCCACATGGCGTACTTCAACGACGTCGACGGCAACGCGCTCATGCTGCACCACCGCTACGCGCCGCCCGACGCGCGGCCGACCGGCTAGCTAGCCCACACGCGCACGGCGCTCTCCACCACGGCCTGCGCCCGCACCGCGGGCGCGAGC
>DATAAR010000152.1:0-1551 GCA_036259975.1 Solirubrobacteraceae bacterium | reverse complement strand
GTCGAGCACCGCGTCCGCGCCGGCGTGCTCGAGCAGGGCACGGTGGACCTGCTCACCGAGGCGGGCGTCGGCGACCGCATGCACCGCGAGGGGCTCGTGCACCACGGCATCGAGCTGCGCTTCGACGGCGTCGGCCACCGCATCCCGCTGAGCGACCTCGCGGGCGGCAAGGTCATCGTCGTGTACGGCCAGACCGAGATCGTCAAGGACCTCATCGCCGCGCGGCTCGACTCCGGCGCGCCGCTCTACTTCGAGGCCGAGGACGTCAGCCTGCACGACATCGACTCCGCCGCGCCCTCGGTCCGCTTTCGCCACGAGGGCGCCGACCATGAGCTGCGGTGTGACGTGATCGCCGGCTGCGACGGCTTCCACGGCGTCTCGCGGCGCGCGCTGCCGCAGGACCGGCTGCAGATCTTCGAGCGCGAGTACCCGTTCGCGTGGCTCGGGATCCTGGCCGAGGCGCCGCCCGCGTCGGAGGAGCTCGTCTACACCCGCCACGAGCGCGGGTTCGCGCTCGCCAGCCTGCGCTCGCCGGAGCGCGCGCGCCTGTACATCCAGGTGCACCCCGACGAGACCCTCGACGAGTGGCCCGACGCGCGCATCTGGGAGGAGATGCGCAGGCGCTTCACCACCCGCGACGGGGACTGGCAGCTGAACGAGGGGCCGGTGCTGGACCGGCTCATCGCGCCGATGCGCAGCTTCGTCGCCGAGCCGATGCGCCACGGCCGCCTGTTCCTGGCCGGCGACGCGGCGCACATCGTCCCGGCGACGGGCGCGAAGGGGCTGAACCTCGCGATCGCCGACGTCCGGGTGCTGGCCGAGGCGCTGATCGACTTCTACCGCAGCGGCGACGGCGCCGGGCTCGACGCGTACTCGGAGACCTGCCTGCGCCGCGTGTGGCGCGCCCAGCACTTCTCCTGGTGGATGACGTCGATGCTGCACGTGGCCGAGGGCGACCCGTTCGGCGCGCAGCTCATGCGCTCGCAGCTCCAGTACGTCGTCAGCTCGGAGGCCGCCGCCACCACGCTCGCCGAGAACTACGTCGGGCTGACGAACATCCCGACCCGGGCGCTCTCCGGGCCCTGACCGCCGCGCCGCGCGGCAACGTCGGCCCGGTCACGCGGCGAGCGTCGGCGCGACCCGCTCGAGCGCCCGAATCGCCCCCTCGGCGGTGCCGCGCCGCGCGTGCGCGCGATGGAGCTCGCCCAGGCGCACGAGATCGTCGAGCTCGCGAGCCGCGACGGCCACCCGATCGGCGTCTGCCGGCGGCCCGGCATCGCGCGCGGTCTGCGCGACCGCCCGGCGGGCGCGCTCCAGGCGCTTGCGGTACGCCGCCGGCGTGACGCCCGCCACTTCGGCACCGACGCGGTCGGGGACACCGAGCACCTCGCCGAGCAGGTAGAGCCGGCGGGCGTCGGATGACAGCGCGGTCAGCACTCCGAGCGTGCACGCCAGGTGGAGGTCCTGCTCGACGAGCCCCCACTCCGCCTCGGTCATCGGGTCGTGGTCCGCCACCAGCGCCCGGTCGGCGAGGTCGACGGCCAGCGTCGC
>DATAAR010000151.1:0-3222 GCA_036259975.1 Solirubrobacteraceae bacterium | reverse complement strand
TGCCGACCGGGCGTACGACGCGACCGCCCTCAGCGCCGTCAGGGAAGCGGAGCTGACGCGCAGCGGCCCGCTGCACCACCGCGCCGGGTACGCGCGCGCCCGCGCGGGCGACCTCGACGGCGCGGTGGCCGCTCTCGAGCGCGGACGGGCGCACTGGCTCGCCGCCGCACTGCGCGCCGACGACGTCGCCGGCCGCCTCCCGGACGACCTGTCGGCCGCCGATCGCGCCCGCCTCGACGAGGCGCTGAGAGAGCTCCGCGAGGTCGCGCGGCTCGAGCGAGCGTTCGGGACCTTCGAGGACATGCCGCTGCGCGGCGGCGAGGATCCCCTCGAGCGGCGCGCGCGAGACGCGCTCGCGACGATCGAGGAGCTGACGGGGGTCTCCCCCGGGACCGACGTCGCATCGCTCGCCGGTCACCTCGGCGAGGGCGAGGGCCTCGTCTACCTCGCGACGACCGCGTGGGGATCCGTGGCGATCCTGATCGACGGCGGCGGCGCCCGCGCGGCGTTCGCCGACGACCTCGACAACGCCGCGATCGGATCGCTCGTCGGTGACGGGCCGCCGCGGTACCTGGCGGGGCTCCTGGGCGACACCGCGGCGCTCGACGCACGGCTGGAACCGGTCCTCGTCCAGCTCGAGCAGACGTTGGGCGCGCTGCTCGCCGGACTCGCCCGCGAGCGCGGCCTGAGGCGGTTGACGCTGATCCCGACCGGCCTGCTGGGGCTGGTCCCGCTCCACGCGATGCCCTGCGCGGGGGCGCAGCCGCTGCTGGAGGAGATCGAGATCGCCTACGCGCCGTCGGCGCTGTCGTGGCGCGTCGCGCGCAGCCGCGCGGCGGCGGCGACGCCCGACCTCGCCTTCCTGGGCGTCGCCAACCCGCTGCCGACGGATGCGCCCCTGCTCCTCGCCGGCGCCGAGGTCGAGACGATCGCGGACGGGTTCGACGAGGCGCTCGTGCTGGCCGAGGGCGACGCCACCAAGGCCGCCGTCCACGAGGCGACCCCGCGCGCGACGCACGTGCATCTCGCGTGCCACGGCGAGTACGACCCGGATCGCCCGCTGGCAACGCATCTGAAGCTCGCCGACGGCGGCACGCTGACGCTCCACGAGCTCCTCGACAGGGCCGACTTCGCCGGGGTGCGGCTCGTGACGGCGATCGCGTGCCAGAGTGCGATGACCCGCCTCGACCGGGCGCCGGACGAGGTGCTGGGCTTCCCCGCGGGCTTCTTGAGCGCGGGGGCGGCCGGGGTCGTGGCCGCGCTGTGGCCGGTGGAGGACCTCCCCGCGGCGCTCGTCGCGACGCAGCTGTTCGCCCGTCAGCGCGACGGCCTCGCGCCGGCCGCCGCGCTGGCGGCCGCCGAGCGGTGGCTGCGAACCGCCACGAACGCCGACGTCATCGCGTACCTGGAGCAGCATCCGCGGCTGGCTGCCGCCGCGCGCGTGTGGATCGCGCTCGCGGCGGCAGCGCCCGGCACGCGGCCGTACGAGCACCCGCGGCACTGGGCCGCGTACGTGCTCGTCGGGGCCTGATCACCCGCCCCGCATCCGCACGTGGACGGCCGGGTCGCCGAACACCAGGTAGTTCTGCGCATCCGTGCGCCAGATGAACGTGTCCACGAGCCGGTCGAGGACGTGCGGGTCGTCGGGCAGCAGGCCGCGCTGATGCCGGTCGAAGGTACTCGCCATCTGGGCGTTGCCGATGTCGAAGCGCTTGTTCATCTCGACCATCGCCATCCCCATCGTGCGCGGCGCAAGGACGTTCTCGACCGCGCTGACGAACGGCGCGACGCGCGGGTGCCACGCCTCGTCCATGATCGGGTCCGTGGGGTCCGCGAAGCCGTGAAGCCAGGCCAGGTCGACGTGCCCGACGAACGCCACCGGCCCGCGCGGGTGCGCCAAGAGGCGCTTCGGCAGCGCCGCGACGAAGTCCGCCTCGGCGTTGTGGCCGTCCTCTCCCGTCCAGTGGGCGAAGTCGCTGCGCGCGGGGGTGCCGTAGCCGAAGCAGGCGAACTGGAACACGACGCCTCCCTCGAGGAACGGCGTGTGCGGCACGTCTTCGGCGGTCAGGGTCTGAAGGTCCTGGCAGACGATCGCGCCCTGCCTGCGCTCCTGCTCGGCTCGCGACACGCCGGTCGGGGCGGCGCCGTGCGACGCGCTGAACAGCAGCGCCGGCGGTGCGCCCGCGAGCTCGTCGAGCAGGCGCTCGCGCGTCGCATCCTGCGCCGCGAGGAGCCGTGTCGGCACACCGAGCCGGCCCTCGACGTAGTCCGCCAGCGGCTCCGCCATGTAGCGGCGGCTGTACTGGGTCGGGTCGTCTCCCGCGTGGTCGGTGGCGAAGACGACGGCCTCCCGCGAGCAGGGCGCCTCGCGCCCGATCCGCAGCAGCTTCTCGACGTACGTCGCGAGGTCGTCGAGCGAGTCGAAGGCGACGCGCCCGACGGAGGCCGCGCTGTCGAGCACGGACTGGAAGTGGAACGGGACCCGGTCGGGACCGCCGACGATGAGGACGTAATGCGGCGGCTTGCCCTCGATGCGCCAGTAGCGCTCGAGCATCCAGTCCGTCCAGGCGTCGGGGGGCTCGCCGCCGAACTCCAGCGGCTCGACCTGCTCCGTCATCCCCCTCGCCACGGCCAGCGGCCGCAGGACGTCGGCGATCCGGTCCCGGTCGGGGTCGTCCGCCGCAACGAGGTAGGTCCAGCCCGCGGCCGACGGATCGCCGAGATCGACCGTCGGCGCCCGCTCGAGCGCCCCGCGCAGCGTGGTCGCGGTCGACGTCGCCTCCATGAGCATCCGGGCGTACCGGCCGGCGTCCGGCAGGCGCTCGAGCAGCGCGCGGGCCATCTCGCGCCGGTCGATGGGCTGGACGAGCAGGCGCCCGGTGTCCGGATCGATCGCGGGCGCCATGATCCGCATGGCGCGAGTATCCCTGATCGCGCGACCGGTGCCGCGGGGTGCGGCGTCAGGAGGGTCGCAGCCGCAGGCGGACGTCCTCGGCGTCGGGCGCGACGACCACGAGCTGCCAGCCGCGGTCGGTGAGGAGGAACCGCCTGCCGTCCTCCTCGAGGACGATCCGCGGGCGGGGTTCCTTCGTCGTCGCCAGGCGCGCCTCGCTGAGCGGCCACTCGCCGTAGGAGCGCAGGCGGTCGATCGCGCGGCGGACGTCCGCGTGGCGGACGCCGCGGTGGAGCAGCGCCGCGACGATCGCGGCCTCCCCCACGTCC
>DATAAR010000150.1:0-2179 GCA_036259975.1 Solirubrobacteraceae bacterium | reverse complement strand
GGGGATCTGGTCCATCGCGCCCGGGCGGTAGAGCGCCACGAGCGCGACGAGGTCGTCGAACTCGGTCGGCTTGACCTGGCGGAGGGCGCTCTGCATGCCCTCGGACTCGAACTGGAACACGCCGACTGAGTCGCCCGCGGCCATCATCGCGTAGGTCTTCTCGTCGTCGAGCGGCAGCCGCGACATGTCGGGCCGCTGCCCGGTGGAGCGCTCGATGATGTCCAGCGCGTCCTCGATGACATCGAGGTTGCGCAGGCCGAGGAAGTCCATCTTGAGCAGGCCGAGCTCCTCGACCGGCTTCATCGAGAACTGCGTGACCCGCTTGTAGTCGCGTTCCCCGTTCTCGCCGTTGCCCGCGCCGGCGTCGGCGAGCTGCAGCGGGACGATGTCCGTCAGCGGCGAGCCCGAGATCACCACGGCGGCCGCGTGGATCGACGAGTTCCGGACGATCCCCTCGAGCCCGCGCGCGACGTCGATGATCTGCTTCGCGGTGCCGTCGGTGTCGTAGGCGCCGCGCAGCGGCTCGCCTGGCTGCAGGCAGTCGTCGAAGGACGGCGGCCGGCCCTGCTGGGGGTCGGGGATCAGCTTCGCCAGGCGGTCGCCGACGCCGTAGTCGTGGCCGAGCACGCGCGCCGCGTCGCGCGTCGCCGCGCGCGGGAACATCTTGCCGAATGTGACGATCTGGGCGACCGAGTCGCGCCCGTACTTCTCGGTCACGTAGCGCATGACGCGGTCGCGGCCGCGGACGGAGAAGTCGATGTCGATGTCGGGCATCGACACGCGCTCGGGGTTGAGGAACCGCTCGAACAGCAGGTCGTACCGCAGCGGGTCGACGTCCGTGATGCCCAGGCAGAACGCGACGATCGAGCCGGCGGCGCTGCCGCGGCCGGGGCCCACCGCGATGCCGTTGTCCTTGGCCCACTTCACGAAGTCCCAGACGATCAGGAAGTACGCGTTGAAGCCCATCCTGTCGATGACCTCGAGCTCCATCTCCGCGCGCTCGATCGCCGCCGCCGGGGCCGGGTCGCCGTAGCGCGCGCGCAGGCCCTCGTCGACGCGTGCGCGGAGGTACTCCCGCTCGTCCTCGCCCTCCGGCAGGTAGCGCGGGATGAGCTGGCGGCCGAGCTCGATCGTGACGTCGCAGCGCTCGGCGACCTCGAGCGTCGTCGCGAGCGCCTCGGGCCACTCGGCGAACGCCTGCGCCATCTCCTCGCTGGAGCGCAGGTAGAACTCGTTCGTGTCGAAGGTCATCTTCGGCGCCGCCAGCGTGGACTTCGTCTGCACGCACAGCAGCGCCGTGTGGTGGTGGTAGTCCTCGCGGCGCAAGTAGTGCACGTCGCCGGTGCCGACCAGCGGGCGCCCGACCTCGCGCGCGATGCGGACGATGCCCGCGTTGGCCTTGTCCTGGTCGGCGATGCCGTTCTTCTGGACCTCGAAGTAGACGTTCTCGGCGCCGAACGCCTGGAGCAGGTCGTCGGCATGGGCGCGGGCCTCGGCGTCGCGCCCCTCGACCAGGCGCTGGCAGAAGCGGCTGGCCAGGCACCCCGTCAGGGCGATCACGCCGCCGGCGTGAGCGGCGAGCTGTGCCATGTCGAGCGTCGGCTTGCCGCGGTGCAGGCCCTCAAGGAAGCCCGCCGAGGAGAGCTTGACCAGGTTGCGGTAGCCGGCGTCGCTGGCGGCGAGCAGCGTGAGGTGGTTGCGCTCGCCCCGCCCCGGCGAGCGGTCGGCGTGGTCGTCGACCAGGTAGATCTCGCAGCCGAGGATCGGCTTGATGTCGTGCTTGCGGCACGCCTTGTAGAGCTCGACCGCGCCGTTCATCACGCCGTGGTCGGTGAGGCCCAGCGCGGGCTGGCCGAAGGCCGCGGCGCGCTCGGCGAGCGCGTCGATCTTGCACGCGCCGTCCAGCAGCGAGTACTCCGAGTGGACGTGCAGGTGGGCGCAGGCCGGCGTGCTCACGGGAGGTCGAGGATAGGCGGCGCGGCGGCCGGGTCGTCGGCGGGGAGGGACACGTTCGTGCGCACGTTGCGGGGTCGTGGGGGGCTGGATCCGGACTATCCGCGCCGGGCGAGCAGGCGGCGCAGGCGGCGGCGCAGGCCGCGGCCGGGCGCCGGTGGGAGCCGGGCCGCGACCGTCGCCGGAGGGGTCGCGGGCGCACGGACGGCGGGGGCCGGCGACCGCA
>DATAAR010000149.1:0-2922 GCA_036259975.1 Solirubrobacteraceae bacterium | reverse complement strand
GCGGCCCGCGCGACGGTGCCGCTGCCGGTCGCGAAGAAGGAGGGATCGGCCGCGCGCCAGAACGCGCCCGCGGAGTGCCAGACGAAGCGCACGTTCTCCGCGCGGAGCACGTCGGCGACGTGCCGGTAGGCCGCCTTGTAGACCTCGGGCGGCCCGTACTGCCCGCCGAGGAGGTCGAACTCGTAGCCGGGGCGGACGTACACCGTGGCGCGCAGGCGGCTCAGCCGCGCGGCGAGCGTGCGCAGGGTGGCGTCGTACGCGCCGGCGGCGATCGCGGGCGTGTACGGTGGCGAGGGCGTCGAGGCCGACCCGAAGCTGAGGCCGAGGTTGACGACCAGCCCGCGGTGCGTGGCGACGGCCTGCTCGATCTGCGCGAGGACGCTCTCGACGGCCGCCTCGTCCTCGTAGACGCCGAGGTACCACATCGCGCCGGCGGGCGCGACGCCGGTCGCGGCCTCGACCGCGTCCGCCTTGTCGACGCCCGACTGGCCGACGACGAGCAGGGTCCGCCCGGCCGGGACGCCCGCCGCGGCGGGCGCCGCGAGGAGCAGCGCGAGAAGGACCGTGAGCAGCGCGAGGCGCACGACCGCTTCAACGCGCGGGCGCGCCCAAGCTGGCGATCAGCGAGCGTCGACGCGCTCCACCAGACGAGGCACCCCCTGCGCGGGCGCCTCGGGGACGGCGTCCTCCTTCTCCGGCGTCGTCGTCGCGGCCACGACGAAGCCGACGAGGAAGACGACCGGCGAGAAGCCGAAGGCGACCCGCAGCGCGAGCGGCCGCCGCGGCGGCGCCGGCCGCGCGTCCGGTGCCGGGCTCCGCTCCTCCTTCGCCGTGCGCAGGCTCGGCCACAGCGAGCGCAGCGACTCGCGGACGGGACGCCGCGGCGCGCGCTGCGCCCCGGCGCGGCGCCGCCGGTGGACGTCGAGCGCCCACCACGTCATCAGGCCCGCGCCGAGCATCATCGCCACCAGCCCGATGAAGCCCGCCCACGTGCCCCGCGCCGGCAGCATGACGTTCGCCCCGTACAGCGCGGCGAGCAGACCCGGCCCGACGAGGAGCGCGGCGATCGACTCGGCCGCGCCGCGGAAGCGGTCGCTGGACTCGAGCTGGTTCGCGGCCACGAGGTTGGCCATGTTCTGTTGCGCCAGGCGGACCTCGCTGCCGAGCGAGGTCGCCTTGGCGAGCGCGTCGCGGTAGCGCGCGATCGCCCGGACGCGCACGTGGCCGACGTCGCGGCCGTCCGGCATCCGGCGGATCGCCTCGCCGACCGCGCGCTCGATCTCGAGCCCGACCTCGCCGACGCGGGCGACCGTCCTCAGCGCGTCCGCCGCGCCGGGCTCGTCGTCGGCGGTCGTCTGGCGGTCCTCGACCGTCGCCTTGAAGTCGGCGTCCGCCTTCCGCAGGCGCTCCATCGCCTCCTCCGCGGTCGCTGAGGTTGCGGACGATGGCGACCGCGAGGTCCACTGCGGTCGTGGAGGGGTCGCCCCCGCCGGCGAGGTAGCGGCTGCGGACCGAGACGGCGTGGCTCGGCCGGAACTCGACCGCCTTCGTCTCCTCCTCCTCGCCGAGGACGACGTCCGGCCATCGCACCGTGATCACCAGGTTGCCCGCGACGGCGAGCGCCAGACGCTGCAGCGCGCGGTGGTCGGTGGGCTCGCAGTCCAGGCTCTTCGCCTCCGGCGTCGCCGCGGCGAAGTGGCAGTGGCACCCCACCTTCGAGCGCACGAGCGGGACGAACCCGACGATCGGCACCAGGACGAGCGGCCCGAGGTGCTCCTCCCGGCCGACGATCGCCGCGGTCGTGCGGAGCGCGCCGTACTTCCACAGCAGCGGGAGGGCCGAGAGCACCCGCCCGAGCGGGGGCCGCAGGCCCTGGGCCGGGCGCGATCCCGCGTCGAGGAACGACACGAGCTTGGTCAGCGTCGCGTCGAACTCGACGGCCACCTCGTCGCCGCTCTCCCACGGCGCGTCGTCGCGGACCAGCGCGAGCAGCGCCTCGGCGCTGCCATCGACGTTCAGCTCGAGCCAGATCGGCCGGCGCTCGTGCGCGGCGTTCAGCAGCCGCGACTGCTGGGCGGCGTCTGCGGCGAGGCGGCGGAAGGCCTCGAGGCACGAGCCGTCGGGCGCACGCGCCCCTCGCACCACGGTGGCCATCGCCACGCTGAGCGTCGTGCTGTGTCCGTCCGGCATCCGGCCAGTCCCTTCGTCCCGCCGATCCTCTCGATGTGGGCCCGCGGATGCAAGCTCAATGCTCAAAGATCGGCGAGCGCGCCCGGCGGCGACAATGGCGGCATGCTGCTCGTCGACGGCAACAACGTCATGGGCTCGCGCCCGGACGGGTGGTGGCGCGACCGCGCCGGCGCGATGCAGCGGCTGGTCAACGACCTCGACGACCTGGCGGCCCGGACGGGCGAGGAGGTGACCGTGGTCTTCGACGGCGCCGAGCGCGACCTGCAGGCGACGCGTGCGCGGGTCGCTTTTGCGCCGCACGCCGACGACGCGATCGCCGCGCGGGCGGCGCCAGGCGTCACCGTCGTGACGTCGGACCGCGAGCTGGCCGGCCGCGCGCGCGAGCGCGGCGCCGAGG
The DNA here is from genome assembly GCA_036259975.1 of Solirubrobacteraceae bacterium. Classification (GTDB taxonomy): domain Bacteria; phylum Actinomycetota; class Thermoleophilia; order Solirubrobacterales; family Solirubrobacteraceae; genus JAOPZW01. The sequence goes on along the minus strand of DATAAR010000149.1, from coordinate 335 downwards.
TCGCGGGCGCGCGGGCGCTGCTAGACCGGCTCTAGGTCGGGCGCGACGTACTGCGGCTCGGTGTCGCCGCTGTTCTCCGGGCTGAGCGGCGACTTCGTCGACGCCGCGATCTCCTCGCGCGAGACGTTGAGCGGGAAGTGGCAGTGCGCGAGGTGACCGTTGCCGTAGTCGGTCAGGCGCGGCACCTCGGCGCGGCAGATGTCCTGCGCGCGCGGGCAGCGGGTGTGGAAGACGCAGCCCGGGGGCGGGTCGACCGGCGACGGCGGCTCGCCGCCCACCACGATCCGGTCGCGCCGGCGGTTCTCGCGCGGGTCCGGGATCGGGATCGCCGACAG
>DATAAR010000148.1:0-6770 GCA_036259975.1 Solirubrobacteraceae bacterium | reverse complement strand
CGGCACCTCGCGCAAGTACGCGCAGGCGCTCCTCGAGCACCTCGACGCCGCGCGCGTCACCGTCCGCCGCCCCGACGACTCCCGCGTGCTGCGCCGCCGTGCCCGATGAGGCGTACGACACGCTCGCCGGCGTCTACGAGTTCCTGGTCCCCGAGCCGCTGCTCTCGCCGCAGGGCAGCGCGGACGCGTTCGCGCCGTACCTCGACGACGTCGAGCCCGGCGGCCGCGTCCTCGACTGCGCCGCCGGCACCGGCGCCCTGGCGGTGGGGCTGGCGCTGCGCGGCTTCGAGGTGGTCGCCTCCGACGCCAGCGCCGCGATGGTCGAGCGCACGCGGGCGCTCGCCGCGCGCCATCGCGCCGACCTCACGGCGGCCACGTGCCCGTGGGACGACCTCGGCCGCCATGGCTGGGAGCCGTTCGACGCCGTGCTGTGCGTCGGCAACTCGCTGACCCACGCCGCCGGCGCCGACGGCCGCCGCCGGGCGCTGCGCGCGATGGCGGGCGTCCTGCGCCCGGGCGGCCTGCTGCTCGTGACGTCGCGCAACTGGGAGCGCGTGCGCGCCGGCGGCTCCGGCGTCCGCGTGGCCGACGAGCTCACCGTGCGCGACGGCGTCCGCGGGCTCGTCGTCCACGGGTGGTCGCTCGCGCCGACATGGGACGAGCCGCACCACCTCGACGTCGCGGTCGCCCTGCTCGGGGACGGCGACCGCGTCACGACGCATCGCGAGCGGCTCGTGTTCTGGCCTTTCCGGCACCAGACGCTCGACGAGGAGCTGCGCGCGGTCGGGCTCGAGCCGGTGATGAGCACGTATGAAGCCGGCGCCGACCGTTATCTGGTCAGCGCCCGCCGGCGGGGGTGATCGTTCGCCCGCGGCTCACTGCGCCGCCACGCGGTGAACCGCCCGACCCGCACCGCGAGCCGCCGCGCCCGCGGGCGCCGGCCCGGTACACGACCACGCGGCGGTCGCCGGCTCCGGCGCCGCCCGTGAGGAAGAGGTGCGGCCGGCGCTCGACCAGGCCGTGGGCACGTCGCCCGGCGGCACCCGCGATCCCGCGACGACGGCGGCACGCCTCCGGGCGACGTCCACGATCGCCAGGTGCGCCGAGCGGCCGCGGGCGACCGGCACGGCCAGCGCGCCGCCGGCCGGCGAGAACTCCGCCCCGAGACGTCGAAGCGCGCGCCGCGCGGCGCGGCGACGCGCCGCTGCACGCCCGTCCGCGAATCGGTCAGTCGCAACGCGGTGCAGGGGTTCGCGCACGAGGCGAGCACGTCGCCGTGCGTGGCGCCGGCGGACCCCAGCTCCGCGAACGCCCACCGCCGCACGACGCGGCCGGTCGCCGGCGACCACAGCAGCCACGCGTCGCGGGCGTCCAGCAGGAGGCCCCGGCGCACCACGGCCTGCGGCACGCGGCCCCCGGCGGGCGGACGTCGCGCACGGTCACCGTTCCCGACAGGGTCGCCTCCCGGACGGCGCGCAGCGCGCGGACGGTGGCGGGCGATCGCGGGTCGAGGAGCGCGATCCACACCCGGTCGTCGCGCGCGCTCGGGATGGAGAACCACGAGCCGCGCACGAGCCGCACGGGCGCGCGCGCCGGCCGGCGGGGGTCGAGCAGCCAGGCGTCGTAGCCCCACAGCGCCAGGCGCCCGCCGCGGCGCGCGATCCGCACGGGCGGGTGCCCGGGCGCAGCTCCGGCACGCGGACGTGGCGGACGCGCTCGCGGGCCGCGTCGACGACCCAGACGTCACCGTCGCCGGCGAGGAACAGCCGCGCCGGAGCCTCCGCGGGTCGCCGCACAGCGCCCGTGTGCGCGCCGCCACGCGAGGACGCCCGCCCGCCGGCCCGAACAGCACGAACGCGAGCGCCTGCCGTCCCATGCCCGCACTCTGCAGGTCCGGCGGCGCAGGCCCTCAGCGCAGCGCGGCCCGCACCGCCTGCTCGAACTCCTTGACGCCGAAGGAGCCCTCGAGCCGCGCCGCGATCCTGCCGTCCGCGTCGACCGTGAACAGCCACGGCTCGGTCTGCAGGCCGAACGCCCGCAGCGACGGTCGCAGGCCCTTGTCGACCTGGTTGTCCCGGTAGACCTCCTGGTGGATGAAGGTCATCCGGTCGCCGTACTTCTCCTGCATCTGCAGCTCGATGTCGACCACCGGGCCGCACACCCGCGACTGGCAAAGCTGCGGCGTGGCGAACAGCAGCGCCACGGGCTTGCGCCCGAGCACGTCCTTGAAGCTCGTCTCGTGCAGTTCGCGCGCGAACGGGCGGCGGGTGTCGATCGCGGCGAGGTTGCCGGCCGCGCTCGCCACGGTGTCGGTCGCGATCGCGGGCGGCCGGTCGCCGACGTCCGGGATGCGCGTGCGCCGCTTGACCTGGACCTCCGCCGGCGCGCCGACGAGCGTCGAGCCCTGCTTCGTCACGGCGAGCACCGCATAGCGGCCGGCGCGCTCGAACGGGACCTTCGTCGCGTAGATCTGGGCGATCGGGCTGCTTTCGACGGCGGCGTTCTGGCTGCGGAAGGCGGGCTTCGTGACGAGCGCGTCCGCCGGCGCGGGGAACGGGCCGAGCGCGCGCTGGGACGGATCGCGCGCGATGTAGACCGCGGTCTTGCCGTAGATGAAGTTGTTCGACTGGTCGATCAGGCCGAACGCCAGGCGCTCGTCCCCGGGCGTGAAGACCGACGTCGCGAGGCCGAGCTGCGGACCGGCCTGCACCGTGTCGGCGATGGCCTGCAGCGTGCGGCCCGCCGCGGGCGGGAAGTCGGCCTCCGTCGCGCTCGCCGCCTCCGCGAGGCGGCGCTCGAACTCCTGCTGCGAGACGCCGGGCGGCGCCTGCGCCCGGCCGGTGTCGGAGTCCGAGCCCGAGTCCGACCCGCCGCCGCACGCCGCGACGGCGAGCACGGTAAGGGCGGCGCACAGCGGCGCGAGAGCGAGGCGGCGGGCGTTCACGGCGCCACAAGGTAGCTGGCGCGCTGTCGGGGCCGCGTCAGATGCGGCGCTACCGGCCGCGCTGATCGCGATCCCCTCGAGGACGTGGGCCACGTGCTCGCCGGCGTCGATGCTCGCCTCGAGCGACTCGAAGATGTCCTTCCAGCGGATCACGACCATGGGGTCGATGCCGGCCGCGAACAGCGACGCGATCGCGTCGCGGCTCGGGCGGTCGCCCTCGTTCTCGAGGCGATGGATCGCGATGAGGTGCGGCCGGAGCTCGCCTCCGTCGCGCAGCGCGCGCAGCGCCCGCGCCACCTCCGCGCCGGCGCCGACGAGGACGTCCGCGAGCAGGCAGGCGTGCTCCATGGGCGCCTCGACGCGGTACATCCGGAGCACGTCGGCCGTGTGCTCGGACTCGTCCACGATGTCGTCGAGCGCCGTCGCGAGCCGGTGGCCGTCGAGCGAGTCCACGCCGCGCCGGGCGCCGCGCCCGTCGTGCAGGCGATGGATGATGTCGTGCGCGATGCGGTCGCCGTCGTGCTCGCACGCGACGAGCTCCGTCGCCAGCTCCGGGCGCTCCGGTCACGCCGCGACGAGGTCGCGCAGCAGCACGGTCGCGCGCTCGACGTTGCGACCCGACAGCGCGAACAGCTGCAGCACCCCGACGTGCGACCCGGTCGTGTGAAGGAGCGCCATGCCGCAATCCTCAGCCGCCCGGGCCTGCGGGGCGGGCGCCGTTCACCGCCCTTTTACAGGCGGTTCACGCGGCGGTCACCGGATCGCCGCCCACCGCCGTGATGCTGGCGCGCCATGGAGGTGGCACAGCGCCAGGACGACGTCATCCACATCGGCGAGCTCGAGATCCACCCCGGCCAGGGGCTCGCGCTCGCCGGCGGCACCGCGCTGACCCTGTCGGTCCGCGAGTTCGGGCTGCTCGTCGCGCTCGCGCGCAGCGGCGGCGGCATCGTCGCGCGCGAGGACCTCTACCGGCGCGTGTGGGGCGGGACCCTCCGCGAGGGCGATCGCTCGATCGACGTCTACATCCACAAGCTGCGCGTCAAGCTCGAGCACGCGCTGCCGGGCTGGCGGTTCATCCACACCCACGTCGGCTTCGGGTACCGGTTCTCCCCCGAGCGTTCACGCGCATTTCACATCCGGGGAACCGGCCGGTAACAGCCTCTGAACGCGATGCGCGCCAGCCTGCTGCCTCTGACTCAAGGCATCGACGATAAGAGGAGCACACTCTCGTGAGGTACACCAAGTGGCTGGCGCTGCCGTGCTGTGCGGCGCTGGCGTTCGGCGTCGCCGCGTGCGGGGGCGATGACGACTCCGGCTCGGGCGGCGGCTCGACGACCGGCGCCCAGAACCTGTCCGGCACCATCAGGATCGACGGCTCCAGCACCGTGTTCCCGTTCGCACAGGCGGCGGCCGAGACGTTCCAGCAGCAGAACCCGAACGTGAAGATCACCGTCGGCGAGTCGGGTACCGGCGGCGGCTTCGAGAAGTTCTGCAACGGCGAGACCGACATCTCCAACGCCTCGCGCGCGATCGAGGACGACGAGCAGTCGGCGTGCTCGGAGAAGCGGGTGACGTTCGCCGAGATCCAGGTCGCCAACGACGGCATCGCGGTCGTCTCGAACCCGAACCTCAAGATCGACTGCCTGACCACCGACCAGCTCAAGCAGCTCTGGTCGACGAACCGGGTCAAGACCTACAACCAGGTCGACCCGAAGCTGCCCGATGCGCAGGTCAGCCTGTTCGGGCCGGGGACGGACTCCGGCACGTTCGACTTCTTCACCGAGGAGATCAACGGCGAGGAGGGCCGGACGCGCAAGGACTACCAGGCGTCCGAGGACGACAACGTGCTCGTCCAGGGCGTCGCCGGCGACCAGAACGGCCTCGGCTACTTCGGCTTCAGCTACTACGAGCAGAACCAGGACAAGCTGAACCTCATCGGCGTGAACGCCGGCGGCGGCTGCGTGAAGCCGTCCTCCGCGGACATCCAGAACGGCAACTACAAGCCGCTCTCGCGCCCGCTGCTCATGTATCCGTCGAGCGCGGCCGTGAAGCGCCTTGAGGTCAAGGCCTTCATGGACTACATGGTCGCCAACCACAAGGAGATCGCGGAGGCCGCGCAGATCGTCCCGATGACCGACGCGCAGGCCCAGAACAGCAAGGCCGCCGTCGCCAAGCTGGCCGGCACCTGATCCACCGTGGCCGCCGGATCCACCACCGTCACGCGCGCGCCCGGGGCCTCGGCCCTGGGCGCGTCGCGTCGCCGCTACGGCGAGGACGTCATCAAGGGCGTGCTGTTCCTCGCGGCGCTGCTGTCGATCCTCACCACGGCGGGGATCGTGCTGTCGCTGCTGCGCGAGACGATCAGCTTCTTCGGCGAGGTCCCGATCGCCGACTTCCTGTTCGGCACCGAGTGGGCGCCGCTGTTCGCCGACCCGAGCTTCGGCGTGCTGCCGCTGGTGAGCGGCACCCTGCTCGCGACCGGCATCGCGATGCTGGTCGCCGTGCCGCTCGGGCTCGGCGCGGCGGTGTACCTGGCCGAGTACGCCAGCCCGCGGGTGCGCAAGACGCTCAAGCCGATCCTCGAGCTCCTGGCCGGGATCCCGACGATCGTGTTCGGCTACTTCGCGCTGACCTTCTTCACCCCGAACGTCCTGCGCGACCTGCTCAGCCTCGACGTGCAGATCTTCAACGCCCTGTCGGCCGGGATCATCATGGGCTTCATGATCATCCCGACGATCGCGTCCCTCTCCGAGGACGCGATGTCGGCGGTCCCCTCGGCCCTGCGCGAGGGCGCGTTCGGGATGGGGGCGACGAAGCTGCAGGTCGCCACGCGCATCGTGTTCCCGGCCGCCCTGTCGGGCATCGTCGCGGCGATCGTGCTCGGCATCTCGCGCGCGATCGGCGAGACCATGATCGTGCTCGTCGCCGCCGGCCAGGTGCCCAACCTGACGGCCGATCCGCGCCAGTCGGTCGAGACCATGACGACGTTCATCGCGGCGAGCGCCAAGGGCGACCTGTCGACGGGCTCGATCGGCTACAAGACGATCTTCGCGGTGGGCATGGCGCTGTTCCTCCTCACCCTGCTCATGAACGCGATCTCGATCCGGTTCGTCCGCCGCTACCGGCAGGTGTACGAATGAGCGCCCACGCCTCCGCGATCCCGCCCGCGTCGCGGGGCGACCGCATCCGCGGCGCCGCGTTCCGCTGGGCGCTCCTCTCGACGCTCGTGGTGAGCTGCTTCCTGCTCGGCGTGCTCGTCTGGGACGTCGCCCGCGACGGCATCCCGAAGCTGACCACGGACTTCCTCACCAGCCCGCCGTCCGCGCTGCCGGCGCTCGCCGGCATCGAGCCGGCGCTGATGGGCACGATCTGGCTGATGGCGCTCTGCGCGCTGTTCATCATCCCGGTCGGGGTGGCGACGGCGCTCTACCTCGAGGAGTACGCCGACAGCTCGCGGTGGTGGAACCGCCTCATCGAGGTCAACATCCAGAACCTCGCCGCGGTCCCTTCGATCGTGTACGGCATCCTCGGGCTGGCGTTCATCGTGCGGCCGCCGCTCGAGCTCGGGCGCGTCGTGCTCGCCGGGGCGCTGACGCTCGGGCTGCTCGTGCTGCCGGTCGTGATCATCGCGGCGCGCGAGGCGATCCGCGCCGTGCCGCCGTCGATCCGTGAGGGCTCGCTCGCCCTCGGCGCGACCCAGTGGCAGACGATCCGCCGCCAGGTGCTGCCGGCCGCGGTGCCGGGCATCGCCACCGGCGTGATCCTCGCGCTGTCGCGCGCGATCGGCGAGACCGCGCCGCTCATCGTGGTGGGCGCGGCCACGTTC
>DATAAR010000147.1:0-13101 GCA_036259975.1 Solirubrobacteraceae bacterium | reverse complement strand
CCACCAGGTCGAGCTCGGCGCGGGCGTCGCGGCCGCGCAGCAGGTCTTCCTGCAGGCCGGCGTCGCGCCGGCGCCGGCGTGAGCGCCTCCGGGAACGACCGGCGCCGGGTCCTCGTCAAGGAGAAGATCGGCGCCCCCGGCGTCGAGCTCCTGCGCAAGCACTTCGACGTCGACCTGGGGCTCGATTGGTCCCAGGAGGAGCTCGCCGAGCGCATCGGCGGCTACGACGGGATCCTGATCCGCTCCGCGACGAACCTCGACGCCGACCTGCTCTCGCGCGCGCGGAGCCTGCGCGTCATCGGCCGCGCCGGCGTGGGGGTCGACAACGTCGACGTCCCGGCGGCCACGAAGCAGGGCATCGTCGTCGCCAACGCGCCGCAGTCGAACGTCGTGACCGCCGCCGAGCACACGATGGCGCTGCTGCTCTCGCTCGCGCGCAACGTGCCGCAGGCGCACGCGAGCCTGGTGGCCGGCCGCTGGGAGCGCTCGCGCTTCTCGGGCGTCGAGCTCCTGGACAAGACGCTCGGCATCCTCGGCTTCGGGCGGATCGGCCAGCTCGTGGCGCAGCGCGCGATGGGCTTCGGGATGCGCGTCATCGCGTTCGACCCGTTCGTGAGCGCGGAACGCTACCGCGAGCTCGGCGTCGAGAAGGCCGAGTCGTCCGACATGATCTACGCGCGCGCGGACTTCCTCACGCTGCACCTGCCGAAGACGCCGGAGACCGAGGGCTGGCTCGACGCGGAGGCGCTCGCCAAGTGCAAGGACGGCGTGCGAATCCTCAACGTCGCGCGCGGCGGGCTCATCGTCGACGAGGACCTCCAGGCCGCGCTCGACAGCGGCAAGGTGGCCGGCGCCGCGCTCGACGTGTTCCGCAACGAGCCGGTCACCGACCACCCGCTGTTCGGCTACGACAACGTCATCGTCACGCCGCACCTCGGCGCGTCGACCGCGGAGGCGACCGACCGCGCCGGGTACCAGGCCGCCGAGCAGGTCGTCGCCGCGCTCACCGGCGGTGCGGTCTCGACCGCGGTCAACGTCCCCGCCGTCGCGCCCGAGGACCTCGAGGTCCTGGGCCCGTTCCTGCCGCTGTGCCGGCGCCTCGGGCGCCTGGCGATGGGGCTCGCCGAGGGGTCCTCGGTCGAGCGCGTCGAGGTCGAGTTCCTCGGCCGCATCGCCGAGCGCGACACCCGCCCGCTCGGGATCGCGACGCTGCTCGGCGTGCTCACCGGGCACGTCGAGGAGGACGTCAACGAGGTGAGCGCGCCCGCGGTCGCCGAGGAGCGGGGCATCGAGCTCTCCGAGACCAAGCGCACGCAGGCGCGCGACTTCACCGACCTGGTCCGAGTCACCGTCGTCGCCGGCGACCGGCGCGCCCGCGTCGCCGGCACCACGCTCGGGCGCGCGCAGCGCCCGCATCTCGTCGAGGCGTGGGACCAGCGCTTCAACGTGCAGATGGACGACGACTACGTCGTGCTGTTCCGCTACCGCGACATGCCCGGCATGATGGGCCGCGCGGGGATGTGCTTCGGCGGCCACGGCGTGAACATCAACTCGGCCGCGGTCGGCCACGTGCCCGAGGACCTGGGCAACGCCGGCCTCGCGGTGATGGTGCTCACGACCGACAAGCCGGTGCCGCAGGAGGTCCTCGACGAGATCCTCGGCACCGAGGGGTTCTTCGAGGGCCGCAGCGTCGCACTGCGCTGAGCCGGCGCGCTCAGCGGCGCGGCGACCGCGAATCGCGCTTCTCGCGCAGGCGGGCGAGGATCTCTTCGTTCCACTCGTGCGTGCGCATCATGCGGTAGCGCTGGCCGACGATCCGCATGTACGCCTCGGTCTCGGTGCCGTCGCCGATCATGTCCGCGTCGTGCAGCATGGCGACCACCGGCACGTACTCCTCCTCGAACCACAGCCGCGCCGCGGTGCGCCGGTCGACGAACTCGGCGCGGTCCTGCGTGGCGCGGAACGCCCACGCCTCGACGCCCTCGGCGAGTGCGCCGAAGTCCCACGGATCGCTCAGCTGGATGCGCTCGCGCGCGCGGGCGGCGAGCGGCACCCGCTCGTGGAACAGCCGTTCGTGGCTCTTGAGCGGCAGGTCGCCGAGGCGCAGCGAGCGCTCGGCGCCGACCCGCGTCACGACCTCGACGACGTAGGCGTCGATCGTGCCGCGCCCGAGCGCGCGGGCGACCGACACGCGGTGGTGGCCGTCGCGCACGAAATGCACGTCGCCGATCCGGTACACCGAGATGGGCGGGAGCGTCTCGCCGCGGCGCGCGGCGTTGGCGATCCGCTCCCAGCGCGCCCGGACCCGCGCGGTGGTCGGCCGGAACTGGCGGTCGAAGCCGCCGCGCTCGCGGCCCACCGTGCCGAGGACGGTGTCGAGGTCGATCGTCTGCAGGCCGATGTAGCGCTCCTCGACCCGTCCCAGCGCCGCGACGACCTCGTCGAACGGGAGGATGACGTCCACGTCGCCGGGGTCCCGGCTGATCCGGCGGGCGAGCTGCGACATGAGCTGCCGGCGCCGCGCGCGCTGGAAGTCGTCCTGGGCGTCGGCCGTCGTGAAACCGGTATCGCGGCGCACGCCTTCGAAAGTACAGCCGCCCTCGGCGGGCGGCCACCCGGCGCACAGAAAGGCAACGCGGACGCCGCGCTGTCCACATTGGACAACATCCCGCCCGCGGGGTGTACCGCTCCTGGGCCGTACCGCACAATCCTGCGCGCATCCGCCTCCGAACCGTCCAACGCGCCAGTACGCTCGCGCGGTTCGCAGCGAGCGACGCATCGGACACGAGGAGGAGGAACGGACATGGCAGCCAGCGCGGGCGTGCAGGAGCCCCCTGAGGCGCGGCCCCTGCAGAAGGGGCTGAGGGCCAACGCGATCGGGTTCGCGTCGAGCGTCGTCATCGGCGTCGCCTCGACCGCTCCGGGCTACAGCCTCGCCGCCGTGCTCGGGTTCGTCGTCGCCGTCGAGGGCGTCGGCGTGCACGCACCGGCCGTGTTCCTCGTCGCCTTCGTCCCGATGCTGCTCGTGGCGATGGCCTACAAGTACATGAACAAGGCCGACCCGGACGCGGGCACGACGTTCACCTGGGTCACGAAGGCGTTCGGCCCGCGCGCCGGCTGGCTCGGGGGCTGGGCGATCGTCGTCGCGGACATCATCGTCATGGCCAACCTGGCCCAGATCGCCGGCCTGTACACGTTCCTGCTGTTCGACATCGACGAGCCATCGACGGCCGCGGTGACCGCCGTCGGCGTCCTGTGGATCGCGGTCATGACCTACATCTGCGTGATCGGCATCGAGCTCAACGCGCGCACGCAGCGCTGGCTGCTCACCGCCGAGGTCGTGACGCTGGCGATCTTCGCCGTCGTCGCGCTCGTGCGCGTGTGGGCCGGCGACGCCCCGGCGGGGTCCATCTCGCCGGACGTGTCGTGGTTCTCGCCGTTCGCGATCGACTCGTCGAGCGCGCTGATCTCCGGCGTCCTGCTCGCCGTGTTCATCTACTGGGGCTGGGACAGCCTCGTGACCGTGACCGAGGAGACCGAGGACTCCGAGAACGTGCCGGGCCGAGCCGCGATCACGGCGACGATCATCCTGGTCGGCATCTACGTCATCGTCTCGACCGCCGCCATCGCGTTCGGCGGCACCGACCGGCTCGCCAACGACGAGAGCGGCGACGTGCTCGGACTGCTCGCGAACGACGTCTTCGGCTCGGACCTGCTCGGCAAGATCGTGATCATCGCCGTGCTCACCTCGGCGGCGGCGTCGACGCAGACGACGATCCTGCCGACCTCCCGCACCGCGCTGTCGATGGCGCGCCAGAAGGCGTTCCCGAAGATGTTCGGCAACATCCACCAGCGCTACCAGACGCCCGACGTCGCAACGTGGTGGATGGGCGCCCTGTCGATCCTCTGGTACGTCGGCCTGACGATCGTCAGCGAGGACATCCTGCTCGACTCGATCACGGCGCTCGGCCTGATGATCGCCTTCTACTACGGCATCACCGGCCTGGGGTGCGCCTGGTACTACCGGCGCGAGCTGACGAAGAGCGCGCGCAACTTCTGGCTCGTCGGCGTGGCGCCGTTCCTCGGCGGCCTCGCGCTCATGGCGATCTTCGTCAAGTCGTGCTTCGACCTGAGCGCCGACGACGCCGGCTCGACGACGTACTTCGGGATCGGCTCGCCGCTCGTGATCGGGCTCGGCTTCCTGCTCATCGGCCCGGTGCTCATGGCGATCTGGTACCTGACGGGCCACCGCGAGTTCTTCCGCCGCCGCCGCGAGGTCGCCGACCCGGCGGTCCTCGCGGACGACGTGGCGAGCGCACCGGCGAACGCGTAGCCCGGCGCACACGCCGGCGGCGCCGGCTATCTCCCGCCGCCGGCGCGCGCGTGCAGGGCGGCGGCGAGGACCGCGTCCTCCCACGCCATGCCGGTGCTCTTGAACAGCCGCGGGTAGCCCGGCTGCACCTCGACCTCGCCGCGCACGAGCGCGTCGAGCGGGTGCAGCGCCTCGGGCGCGCACCGCCGCGCGCGGACGGCGGCGATCACGTCGCCGGCCTCGCGCAGCGCCGCCGTGCGCGCCTCGACGACCACGGTCGCGCGCGCGAGGAGCCCCTCGTCGACCTCGCGCGCGTCGGGCTCGTGCGACCCGATCGCCACGACCGTAGCGTGGTCGGCCACGCCGTCGCTGTCGAACAGCGGCTCGCGGGCGGTCGTCGCGCAGACGACCAGGTCGGCGGCGCGGACCGCGGCGTCCGCGTCGGTCGCCACGGCGGCGCTCAGGCCCGCCGCCTCGCAGCGCCCCGCGAACGCCTCCAGGCGGCCCCGGTCGCGCGCGACCACGTCGACGTGCTCGACCGGCCGCACCGCCCGCAACGCGCCGACGTGCGCCCACGCCTGCGGCCCGGTGCCGAAGACGAGCAGCCGCCGCGCGTCGCCGGCGGCGAGGTGGCGCACGGCGAGCGCGGAGACCGCCGCGGTGCGCACGTTCGTCAGCGCGATGCCGTCCACCAGCGCCGCCGGTGCGAGCGTGTCGGCGTCGAAGAGCACGTAGACGCCCTGGACGCGCGGCAGCCCGCGAGCCGCGTTCTCGGGCGCGACGCTGACGAGCTTGACGCCGACGGCCCCGGCCGAGCTCGACGGCATGAGCAGCAGCTCGCCGTGGCCGGCGCCGGCGGGCACCGCTGCGCGCGGCGGGTCGGCCTCCGGGTCGAGCCCCGCGCGCAGCGCCGCCTCGAGGGCGTCGATCGCATCCGTGGGGCCGAGCAGCGACGCGACCGTGCCTGCGTCGAGAAATGGGATCCCGCCCACCCCGCTCATCGCAGCACGAAGCCGGTTCCCACGGGGTCGCGCGGATCGAGCACGAAGCGATGCTCGCCGGTCTGGTACGCCGCGCCCTCGACCTCGGAGACGACCGCGTCACGGCCATCGGCGGACACGTGCCCGACGGCCCGCGCCCGGAACGTCGTGCCGACGATCGAGTCGTGCATGAGCACCGCGCCGGGCGGCAGGCGGCCGTCGGCCGCCAGCAGCGCGACGCGCGCCGACGTGCCCGACCCGCACGGCGACCGGTCGACCTCGCCGTCGGCGAACACCGTCGCGTTGCGCTGGTGCGGTCCGGCGCCCGTGTCGCCGAGATCGTCGAACAGGATCGTCCCGTAGATGCCCGAGAGACGGTCGTCGGCCGGATGCCGCGCGACCGGGCTGCCCGCGAGCGCCGCCTTCACCTCCCGGCCGAGGTCGATCAGCGCGGCGTAGTGCTCCGGCCCGACGGCGAGCCCGGCGGCGGCGGCGGGCAGCGTGGCGTAGATCGCGCCGCCGTAGGCGACGTCGACCGCGAGGCGGCCGCGCGAGGTCTCCACGGGGACGTCGCGGGCGAGCACGTATGCGGGAACGTTGCGGAACGTCACCGCCTCGACGACGCCGCCCGCGCAGCGCACGCGCGCAGCGACCCGCCCCGAAGGCACGTCGATCGCCACCTCGGTGTCGCCGTCGGCCGTCGCGTCCACGAGCCCGGTGTGGACCGCCCACGCGCCGAGCGCGATCGTCCCGTGCCCGCACGCGGTCGACCAGCCGTCCTTGTGCCAGAACAGGACGCCGAGCCGCGCGCCCGGGTCGTCGGGCGCCACGACGAGCCCGCCGTACATGTCCGCGTGTCCGCGCGGCTCGTGGCACAACAGCCGCCGCAGCGTCTCGGCCGCCGCGCTGCGGCGCGCGTGCTCGCGGCGCTCGCGCACCGTCGCGCCCGGCAGCTCCGGCGCCCCCGCGGTCACGATCCGGAACGGCTCGCCGGCGGTGTGGTAGTCGGTCGTGCGCACCTCGAGCATCGGTCGGAACCTATGCGAAGCGGCGCACCGGCCCACCCGCCCGCGGCAGCTACACCGGCAGCCGCGCCTCGTCGAGGTCGAGGTCGCGCTCGATCAGCCGCCATGTCTCCTGCCGCAGCCGCCCGGCGTTCCGCAGCCGCAGCAGCGTCTCGCGCTCGACGTTGATGAGGTCGCGGCGCACCGCGCCGTACTCGCGGCGCGGGTCGGGCGGCGGCCGGCCGTCCTGGCCGCCGATGACGGCCATGCACGCCCGGAAGCGCTCCCGGTAGATCTCCCGCAGCCGGCGCAGGACGTCCTCGTCGAGGCCCTCGTCCCCGAGCTCGTCGAGGCGGTCGAGCGCCGCCTGCGCGGCCTCGAGCCGGGCGACCGCCTCGTCGGGCATCCACTGCCGCGGGCCCTCGACGCGCAGGACGTGCAGGAGCGCGGGCAGCGTCAGACCCTGGCCGACGAGCGTGACGAGCAGCACGACGAACGTGAGGTAGAGGATCTGGGGCCGGGCCTCGACCGAGAGCGGTATCGACAGCGCGGCGGCGAGCGAGATCGCCCCGCGCATCCCGCTCCACCCGACGACCACCCGCTCGCGCCAGCTGCCGCCCGGGAACGCGAACGGGACGAACTGCGCCGCCACCCGCACCCCGATCACGGTGAGGCTCACGACCAACGCGGCGCCGGTCAACTCGCCGAGCGACAGCTCGCCGCGCAGCTCGTCGACGAGCCCGGGAAGCGCCAGGCCGAGCAGCGTGAACAGCATCGCGTTGAGCCCGAACACGAGCACCTGCCAGAACCCGATGGCGGTCAGGCGCGTGTCCGCATCGAACGCGACGTGCGAGAACCAGCCGAGGTAGAGCCCGCTCGTCACCGCCGCGAGCACGCCCGACGCACCGGCCTCCTCCGCAGCGATGTAGGCGCCGTACGCCGCGCCGACGGTCAGGAAGATCGTGAGCGCCGTGTCGGCCTGACGGCGCAGGACGCGCACCTCGAGCCACCCGGCGGCCAGCCCGATCCCGATCCCGCCCGCCGCGGACAGCACGAAGTCGACGGCGGCCGTCCCCGCATCGAACGTCCCGCTGAGCGCGGCCGCCACGGCGAGGCGGTAGGCGACCAGCGCCGTGGCGTCGTTGAGCATCGCCTCGCCCTCGACGAGCAGGCTCACGCGCTCGGGCACCGGGATGCGCGTGAACGTCGCCGCCGCCGAGACCGGGTCCGTCGGCGCGACCACCGCGCCGAGCACGAACGCCGCCTGCCAGCTCAGCCCCGGCACGAGCGCGTGCGCGACCACCGCGACCGCGCCCATCGTCAGGAGCACGAGCGCGATGGCGAGGAAGCTGAGCCCGCGGATCTCGGCGCGCAGCTCGCGCGGCGAGGACTGGTAGCCGGCCGCGTGCAGCAGCGGCGGCAGGAAAACGAGGAACACGATCTCCGGCTCGAGGGCCACATCGGGCAGTGCCGGGACGAGCCCGATCGCCAGGCCGCCCACGACGAGCACGATCGGGTACGGGATCGCGGCAAGGTCGGCCAGCCGCACGAGCGCGGCGGCGGCGAGCAGCAGGACGATGAGGAACTCGAGGCCGCCCAGGGACGCCCGAGTCTACGATGCGGCCGATGGCCGCCCGGCTCGATCCGCCGCTCGGCCCGGGCGACCACGTCGCCGGCCCGCCCGGCGCGCCGCTCGAACTCGTCATGTACGGCGACTTCCAGTGCCCGTACTGCACCGCCGCGCAGGGCTCGGTGCGGCGCGTTCGCGACCGCCTCGGCGACGAGCTGCGCTTCGCGTTCCGCCACTTCCCGATCGAGGAGCTGCACCCCGACGCGCGTCGCGCGGCCGAGGCGTCCGAGGCGGCCGCGGCTCAGGGCGCGTTCTGGGAGATGCACGACGCCCTGTACGCCAGCGGAGGCCGGCTGCACGAGGACGAGATCGTCGCCACCGCGGCGCGGCTGGCCCTCGACGCGGACCGGCTGCGCGCGGAGCTGCGGGCGGGCACGCACGCCGCGCGCGTCGAGCGCGACCGCGAGAGCGGCCGGCGCAGCGGCGTCACCGGCACCCCGGGCTTCTTCGCCAACGGCCGCCTCGTCGAGGGCGCGTTCGACGCCGGGTCCCTCGTCGATGCGCTCACGTCCTCGTAGGACGGCCCGGCTTGCGCGGCCGCGTCGACCTTCGCTAGCCTCAGGGCCGCATGTCGTTCCGGCCTGCCCTTCGACTTCTCCTCCTCCCCCTCCGGGGGGAATAGCGCGTGGCGGCCGCGAGAGCCGCGAACCCAGCCCAGAGAGAAGCCGCAGGACCAAGCCGAAAGGAGCGAACGACATGGAACCCGATCGAGTACTGATCTTCGACACGACGCTGCGCGACGGCGAGCAGTCGCCCGGCATCTCGCTGAACACGGCCGAGAAGCTGGAGATCGCCCACCAGCTCGCGCGGCTGGGCGTCGACGTCATCGAGGCCGGGTTCCCGATTGCCTCGCCGGGCGACTTCGAGGCGGTGCAGGCGATCGCCCGCGAGGTGCACGGCCCGGTCGTCGCCGGCCTGGCCCGCGCCCACGCGGCCGACGTCGACCGCGCGTGGGAGGCGGTGCGCGAGGCCGAGCGCCCGCGCATCCACACGTTCCTGTCGACCTCCGACATCCACATCGAGCACCAGCTGCAGTCCACGCGCGAGGACGTCAAGGGTCAGGCCCGCGCCGCCGTCGCCCACGCGCGCTCGCTGTGCGACGACGTCGAGTTCTCGCCGATGGACGCCACCCGCGCGGACGTCGAGTTCACCGCCGAGGTGCTCCAGATCGCGATCGACGAGGGCGCGACCACGATCAACGTGCCCGACACCGTCGGCTATGCGATGCCGCACGAGTACGCGGCGTTCCTGGGGCGGCTGTACGAGCTGGTGCCCGGCCTGCACGACGTCGTCCTCTCGGTGCACTGCCACGACGACCTGGGCCTGGCGGTGGCGAACTCGTTCGCCGGCGTGCGCGCCGGGGCACGCCAGGTCGAGTGCGCGGTCAACGGCATCGGCGAGCGCGCGGGCAACGCGTCGCTCGAGGAGATCGTGATGCTGCTGCACACGCGCCGCGAGGACATCGGCCTCCACACGGGCATCGTCACGACGGAGCTGGCGCGCACGAGCCGCCTGATCTCGCGCCTGACCGGCTACCCCGTGCAGCCGAACAAGGCCATCGTGGGGCGCAACGCCTTCGCGCACGAGTCCGGCATCCACCAGGACGGCGTGCTCAAGGAGCGCTCGACCTACGAGATCATGGATGCGGCGACGGTCGGCAACGACGCCAACCAGATCGTGCTGGGCAAGCACTCAGGCCGCCACGCGCTGCGCCAGGCGCTGCACGAGCTGGGCTACCAGGTCGAGGGCCAGGCGCTGAACACGGCCTTCAAGCGCTTCAAGGACATCGCGGACAAGAAGAAGCAGGTCACCGCGATGGACCTGGAGGCGCTGGTCACCGACGAGCTCCGCGAGGATCTCGGCGCCTACTCGCTGCTCTGGTTCGACGTCGAGGCGTCCACGCGGCGCCCGCCGCACGCCACCGTCGCCGTCCGCACGCCGGACGGCGAGGAGCGCGAGGGCTCGTTCACCGGGGACGGCCCCGTCGACGCGATCTTCCGTGCCGTCAACGCCGCGACCGGCATCGACGCGCGGCTGCGCGAGTTCCGGGTCGAGGCGGTCACCGGCGGCGAGGACGCGCTCGGCGAGACGTCCGTCGTCGTGGAGTACCACGGCCAGTCGGCGGGCGGCCAGGGCGTCGCGACGGACATCCTCGAGGCCGCCGGCATGGCGTACGTCCGCGCGATGTCGAACGCCGTGCGAAAGGCGCGGCTCGCGGCCGAGGTGCCGCCGGTCACCGCCCGCCCGCGCGAGCTCGCGGCGCCGTAGACCGTGGAGGGGCTGGACGCCGCGCTCGGGCGTCTCGACGCGACCGCCCTCGCGCGTGACGTCGCGGCGCTCGTGCAGGTGCCGAGCGTCACCGGCGACGAGCGCGCGGCGCTCGAGCGCCTCGGCGAGCTGGCGGAGGCGCTCGGACTGCACGCCGAGCTGCACGAGCACGACCTCGAGGTGCTGCGCGCGCACCCCGACCACCCCGGCGAGGAGGGCCCGCGAACCGAGCTCCTCGGCCTGACGGTCGCGGTGCCCGGCGCCCGGGACGACGGGCCGCGGCTGGCGCTCAACGGGCACGTCGACGTGGTGCCGCCCGGCACCGCGGCGTGGCGCCACGGGCCGTGGTCCGGGGCGATCGAGGACGGCTTCGTCTGGGGCCGGGGGGCGGTCGACATGAAGGGCGCCGTCGTCGCCGCGCTGCACGCGCTCGGCGCGCTGGGCGCGCGCGCGCCCCACGGCGAGGTCGTGCTGCTCGCGGTCTCGTCAGAGGAGGACGGCGGCCTGGGGACGCTCGCCGCGCTCGAGCGCGACAGCGCCTTCGACGCGTGCCTCATCCCCGAGCCGACCGGCTTCGACGTCGTCTGCGCGCAGGCCGGCTCGATCGTCTTCGAGGGCGTCGTCGAGGGCGTCTCGGCGCATGCCGCGCACCGCCTCGAGGGCGTCTCGGCGATCGACCGCTACGTGCCCGTGCACGTTGCGCTGGCCGACCACGAGCGCGCCGTGAACGCCGACGTCCGGCACCCGCTCATGCGCGAGCTCGAGCTGCCGTATCCGCTTGTCGTCGGCAAGGTCGGGGCGGGGGAGTGGCCGAGCACCGTGCCCGACCGGCTCGTGTTCGCCGGCCGCGCCCCGGTCCGCGTCGGCGAGTCGCTGGACGAGGCTCGGGCCGCGGTCGAGGCGGTCGTCGCCGCCGCGGGCGACGGCGCGGCGAGCGTGCGGTGGCGCGGCGGCCAGTTCGCGCCGGGCGAGACGCCCGCCGACGACCCATTCGCCGTGCTGGTCCGCGACGCGGTGTCGGCGGAGCGCGGCGCGCCGGCGCGTGTCGCGGGCGTGCCGTGGGGCGCGGACATGCGGCTGTTCTGCGCCCGCGGGATTCCCTGCGTCATGGTCGGTCCCCGCGGCATCGAGCTCGCCCATGCGGTCGACGAGCGCGTCCGCGTCGAGGACCTGCTGTCCGTCGCGCGGACGATCCTGCGCGTCGCATGGGGATTCACGTCCAGTCCTGCCTGAACGGCACGCGGCCCGCCGGCGCGCACCCGGCGCTGCCGGTCACCGCCGCCGAGCTGGCCGCGGAGGCGCGCGCCGCGGCGGCCGCCGGCGCGCGGTCGTTCCACGTGCACCCGCGTGACGCCGACGGGGCGGAGGCGCTCGACGCGCCGGTGATCGACACGGCCGTCGCGGCGATCCGCGCCGCGTGCCCGGGACTGCCGGTCGGCGTGTCGACCGCCGCGTGGATCGCGCCCGACGTGGCCGCGCGCGTCGCGGCGATCCGCTCGTGGAAGAGCGGCCCGGACTTCGCTTCGGTGAACCTGTCCGAGGACGGCCACCGCGAGGTCATGGCCGCGCTGCGCGAGTCGAGGATCGGCGTCGAGGCGGGCGTGTGGAGCGTCGGCGACGTCGGGGCGCTGGCCGAGAGCGGCTTCGCCGCCGCGCTCGTGCGCGTGCTCGTCGAGGCCGAGGACCACGACGCCGCCACGGCGGTGGCGCGGGCCGCGGCGATCGACCGCGCGCTCGACCGCGCCGGGATCGACGCCCCGCGCCTGCACCATGGCGCCGAGCGCGCCACGTGGGCCGTGCTGCGGCGAGCGGTGCAGGCCGGGCACGACATCCGCGTCGGGCTCGAGGACACGCTCGAGCTCGAGGACGGCACGCGCGCCGCCGGCAATGCCGACCTCGTCGCCGCCGCGGTCGCGCTGGCCGGCTGAACCATCTCTTAACCCTTCGCTGGCGAATCCCTGACCCGGCGCTTCCCGGCGGTTGGGTGCGACGGGCGCATCCTGTGACCACACCGGAAGCGACCCCAGCAGGAGGACGTCATGAGGATCAGGAAGATCGCCGCCGTCACCGCCGCGCTCAGCGCGCTCGGGACGGCCGGTGCGGCGCAGGCCGCCGCGCCCGCAACCCAGACCGCCCCGGCGACCCAGGCGGCGACCCGCCAGTTCGAGGGCACGGTGGTGTCCGTCAACCGCAGCGCCCGCACGTTCCGCCTGCGCGACACCGAGCGCGGCACCGCCACGATCCGCGTCACGAGCCGCACCCGCTTTGAGCGCATCGCCGGCTTCTCCGGCCTGCGCCGCGGCCAGACCCGCATCGAGGCCATCGTCCGCCGCTCCAACGGCGCGTGGGTCGCGCTCGAGGTCGAGCGCTCGGGCGGCGGCGGTCGCCACGGCGGGGACAACTGACATGCGCCGCATCCTGCTCGCCGCCGCGCTGAGCGGCGCCCTGGCCGCCGGGGCGATCGTGGCCATGGGCGCCGTGGGCTCGAACGGCGCCGACGACCTGGGCGGCACCACTACGGGCGCCACGACCCAGGAAACCACGACGACCACGGCGCCGGGCACCACGACCGGCACGACCACGACCGGCACGACCACGAGCCGCGCGACCACGACCGGCGCGACCACGACGGGAGCGAGCACCACGTCGACGACCCATCGGCACCGCCACCGGGGACGCGGCCGTGACCACGGCGCCGGGACCGACGACCGGCGCGGCCGGGGCCGGGGTTCCGACGACGGCCCCGGCGAGGACGGCCGCGGCCGCGGGCGCGGCAGCGACGACTCCGGCTTCGACGACCACGGCGGTCGCGGGCGCGGCAGCGACGACTCCGGCTTCGACGACCACGGCGGCGGAGGCGACGGCGGCGGCGGCCGCGGGCGCGGCCGGGGCCGCGGCGGCGACGAC
>DATAAR010000146.1:0-10198 GCA_036259975.1 Solirubrobacteraceae bacterium | reverse complement strand
GCGCGTGACCGATGGCCGCGCGTCGAGCCCGGCGATCTCGCGCATGGCCGCGAGCGCGCGGGGCCAGTCGGGGAGCAGGTAGCCGAGGATCCTGCGCTCGGCCGGCACGCGATGGACCTGGACGGTCGCCTCGCTGATGATTCCCAGGCGGCCCTCGCTGCCGAGCACCATCTCGCGCACGCTCGGGCCGGTCGAGGCGTGCGGCACGGGGCGGGTCACGAGCACGCCCGCCGGGGTGACGACGCGCACGGCGCGGGTGAGGTCGGCGACGTCGCCGTACTTGTCGGACTGCATGCCCGACGAGCGCGTCGCGATCCAGCCCCCGAGCGTCGAGTGCGTGAAGCTGTCGGGGAAGTGGCCGACGGTCCAGCCGCGGGCGTTGAGCTGCGCCTCGAGGTCCGGGCCGAACGCGCCGGCCTGCACGCGCGCGAGCTGGGAGGTCTCGTCGATCTCGAGCACGCGGCCCATGCGCGTCATGTCGACCGACACCACGGTGCGCGCCTCGTCGGCCGCCGCCTCGAGGCTGCCGGAGATGTTCGTGCCGCCGCCGAACGGGATCAGCACCGCGTCGGCGTCGAGCGCGGCGGCCATGATGGCCTCGAGCTCGGCCTCCGCGGCGGGGCTCACGACCACGTCGGGCAGCCGCCCGATGTCGCCGCCGCGGGCGCGGACGAGGTCGCGCAGGCTCTTCCCGCGCGCGCGCGTGAGGCGCTCGAGCGCGTCGGTCGCGACGTGCGCGGCGCCCACCGCCTCCTCGAGCGCGGCGCGCAGCTCCGGCTGGAGCTGGGGCTCGGGGATGTCGAGGTCCTCGAAGCGCGGCGGGTGCGCGGCGACATGCTCGACGTCGATGCCGAGGTGGCGCTCGAGGAACGGGCCGAGGTCCGGCTTGTCCGCGTGCGAGAAGGCGACGCTGCCGTCGCCCCAGCCCCACCACTTCTGTTGCGCCATGGCGGCAGCGTACGCGGTCGCCGCCGCGCCGGTGGACCCATACCGTGCGCCGATGCCCGAGGCGCGCACCGAGGTGCTGGTCGCCGGCGGCGGCCTGGGCGGCGTCGCGGCGGCGCTGGCGGCGTGTGCCCGCGGCGTCGACGTCGTGCTCGTCGAGGAGCACGCGTGGCTCGGCGGGCAGCTCACCTCGCAGGCGGTGCCGCCCGACGAGCACCCGTGGATCGAGCGCTTCGGCTGCACCGCGCGCTACCGCGCGCTGCGCGACGGGATCCGCGCCTACTACCGGCGCCACTACCCGCTGACCGAGGCCGCGCGGGCGCGGCGCGCGCTGAACCCGGGCGCGAGCTTCGTCAGCGCGCTGTCGCACGAGCCCCGCGTCGGCGTGGCGGCGATCGAGGCGCTGCTCGCGCCGCACCGCTCGACCGGCCGTCTGTCCGTCCTCACCGGACATGCGCCGGTCCGCGCGCTCGTCGACGGCGACCGCGTGCGGGCGGTCACCGTGCGCGACCTGCGCTCCGGCGACGAGCGGATCGTGTGGGCCGACTGGATCCTCGACGCGACGGAGACCGGCGAGCCGCTCCCGCTGTGCGGCGCCGAGTACGTGACCGGCTTCGAGTCGCGCGCGGACACCGGCGAGCCGCACGCGCCCGGGACCGCGCAGCCGTTGAACATGCAGGCGGTGACGGCGTGCTTCGCGCTCGAGCACCTCGACGGTGACGACCACACCATCGAGCGCCCGGCCGACTACGCGGAGTGGCGCGCGCGCCGGCCGGCGTGGTTCCCCGAGGGCCAGCTCTCGATCGTCGCGCCCGACCCGCGCACGAGCGCGCCGCTGGCGCGCACGTTCGTGCCGAATCCCCCGGGCGACCCGGCGGCGATCGGCCCCGACCTGTCCGCGTCGGGTCTCGACCGCGACCTCTGGCTGTTCCGGCGGATCGCCGCGCGCGGAAACTTCGTCGCGGGCGCGTACCGCAGCGACGTCACGCTCGCCAACTGGCCGCAGCTGGACTACACGGGCGGGCCCGTGTTCGAGGTCGGCGCCGAGGAGGCCGCCGCGCACCGCGGCGCGGCGCGTGCGCTCAGCCTGTCGTTCCTGCACTGGCTGCAGACCGAGGCCCCGCGTCCCGACGGGGGCGCGGGCTGGCCCGGGCTGCGGCTCCGTGGGGACGTGGTGGGCGACACCCGCGACGGGCTGGCGCCCGCGCTCTACGTGCGCGAGTCGCGCCGGATCCGCGGCGAGCGCACGGTCCTCGAGCAGGACATCGCGTTCGACGTGCGCGGCGAGGCGGGGGCCGTGCGGTTTCCCGACACCGTCGGGATCGGCCAGTACCGGATCGACCTGCACCCGTCGACCGGCGGCGACGGCTACGTCGACGTCGCGTGCTGCCCGTTCCAGATCCCGCTGGGCGCGCTGATCCCCGTGCGCCTCGACAACCTCCTCGCCGCCGCGAAGGACATCGCCACGACGCACATCACGAACGGCGCCTACCGGCTGCATCCGGTCGGGTGGAACGCCGGCGAGGCGGCGGGGGAGCTCGCCGCGTTCTGCGCGTCCCGGCGCACGCTGCCGCGCGCGGTGCGCGCCGACCCCGGCCTGCTCGCCGACTTCCAGCGCGGCTCACGCGCGCCGGCGTCGAGCTCGAGTGGCCTCGCGTGCATGCGTACTGAGCCGGGGTGCGTTCCTACACTCCGGCGATGCCGCCGCGCGCCGCAGCGCCCATGCCGGCGCCGAGCGCACTGCGCCTCGGCACCGAGGGCGCATTCGCGGTGCTCGCCCGGGCCGGCCAGATCGAGCGCGCCGGGGGCGACGTCGTGCACCTGGAGATCGGCGAGCCCGACTTCCCGACGCCCGCGCACGTCGCCGAGGCGGCGTTCGCGGCGGTCCGGGCGGGGGAGACCGGCTACTGCCCGGCGCCCGGCATCCCCGAGCTCCGCGAGGCGGCCGCCGCGGAGCTCTCGCGCACGCGCGGCGTCGAGGTCGCGCCCGAGCGCCTGATCGTCGCGAACGGGGCCAAGCCGTTCCTGCTCTTCACGGTCCTGGCCACCTGCGAGCCCGGCGACGAGGTCATCCACCCCGACCCCGGCTTCCCGATCTACGAGTCGGCGATCCGCTTCGCCGGCGCCACGCCGGTCCCGCTCGCGCTGCAGGAGGCCGCCGACTTCGCGTTCTCGCCTGACGAGCTGCGCGCGCGGGTCACACCGCGGACCAAGCTCGTGATCCTCAACTCGCCGCACAACCCCACCGGCGGCGTGCTCGCGCCGGAGACGCTCGCCGCCGCGGCCGACGTCGTGCGGGAGAGCGCGGCGTGGGTGCTGTCGGACGAGGTCTACGGGCGGCTGCTCTACGAGGGCGCGTTCGCGTCGATCGCGTCGCAGCCCGGGATGCTCGAGCGCACGGTCGTCGTCGACAGCTTCTCGAAGACCTACGCGATGACCGGCTGGCGCTGCGGGTACGCCGCGGTGCCCGAGCCGCTGGTCGAGCCGCTCACGCGCTTCCTCGTGAACTCGACCTCGTGCGTGCCGCCGTTCGTGCAGCGCGCCGGCGTCGCGGCGCTGACCGGGCCGCAGGACGACGTGGACGGGATGCTGGCCGAGTTCCGCGCCCGCCGCGACCTCGTCGTCGCGCGCCTCCAGGGCCTCGACGGCGTGTCGTGCCGCACGCCGCACGGCGCCTTCTACGCGTTCCCGAACGTCTCGCGCGTCCCGCTTGCGGCCGACGAGCTCGCCCGGCGCCTGCTCGAGGAGGCCGGCGTCGCGCTGCTCGCGGGCACCGCGTTCGGCGCGGCCGGCGCGGACCATCTGCGCCTCTCGTACGCGACGTCGCGCGAGCGGCTGGAGGTGGGCCTCGATCGCATGGGCGCGTTTCTCGCCGCGCTCTGACAACGGCCAGCGGGCGCGCTAGGTTGCGGGCATGCCGACGTGGGAGGACGTCGTCGAGATCGGGACACGGCTTCCGGAGGTGGAGGTCGCGACGTCGTTCGGCACGCCCGCGCTGCGCGTGCGCGGCAAGCCGATGATGTGCCGGCTGCGCAGCGAGCCGCGCGCGCTGGTGCTGCGCGTCGCCGACCTCGGCGAGCGCGAGGCGCTGCTCCAGAGCCAGCCGGACGTCTTCTTCTCGACGCCGCACTACGACGGGCACCCGTACGTCCTCGTAAGGCTCGAGTCCGTCGATCCCACTGAGCTGGCCGAGCTGCTCGAGGACGCCTGGCGCATCCGGGCGCCCAGGCGCCTCGTGCGGGAGCACGACGCGGCGCGCTGAGCGCGACCCCATGGCGGCGGGCGAGCCCTACGTCGTCAACCGCGCCGATCTCGCCGTGGACGCCGGCTCTCCGGAGTTCGTCGGCGCCGACCACGGCGGCGGCGCCCGCATCTGCCTCATCCTCGTCGACGCGCCGCCCGGGTCCGGCCCGCGCCTGCACCGCCACCCCTACGAGGAGGTGTTCGTCGTGCTGGAGGGGCGAGCCGCGTACCTCGCCGGCGAGCGCGAGCTCGACGCGAGCGCCGGGGACATCGTGGTCGTTCCGGCGGGCCTTCCCCACCGCTTCTTCAACGCCGGCGAGGGCCGGTTGCGCCAGATCGACATTCACGTCAGCCCGCGGTTCGACACCGAGTGGCTTGAGGACTGACGGCCCCCGAAACGCGAGGAGCGGCCGCCAGTCCGTGGCGGCCGCCCCTCTCTTGCCCGGGGGTGCCGCGGCGCGCGCCGGCGCCGCGGCTTTGGGCACGCTCACATCACCGCCGGCGCGCCCCCGTCCCGGCGGCCTTCACCGTGACGCTCCGCATCGCGACCGGCCCGAGCTTGCTGCGGTCACGGCCGGCGCGCACCTCGATGCGGTAGCGCCCAGGCCTCAGGTTCCGCAGCTTGCGCTCGGTGAGCCGGAAGCGGTAGCGCTTGGCCTGCGGGGTCCGGCGGTACGCCGTGGCGACGAGCTTGCCGCGGCTCGCGGCCTTGGCCGCCCGCGCACCGCCGCCCAGGCGGAACACGCGGATCCGGACCACGCGGGCGCCGCGCGGCACGTTCGCCGAGACGGTGATCGGCGAGCCGGCCGTCGCGGACACGGTCACCCGCGAGAGCCGCGCGACAGCGGCTGCCGGGCCGGCCGCGCGGCCCGGACCGGCCGTCGTGCCGGGAGCGCCCTGGGCGGCCGGCGCGGCCGGCGCGGCCAGCGAGCCGAGGCCGGGGACTGCCAGCGGCGAGGCGTTCTGGCCGAGGCCGCCGCCCTGGCCGGGGCCGACCCCCTGGCCCGCGCCGCCGCCCGGCGCGGGCGGACCGGCCGCAGCGACCGCCGCGGTCGCCGCGGACGTCCGGACCTCGGCGTTCCCGTCGTCGTCGGTGAACCTGACCACCACGCGCAGGCGATCGCCGACCTGATCGTCGCCCGGCGTGAACGTCGACTGCGTCGCGCCGTCGATCTCCGTCCAGACGTCGTCGCCCGTCTCCTGCTCCCACTGGAAGGAGAAGACCGCCGTGTCGAGCCCGTCCGGATCGACGATGCCGTTGCTGGACGCCCTCAGCGCCAGACCGGCCTGCGGGGTCAGATCGTTCAGCGTCGGCGCGCCCGTCGCCGGGTCGTTGACGTTCCCGACCGGGTCCGTCGGCGCGGAGATGACCTGCTCGAGCACGCCGTTGCCGTCCTCGTACGTGGCCACGACCCGCAGGGCCGAGCCCACCTCCTCATCGGTCGGCGCGAACGTCTGGCCGAGGGCCACCGTGGTCCACGCGCCCTCGCCGCCGTCTGACTGCCAGGCGAACGTGAGCGACGAGCGCCTGATGCCGTTGGCATCCGTGATGTTCTCCGTCGCGGTCAGCTGCTGGCCCTCGACCGGCGGGAGGGTGCCGGTGATGCTCACCGCGCCCTCCGGCAGGCTGTTGCCCAGCTCCGTGATGGAGATCGTCTGGTCGGCGAACTGGAGCCGCTCGATGTTCCGGAGCGTGTCCGTCCCGTCGGCCTGCGTGCCGCCCGAGTGCGTGACGGTCATCTCCTCCCGGCTCGGCGTCGTGGGCGTGAACGTGTAGTTGTCGAACACGTCGCTGAACACGGCGGTGTCGAGGTGGTTACCGGGCTCGGTCGACTCGATCCGACGCACGATCTGCAGCCGGCCCGCGTCGATCTCACCGGACATCACGCGGGCCTGCACGTCGCGCATGCTGTCGACGGTCTCGACGACGTCGCTCGCCGGGTCCGTCGTGGCGTGCACGGCGATGCGCACGTTCAGCCACTTGTCGCCGTCGATGATGTCGTCGCCGCCGCGGCCCTCGAGGATGTCGCTGCTGCCACCGCCGAGGAGGATGTTGCCGGCGTCGAAGCGGGCCGGGCCCGTCGCCGGCGCGCCGATGACCTCCCTGAGGCCCTCGATCAGATCAGGCCGGGTGAGCGCGTGGTCGGCGCCCAGCGCCGCCGCGTTGGTGTCGTCGCCCCGCAGGACGTCGCTCTTGTCCCACCCGGACAGCCCCTCGACGTTGTCGAAGCGCTCGCGGATGTTGTCGAGGTCCGGCGGCAGCAGGCCGGTGAACCGCATGTCGTCGTTCGCCGCCTGGGGATCGCCGCGGTGGGTGACCCAGTCGAAGCCGATCATGCCCTCGCTGCGCTCGATCCCCGGGCCGCTGACCATGATGTCGTCACCGCCCTCGGAGTCGAGGTCATCGTCACCGCCGTCGCCGATGAGGACGTCGTCGCCGAGCCGTCCCTCCTGGAACGGGTCGCCGTTCTCGCCCTGGAGCAGGTCGGCCTGTGCGCCGCCCTCGATCCAGTCGTTGCCCTCGTTGGCGAAGAGCGTGTCGGCCGAGTCGCCGGCGATGAGGAAGTCGTCGCCCTGCCCGCCGAACGTCTCCTTCGGATCCGCCCCCGCCACGACGAAGTCCTTGCCGGCCCCGGCCAGGATCAGGTCGAAGCCGCCACCGGCGTTGATCGCGTCGTTCCCCTTGCCTCCCTTGATGTTGTCGTCACCGAAGAGGTCCGTGAGGATGTCGTTGTCGTCGCCGCCGTTGATGGCGTCGTTGCCTGCCCCGCCTTCGAGCGCGTCGTTGCCGGCGTCACCCCACAGGGTGTCGTCGCCCTCGCTCGAGTGGACCTTGTCGTCGCCCGGCGTGCCACCGAACACGACGTGCTCGGGGCCGTTGAACCGCACCGTGCCGTCCGGGTCGCGCTCGAGCAGCGTGGACTCGTCGACGCCATCGGTCTCGGCGTCGTCCTCGATGCCGACGCCGCTCCCGAGTCCCCCGAGCTCGAACGTGAAGTCCGGCAGCGAGAAGATGTCGTGCGGCAGGTGGTTCGTGTCGGTCGTCCTCATCACGAGCTCGGCGAAGGAGTTCTCCTCGAGCTGGGTGAGGAAGTTCAGCCCCGCGGTGCGGGTCAGGTAGTACATCCGGTCGCCGTCCTGGAGCTTCTCCATCTGCGTCTCGAAGACGAAGTTGAAGGTCGACCCCAGGAGGCCGCCGAAGGGCATCTGCTTCTCGGCCAGGCCGCCGACCCAGAAGTCGACGTCGTTCAGGCCGGTCTCACGGCCGGCCCAGTCGCCCGTGCCGTTGAGGAACGCGGCAGCGTCGGCCGGTCGGCCGGTCGCGTTCGGGTCCACGATCTTCGCGGCCTCGTCTCGCTTCGCCGCGAACGTGGCCGCGTTCACGATGTTGTCGTGCCGGCCGTACGCCGCCACGAAGTTGACCAGCGACTCCGGGTGGCGGATGCCGCGCCCGAAGTCATGCCAGCTGCTGTACGGCCGCAGGGCCGAGTGCCCCGTGATCCGGAAGAACTCCTTGCGTGCGGCGTTCAGCCCCGGGACGCCGGTGTCGCGTCCGCGGGCCATGTTGATCGTGGCGAGGTCCAGCGGCAGGCCGAGCAGGTTGCTGCGCAGCGCGCCCGTGACGAACTCGTCGATCTCGCTGCCGCGCTGCTTCGTCATGCCGCGCACGATCTGGCCCGCCGCCTCGCTCGAGGTGAGCGCGTTGTTGCTGTCGTACTCCTGCGGGTTGAGGAACGCCTGGATCAGGCCGATGTTCCTGCTCGCGCCGGTCGCGGTCGTGCGGTCGACGTTCTCGCGGAGCATGGAGTGCCCGAAGCGGTAGACCGTGTGCGCGAACTCGGCGACGATCGCCGGGTCGATCTCGGTGTGGTAGCCGGCGAAGACGTTCACCTGCGGCTGGACCTTGCGGGCGAACTCCTCGAAGACGAGGTGCTGGTACTCCATCTCGGTCACGAACCGCGCGGCCTGGAACAGGCGCTCGCCGCTGAATTCGCCGTTCGGGAGCTTCCACTCGTTCTGAACCGTCTCGGGCTGGTCGAGCAGCAGTTCCCTGATCTCGTCGACGCGGAGGTTGTGCTCGGCGTGGAAGACGTGATGGACCGCGGTGAGGCCGATGTTCTCGTTCCCGCGCCCGTCGCCGGTGATGAAGTGCTTGTCGAGCAGCTCGTTGTCGAACGTGCCCCGCGGGCGATCGCCGCCGATCACGGTGTTTCCGTCGGCGGGAAGCCGCTGGCCGGTCTCGGCGCTCACCGGGTTCGCGCTGTGGGCGATGTCATCGAGGAACGCGTGCCCGGTCCGGAGCGCGCCCTCCGTGGTCACCGGCGCGGTCGGGGTGCCGGACTTCGTCTCCGGGTCCACTCCGCTGCTCGTCACGATCTGCGGAAACCCGGTGGCCGGGTCCGGGATGAACCGCCCGTAGGGGTCCGTCTTCACGAGCGGGACGTCCAGCGCGTCGTAGTCGTCGAGCTGGATCCCGAGGATCTCGCGTGCCTGGGTCTTGACCTCGTCCCAGTTGGAGAGCCCTTCGCGGCCCTGCTGGCCGTCCGGGGCGGCGCCCTCGAGCAGCTTGCCGGTCGCGATGGGCCGCCCGTCCGCGTTCAGCTCGTACTCGCGCAGGAACACCTGGTGCGAGGGGTGCGACGTGTACGTCTGGTTCTGGTCCACGAACGCCGTCGTCGTGTTCGTGTGCTCACGGCCGCCGGGCGCGTTCCTCGCGCGCGTCAGCGCCATGAAGCGCCGCTGCACCGGAAGATCGTCGGCCGTGCCGGCCGTGCCGTCCGGGCCGAGGACCAGCGGGTCGTCGTCCTTGAGCGGGACGATGACCGTGCCGTTGCCGCCCTTCGTCAGGAGATCGAGGCCGTGGTCGAAGAACTGCCCGAACAGCGTGAACCACGAGTTGTACGGCGCCGACAGTCCCGTGTCCGGCGCGACGTTCGGGATGACCAGGCTGTCGCCGTCCTTCGGGGTCGGCTGACCCTCGGGTGCGAGCGCGTCCGCGGCCGTCTTCGCCGCCGGATTGTTCTCGCTCTGGTCGACGATCAGGTTCGAGATCGTCCGCGGCCTGGAGTCGAACACGAAGCCGCTCGTCGCGCTGTAGCCCTGCGACGACGGCGGCGCGCCGCCCGGCCCGTCGATGTCGCCGGTCTCGCCCTCCCGGAAGACCGGCGGCAACAGCCGCGGGAAGAGCTGGTCGGCGGCGCCGAACTTCTCCTGTTCCGGGATCAGGTTGTTGAGCTCGCCGTTGACCGTCCGCAGCCCGTACGGAAGCACCGGACTCGAGATCTGGTTCGGTCCCGTGCCAAGCAGCTGGCCGCCCGCGGCATGCGCCTCCGCGCGCTTGATCTGCTCGAGGATGAACGCAAGGTCGCCCCCGTTCGGCTCGACGGCCCGAGCCGGGTCCGCCCCTACGCCCATCGCGGCGACGCACAGCGCCGCCCCCACGGCGGCCCCCACCGCCGCACGCCATCGTTGACGCCGCGACCCCCCGGCCGCTGATCCGTCAGCAGACATCCTGCAACCCCCTTCGTGGCCCTTATCGGGAGGGCATGTTCTGTGGCCGGCGCCCGGCGGCGTAAGGGTCGGGGTTGTAACGCGGGCTGCCGGGGCTCGCGGGCCCCCGCGAGGGTCTGAAACGGCGGATGCGGAGATCCCGCCATCTGTGAAGGATTCGTGGAGGCGCTCCTCCGACCGGACGATGTCCGCCGCGCGGCGCCGCACGAGGGACTAGCCTTGGAGCGATGCCCGATCCAGAACGACTCCGGCGTGACCGCGGCTCGGGTCGACCCGCTCCCGGCGCGCCGCCGACCGCGCCGCCGCGCGAGCGCGCGGAACGCCCCGCCGGCCCGCGCCGGCCGAGCCAGCGCGAGCTCGTCGCCGCCTCGCTGCTGCGCTGCCCGCCGCGCTAGGCGGCCCCGGGACGCCGGCGCGCGCCCGCCGCGGCTCAGGCCGCCAGCAGCGGCGCGAGCTCGCCGAGGCTGGCGTCATCCACGCGCGGCAGGCCGGCCAGCAC
>DATAAR010000145.1:0-3179 GCA_036259975.1 Solirubrobacteraceae bacterium | reverse complement strand
GCGCGAGAAGACCGGGTACCCGACGCAGAAGCCCGAGGGGATCGTGCGGCGGATCGTCGCCGCCTCGTCGCGGCCCGGCGGGTGGTGCCTCGACTTCTTCGCGGGGTCGGGGACGCTCGGCGCCGTGTGCGCACGGCTCGGCCGCCACTACGTGCTGGTCGACAGCAACCCGGAGGCGATCCGGATCGCGCGCGAGCGGCTCGCGGCCACCGCGAACGCGTCGCGCTGACGCTTCGTCATCCGGATCTGATAACACTCCGCTCATTGGTAAGGCGGCCGTGAGAGGAGTGCAGGTGTCCCTGCCGTGTCGTTCGCTGGCCGCCGCGCTCGCCGCGCTCGCCGTGCTGGCGCTCCTGTCTCCCCTCGCTCCCGGCGCGGCGGCGTCCGAGCGCGCCCACGCCCTCGACGGGTCGGAGGTCAGCCCGTGGGACCGGTACTTCCTGCGCCGCACCAACCCGATCACGTTCCAGCCCGGGCTCGGCGCGATCGCGATGGACGTGACCACGCGCAGCTCGGAGGCCCGGTCGTGGTTCAACCAGGGCCTCGCGCAGCTCTTCGGCTTCGCGCACGAGGACGCGATCTACTCGTTCGACCGGGCGCTCGCGCACGACCCGAACCTCGCGATGGCGTACTGGGGCCGCGCGTGGGCGTACGGCGCGAACATCAACCTCGACGCCGACTTCGACCGCGCCCGGAAGGCGTACGAGAACTTCCAGGCGGCGAGCGCGCGGGCGGCGTCCGCCAGCCCGCGGGAGCAGGCCTACATCCGGGCGCTCGACGGCCGCTACGAGCCGGGCGTCAAGCCGTACGGCCCCGCGCCCCGCGGCGATCGCGACGAGGAGTTCTTCCTGCGCATGGTCAACGACGTCATGAACAGGTACCCCGCGGACCTCCACGCCGCGACGTTCGCCGCCGAGGCCGGCCTCGACCTCAACCCGTGGAACCAGTGGAGCAAGGACGGCCGGCCGCGGAAGCACACGCGCCAGATCGTCGCGATCCTCGAGCGGGTCCTCGCGCTCGACCCGCATCACGTCGGCGCGCAGCACTACTACGTGCACGCGGTCGAGGCGTCGCCGGTTCCCGACGACGCGCTCCTGGCGGCGCAGCGGATGAAGTCGGACGCGTTCGGTCAGCCGCACCTGGTGCACGCGGCGTCGCACATCTACGCCCGCGACGGCGACTGGGGCTCCGCGCAGGTCTCCGGCCAGGACGCGGAGTACCAGGACGAGCTCTACCTCCAGCGCAACGGGATCAACAACCTCTACACGATCGCCCACGGCAGCCACAACATCCACTTCGAGGCGTCGGTGATGTCGATGGGCGGCCGCCGGGTGCTTGCCATCGCCAACGCGCGCGAGCTGCGGCTGAAGGTCACGCCGTTCCTCGACGACCTGCCGGCGATCGAGTTCTACCAGCCGTACGAGATCCTGATGAGGACGCGGTTCGCGGACTGGGACGGCGTGCTCGCGATGCCCGAGCCGCCCTCCCACCTGCTCGGCGCCCGCGCGCTGCGCCACTACGCGCGGGGCGTGGCCTACGCCGAGACCGGCCGCGAGGAGGCGGCGAGCCGCGAGCTCGCGTCGCTCATCGGCCTTCGCAACCGCATCCGTCAGCGGCGCCCGGAGTACCCGGAGTTCAACCTCAACCCCGTCCCCGCCGTCCTCGCGGTCGCCGAGCGCGTCCTGGCGGGGCGGATCCGCTGGCATCGCGGCGACCGCGACCTCGCGCTCCGCCTGTTCGGGCAGGCCGTGCGGCTCGAGGACGAGCTGCACTACGACGAGCCGCCGCCCTGGTACTTCCCGACGGGGGAGCTGCTGGGCGCGGCGCTGCTGCGCAGCGGGCGGCCGAACGAGGCCGAGGCGGCGTTCCGTGCGGTGCTGCGCGACTACCCCGGCGACGGCTGGGCGCTGTTCGGCCTGGTCGAGTCGCTGCGCGCCCAGGGCGCGCCGACGACGGCGGTCGCGCTCGCGGAGCGCGCCTTCGCGCGGGCGTGGCGCTGGGCGGACACGCCGCTCACCATCGGCCTGCTCCTCTGACGGCTCTCCGGCTGGGCCAGCGGCAAGGGCCGCTTCCGGCCGCGCGGGCGCAGCAGCGCCGCGACCGAGCGCGGCCTCCGCACGCACCGCACGAGCGTCGTCCACGCGGCCAGTCGCTCTTCGTGCCGCGGCGCGCCGCGCGCCGCTAGCGCCGGCGCAGCAGGCTCTCGGTCACGCCCTGCACGCGCGCGAGCGCCCCGCGCTCCAGCCGCCGCCAGCCGTCGCAGGGGGCGTGGTAGCAGGCGTCCTCGGCGTCCCACACCTGCATCGCCAGCGCCGGCAGCCCGGCGAGCTCGAGCTCGCGGTGGTCGGAGTTGCCGCTGCCCGAGTCGCGCTCGAAGCGCAACGTGACCCCGCGCCGACGCCCCGCCGCGAGCACGTCGCGCTCGACGCGCGGTCGCGGCCGGGGGTGGGGCGAGCGCAGCTGGAAGCGCCGGCCGCGCCCGACCATGTCCAGCGACAGCGCGTAGCGCAGGCGCCGCGCGGCGCCGCGCGCGCGCAGGTGGCCGACGAGCCGCAGGGCCCCGAGGTGGTCGGCGGCACCGGTGTACGGTCGCTCCTCGGCGCCGGTGGCGACCAGCCACACCTCGCACGGCGGGTCCAGCGCGCGCAGCCGCGGCGCCAGGGCGACGAGCACGCCCACGCCCGATGCGTTGTCGTTCGCGCCCGGGGCCGCCGGGACGCTGTCGGCGTGCGCCATGACGACCTTCAGGCAGCGGCCGCGGCCGCGGAAGACGCCGACGACGTTCCGCGAGCGCCCCTTGCCCGGGACCGTGAACCGCGTGTAGCGGGCCGCCAGCCCCGCCTGCTCGAAGCGCTCCTTGACCCACCGGTGCGCGCGCAGCTCCGCGCGGCTCGCGGCGGGCCGCGGCCCGATCTCGCGCGCGAGGAACACGGCGGCGTCGTGGGCGGCGTGGCCGGTCGGGGCGGCGGCGACGGCGGCTGCGAGCACGGCGAGGTTCACGCCGCCGAAGGTTGACGCACGTCACACCCGGATGGCCCGAGGTGGGTTTCGATACGAAACTCACATGAGCCCGCGCATCCTCGCCCTCCTCGCCATCTGCGGCGGCGTCTTCCTCGCCTTCCTCGACACGACGATCGTCAACACGAGCTTCCCCGACATCCGGCGCGGGTTCGAGGACG
>DATAAR010000144.1:0-7412 GCA_036259975.1 Solirubrobacteraceae bacterium | reverse complement strand
CCGAGCGGTCCGCTCGGGCGGCGCTCCTCACCGCACGACCCCGCGAGGAGGAAGCGGGGCCCGGATGCCCGACGCGAGCCTGCGCCGGAGCCCCCGGCGGCGGCCCTCCCGACACCCCGGTCGCCCCGGCGCTCTTCGCTTCGCACTCGGGGCAGCGCTCACCGAAGCCGCGACGGATCGCGCTCACCCAGAGCCGGCCGCATGTCGCGCACACCCGTGTGGGCATCCATCGCACGACTACCGGGTCGAGCGCGCCCGCGCACGGCGGTGCGCAATTGGTTACAGATTCGGACCGGTGAGCGTTGCAAAAGCAATCGCTCCGGAGAGTTGGCCGTCGGTGCGGCCCGACGGGCACGGCACACGACACCGCAGTGCGCGGTGTCATGTTCCGCCGGGGGCTATGCCCCACCAGCGGCGGCCGCGGCGCGGTCGGCGCCCGCGTCGCGGGCCCGTGCGAGGGCGTGCTGCGCGGCCGGCGACTCGACGTAGGCCATGAACGCGTCGACGACGTCGCGCACCGGGCCGGTGGTCGCCCGCACCACATACCAGGAGCGGTGCGGAAGGCCGCCGCGCGGGCGGATCGTCCCGAGGAGCCCCAGGCTCAGCTCGAGCTCCACCGCGGCCCGCGACTGCAGCGCGATGCCGAGCCCGACCCGCGCGGCCTGCTTGATCGCGCCGTTGGAGCCGAGCGTGAGCAGGCGCGGGCGGATGCCGTGCTCGGCGAGGTAGTCCTCGCACAGGATGCGCGTGCCCGAGCCGGGCTCGCGCACGAGCCAGGGCCGCGCCGCGAGCTCCTCCATCGCCACCCACCGCCGCTTGGACAGCGGGTCGCCGGGTGCCGTGATGAGCACCCACTCGTTCTCCATGAACGCGCGGCCGACGAGCCGGCCGTCCTCCGGCACGCGCCCGGTGATCGCGACGTCGACCTCGTGGTCGGCCAGGCGCTGGAAGACGTCGGCGCGGTTGCCGACGTCGAGGCTGATCTCGAGGTCGGGGTAGCGCTCGCGGAAGCCCTGGATGAGCGGCGGCAGCAGGAACTCGCCGGCTGTGGTCACCGCGCTGATGCGCAACGTGCGGTACCCGCGCTCCGCGGCCTCGCGCGCGGCGCGCGCGCCCTGCTCGAGGAGCCCGAGCACGTCGGCGGCGTAC
The DNA here is from genome assembly GCA_036259975.1 of Solirubrobacteraceae bacterium. GTDB lineage: Bacteria > Actinomycetota > Thermoleophilia > Solirubrobacterales > Solirubrobacteraceae > JAOPZW01. The sequence continues at coordinate 6,263 of DATAAR010000144.1, read as the reverse complement.
GGCGCGTACGCGGCGCCGGCCGGCGTCGGGCGCAGCGTGCGGCCCGCGCGCTCGGTGAGCGGGACGCCGAGCTCGCGCTCCAGCGCGGCCACCGCGGCGGACACCGAGGGCTGCGTGACGACGAGCTCCTCGGCCGCCGCGGTCACCGAGCCGCGTCGCACGACGGCGAGGAAGGCGACGAGCTGAGTGAGAGTTACGGCCATGCGTACCGCTCAAAGCATATAGCCGACCCTATGGTCGGTCGCCACTCCGAGCGTCCGCCGCCGGCCCCCGCGGGGGCCGCCGCGAGCGGTCGGTCCGGCGCGCCCCCGAGGGACGGGGGCGGCCGACTTCAGGCGGGCAGCGCCGTGTCCGCGCCGCCGGGCCGGACGGGCTCGACGCGCCCGTGCGGCCGGCCGACCGCGTGCGCCGCGCGCGCAGATACGAGGTGGTAGAGCAGGATGACCTGCACCAGCGCCAGCGACTCGGAGCGCAGGAGGTCGGTGCCGACCGTGAACTCCCCCAGCCTGCGCACGCGCAGGTGGCTGGCGAAGCTCATCCGCTTCCACACCGCCTCCTCGAGCACCGCCGCGTGGTCGGGGTCGATGTCGCCGGGGATGCGCATCAGCAGCTCGCCGTCGCGCGGCTCGATCGACGGGCTATCGGGTCCCTCGTCGAGCAGCGGCGCGAGGTCCGGGTGCGGCAGCGTGTCGCGCAGGACGACCTCGGCGTCGAGGTGCGCCGGGTCGCCGCCGTGGTGCGGGCGGAAGCTCACGACGATGTCGGCGTGCGCCCGCTGCGGGCGGATGAACGTCTCCGCGTCGCGCTCGCGGTGGTCCAGCTCCCACAGGACCTGGTCGGTCGTGTAGCCGCGGCGCGTGCAGTCCCGCTTGAGCTTCCACGCCCGGCGCAGCTCCTCCGGCGGCGACAGGAAGACGCGCACGTCGTGCGCCTTGCGCAGCGTCTCGGTGTGGAAGCTCAGCAGCCCCTCGACCACGAGGTAGTGCGCCGGGCGGACGTAGATCGGAGGACAGAGCAGGCCGGTGCGGTGGTCGTAGACCGGCTTGAGGATCGGCTCGCCGCGGCGCAGGTGCCGCAGGTCGTGGGTGAGGATGTCGAGGTAGTTCGCGTCCGGATGCAGCGGCGTGATGCCGAGGCGGCGCCGCTCCTGGCGGTCGTAGCGGTGGTAGTCGTCGGCGCTCAGGTGCGCGACGTCCTCGTCGCCGAGGACTCGGACCAGGCCGCGCGTCAGCGTGGTCTTGCCGGCTCCCGAGTCGCCCACCACACCGAGGACGATGGGACGGGGCATGGGGCCGGGGAACCCTACCGTGAACACGCCCGGTCGCCGCGCGGGCCGGCTTGCCCTCGCCGTCCACGTCATGTATCAATTTGTCCAATGGTGAGCGCGCAACCGACGCCGCCGACGGAGTTCAACCTGCCGCTCAGCGGCGTCGCGGTATGGGCGGGGCCCGAGGGCATCGGCGAGACGCCGTTCGACGCGGCACCGGCGCCGCAGGCGCTCGAGATCGAGGGCGACGACCCGGGCATCGCCCTCCGGCGGACGCTCGGCATGTTCGCCACCGGGGTGACGATCATCACCACGCGCGTGGGCGAGCAGGTGCACGGCATGACGGCCAACGCGTTCATGTCGGTGTCGCTCGAGCCCCCGCTCGTGCTCATCTCCGTCGACCGCCGCACGAAGATGTGCCGCCTGCTGCACGAGGGCAGCACGTACGGGGTCAGCGTGCTCTGCGAGACGCAGAGCGGGCTGTCGGACCGCTTCGCCGGCCGCGCCGCGGCGCCGGACGCCCCCGAGCCGCGGTTCGAGCTCATCCACGACACGCCGGTGGTCGAGGGCGCGCTGGCCGGGTTCGTGGCGCGCGTCGTGCGCTCCTACTGGGGCGGCGACCACTCGCTGTTCCTGGGCCGGGTCGAGTACGCGCGCACCGGCGAGGGCGCGCCGCTGCTGTTCCACGGCGGGCGCTACGAGCGCCTCGGTACCGCGAACGGCGCCTGAGCGCCGAGCCGCGGTGCCGTCATGGTGAGCGCCCCGGCCGGCGTCCTCGACGCGCGCCGCACCGAGCGGCGCGGGCAGCTCTACGTCGCGCTCGCCGCGATCGCGTGGTCGTCGGCGGGCGTGCTGCAGCGCGGGGTCGAGGCGAACGCGGCGGCGCAGGTCGGCGTGCGCGCGCTGTTCGCGTGCATCGCGCTGTTCGCCTACGTCGCCGTCGTCGAGCACGGACGGGTGCGGGAGGCCTGGCGGGCGATCGGGACGGCCGGCGTCGGCTTCGCGATCGCGCTCGCCGTCGCGTCGGCGGCGTTCATCGTCGCGCTCAACCACACGACCGTCGCGCATGTCCTCTTCATCCAGGCGATCGCGCCGGTGCTCGCCGCGCTGCTGGCGCGCGGGCTGCTGGGCGAGCGCGTCTCCGTCCGGACGACAGTCGCCATGGTCACCGCGCTCGCGGGCGTGGCGATCATGGTCGGCGGGCCCGGCGGCGGCGACCCGATCGGCGACGCGCTGGCGCTGCTCATGGCGCTCGCGTTCGCGGTCGCGATCGTCATCGGCCGCCATCGCCGCGACGTGTCGATGGCGCCCGCGACCTGTCTGGCGCAGGTGCTCCTCGTCATCGCCTTCCTGCCGTTCGCGGACCTCGGCGCGCTCCAGCGGAACGACTGGCTCGCGCTCGCCGCCCTCGGCGCGGGCCAGATCGGCCTCGGCCTGGTGTTCCTGACGATCGGCGCACGCCTGATCCCGGCCGCCCAGGTCGCGCTGATCTCGCTGCTCGAGGTCGTCCTCGGCCCGCTGTGGGTGTGGCTGTCGATCGGCGAGCGCCCGGCCGCGGCGACGCTCGCGGGCGGCGCGGTGGTCGTCGCCGCGGTCGTGATCCAGGCGCGCGGGCGCCCCGCCCCGGCGCCGGCGCTGCCCTAGCCGACCCGTGCGCGCCTGGCCGAAGGACCGGACCCTGAAGCCTGGCCTTGTCCGCGTCGCCCGGGCGGACAACCATCGCCCGATGGCTCAGACTCGCAGGTCACTTCCTTCGCTTCACAGGCTCCTCATCGGCGGCGCGCTCGCGATCGGCGCCCTCGCCGCGCCGCCCGCCGCGGGCGCGGCGACGGTTGGCCTGTGGCACATGGACGAGACGACGGGCGCGACCATGGCCGACAGCGCGGGCACGAACCACGGCCGCCTGCGCCGCGTGGATCTCGGCGTCCCCGGCTTCCTGGGCACGGCGTTCGGGTTCCGCGGCGTGGGATCGATCGCGACGGTGGCGTCGAGCGCCGCGCTCAACCCGGGCGCCGCGCCGTTCACCGCGACCGTCCGGTTCCTCACCAACGGCGCCCCGAACGACGACAGCGCGGACATGATGCGCAAGGGGCTGAGCACCAACGCGAAGACCTACTGGAAGATGGAGGTCCGTCCCTACGACTCGGGTACCAGGGCACGGATCCGCTGCTACTTCCAGGGCTCGCGCAGGAACGCGAGCGTCTACTCCAGCGGGAACATCGCGGACGGCGCCTGGCACACCGTGCAGTGCCTCAAGCAGAACAGGATCGTCGGCGTGATCGTCGACGGCAAGCTGCGCACCAAGGCCGCGCGCGTCGGGTCGATCAGCAACGGGGCGGCGCTGACGCTCGGCGCGAAGTCGCGCAGCGACGACGCCTTCGGCGGCCTGCTCGACGAGGCCGCGCTGGACGTCTACATCTGAGCGCGCTCAGGAGCGCGGGCGCTTCTTCTCGGGGTCGTAGAACGGGAAGCGCACGACCGTCGCCGGGATGCGCTTCTGGTGGCCGTCGAGCTTGCCGACCTCGACCTGCGTGCCGACCTCCGCGTACCGCGTCGACATCCGGCACAGCGCGATGTTGCGGCGCAGCGTCGGGCTGCGCGTCCCCGAGGTGATCACGCCGACCTGCGACCGGCCGCCCGCCTCGTGCACGCAGTCGCCGTGGCCGGCGGCCTCGTTGCCCTCGAGCTCGAGCCCGACCAGGCGGCGCTGCGGGTGCTCGCTGCGCTCGATGAGCGCCTGCTTGCCGACGAAGTCCTCGGGCGTGTCGAGCTTCACCGTGAAGCCGATGCCGGCCTCGAACGGGTCGACCGAATCGTCGAACTCGTAGCCGGCGAAGATCAGGCCCGCCTCGATGCGCAGCATGTCGAGCGCGTCGAGCCCGAGCGGGATCAGCCCGTGCGGCCGGCCGGCCTGCATGACCGCGTCCCACACGGCCGGGCCGTCCTCGGGGTGGCAGAAGATCTCGTAGCCGAGCTCGCCGCTGTAGCCGGTGCGCGACACGACGAGCGGGATGCCGTCGTACGAGCCGATGCGCCCGACGAGGAAGCGGAACCACCGAAGCTCGTCGAGCTGCGGCTGGGTCGGGGGCGCCCACACGATGTCCCTGAGGATGTCGCGGCTGCGCGGGCCCTGGACGGCGATGTTGTGCAGCTCGTCGGTCGACGGCTTGACGAACACCCGCCGCAGGCCGAGGCGCTCGGCGAGCTGCTTGAGGTGCACGCCGTCGTACTCGTCGCCGCCGACGAAGCGGAAGTTGTCGTCGCCGAGGCGGAAGACCGTCGCGTCGTCGATCATTCCGCCGGTCTCGTTGCACATGGCGGTGTAGACGACCTGGCCGACCGCCAGGCGGCGTGCGTCCCGCGTGATCGCGGCCTGGATGAGCGCCTCGGCGTCGGGGCCGAGCACCTCCCACTTGCGCAGCGGCGACAGGTCCATGACGGCCGCCTTCTCGCGGCACGCCCAGTACTCGGCGATCGCGCCCTCGTTCGTGAAGCACGTCGGCAGCCAGTAGCCCCGGTACTCGGTGACGTTGCGCGTCAGCTGCGACCAGCGCGGATGGAAGGCCGTCTGCTTCGTCATGACGGGCTCGGCGTCCGGGGTGACACGGTGGGCGATGGCCATCTGGAAGCGGTTCTCCGGTGCGTAGACGCGGACGTGCACGTCGGTGATCTGCCAGCCGTTGGCCGGGTCGATGTCGTCCGGGCACGCCGAGGACGCGCACACGAGGTCGTTGAGCGCCCGGAGCAGCACGAAGTCGCCGGGGCGCGACCACGGCTCGTCGAGGAACATGACGAGGTCGCGGTCGAAGCCCGTGTTGTAGAAGAAGTTCAGCGCCTCCCAGCCCTTGCGCGGGGCGATCCCGAACGGGTCGAGCTGCCGGTTGAAGTTCTCGGTGCAGTTGCGGTGGCCGAAGTAGCCGAGATCCTCGTAGTACTTGCTCGTGCAGGCCAGCGCGAACGAGTCGTGGCGGCCGACCGTGTCCTGCACGATCTGGCACAGCGGATCCATGTCGAGGTCGTAGTACTTCGAGTGCAGGCCGACCGTCGGGTACGCGTTGCCCATCAGCGTGCGCGTGACCTGCGCGTCGAGGCCGCGCTCGACGCCGGCCTCGAGCTTGTGGGCGTTGAACGCGAGGAAGTCCGAGCACTGGCGGCCGCGTACGTCGATGATCTGGATGTACTCACCCTCGCGGACCTCGTAGCTGAGCGCGCTCGCCTTGTCGACGCGGAAGTCGAGGCGCGGCTCGGCCAGCGGCGGCGGCAGCTCGAGCTCCACCTCGCGCGGCGGGTCGGCGCGCTCGATCTCGACCGTGAGGGCCGAGGCCGGCCAGGCGCCCTCGACGATCCGCCCGTCCCCCGGGCCCGCGACCACGACGGTCGCGTCGCGCTGCGCGGTGAACGACTGCGACGCGCCCGGCGGGGAGTCGCGCCCGAACAGCAGCACAGCGCGGGCGGCGTCCGGCTTGAGGCCGCGGCGGTGCAGCGCGGCGAGGAAGCCCGCGGCGGCGCCGTCGCCCAGCGCGGCGCGCAGGACCGTCGCCGGCGCGTCGGCGCGCGCGCCGAGCGCGGCCGCGTCCTCGCCGCCCTCGTGGTCCAGGACGGTGAGCTCCGCGGGCTGGCCGCCGTCCGGGTCGCGCACGGTGAGGCGGTCGCCGCGCCGGACCTGCACGACCGTCGCGCCGCCCGGGCGCACCCACCAGGTCTGCACGCCCGGATCGGGCGCCGCGAGCCCCGGGGTGACGAGCCCCGGGCGGTCGACGATCGTGGCCATGCGACCAGGCTAGGCGGTCGCCTTGGGCTGCTTGGCCTCGTCCTTCTCCGCCTGGGCCATGAGCTGCTCAGCGAGCTCCCGCTTGGCAGCCGGATCGAGCTTCTTGACCTCATTCTCGACCACGCGGCGGTTGTAGGTCTGGTTCCAGTAGTCGAGCGCGTCGAAGCCGAGCAGCACCGCCTTGCCGACGAACTGGCGCAGGACCTCGTTCGTCGGGCCCATGAC
>DATAAR010000143.1:0-1759 GCA_036259975.1 Solirubrobacteraceae bacterium | reverse complement strand
ACCTCCGGCGAGCGGGTCGGCCGCCACTGCAGCTGGTCGGCGCCGCTGCCCGGATAGAAGATCCCGAGCAGGATGATGAAGACGATCATGAGCACGAAGATCGCGACCATGACCAGCGCGACCATCTCCGGACCGCTCATGCGGCGAGTCTAAGCAAGCACGAGCCGATCCGGGCCGGCCCTCCGCGCCGCGGCCAGCGCGTCGTCGGCCCGGTGGATCAGCCGCTCCGGCGGCTCGCCGTCGTGCCACTCCGTCAGGCCGACGGAGACCTGCACGCCGCGCGGGCGCACGGCCCGGACCCGCTCGAAGACGCGGCACGCGTCCGACGCCGCGCAGCCGGGCAGCATGATCGCGAACCGCAGGGCGTCGAGCCGCGCGAGCCGGTCGCCCGGTCGCAGCGCCGCCGTCCAGCCGGCGACGAGCTCCTTGAGGCCCCGTTCCTCGGGCTGGCCGTCGACGTCCAGCAGCGCGATGCACAGCGGCGTCGCGGCCCGCTGGGCGCGCGCGATCTCCCGTGGCAGCTCGTCGCGCCAGGCCCGCTCGTTGAGGACGCCGGTGAGCGGGTCCGTCCGCGCGGTCGTCCGCATCTCGCCGCGGAGGTCCTCGCGCTCGATCGCGTTGGCGGCCTCGTCGGCCAGCAGGCGGATCAGGCGCACGGCGCGGTCGGACGGCCGGGCGATCCGCCGCTCCCAGCCGACGATGAGCACGCCCAGCAGCCGCGGGCCCGCCGCCACCGGCTCCCACAGCGCGGAGGCGACCCTCGCCCGCCCGGCGAACCCGCGCGCGAGCGCGGGCCGCTCCCCGACGTCGGAGACGAAGAGCCGGCGGCCGGTCGCGTACGCCGTCGCGGCGCCCGACGGCTCCTCCTCCAGCGAGACCGTCTCGCCCACCTCCACGTCCGTGCCGAGCGCGGCCGTGAGGACGAGGTGCCCCTCGCCGTCGGGCTCGGCGAACATCGCCATCGTCGCGCCCGCCACCTCGCTGCCGGCGCGGCAGACCGCCGTGCGCGGATCCTCGTCGTGGCGGATCGAGCGCGCGACCTCGGCGACCGCCGCGAGGTCGGCCTCGGCGTCGCGGTGCGCCTGCGTCGCGCGGTGCACCAGCCAGCCGGCGATCGTCGTGACCACCGCGACGCCGATGGCCCGGCGCCACTCCGACGGCGGGTAGTCGGGCTCGCCGGCGACGACGATCGGGACCGCGACGACGAGCACCGCGACGACGACGGTGATCGCGACCTCCAGCCGCGTCCCCTTGACCGCCATGAAGAGCACGGGCAGCACCACCAGCGGCGCCACGCCCGAGTCCGCGCCTCCCAGCACGTCCCGCAGCACGACGATGACCGCGAACGCGGCGAGCATGTCCGCCAGCCGTACGAGCACCGCGGGGTCACGCAGTCGCGACACTGCCGAGGACCGTCGTCGACTGCGCGGAGAGCACCGCGCCGTTGCCGTGGGCGACCACGACGTCGTCGCCGTCGCGGATGCGCCGGGCCGCCTCGGCGAGCACGAAGATGCCGTACATCCCCGGGTGGCAGTAGCTCAGCCCGCCGCCGTTGGTGTTGACCGGCAGCTCGCCGCCGGGCGCGATCCGGCCGCCCTCGACGAACGGGCCGCCCTCTCCCTTCTCGCAGAACCCGAGGTCCTCGAGGAAGAGCAGGGTGCAGATCGTGAACGCGTCGTAGACCTCGACGGCGTCGACGTCCTGCGGGCCCACGCCCGCGCGCGCGTACGCGCGCGCGCCGGACTCGGTGGCCGCGGTG
>DATAAR010000142.1:0-2549 GCA_036259975.1 Solirubrobacteraceae bacterium | reverse complement strand
AGACCGGCCGCGCGCGGTCGCGCCCGCCGTGTGCTCGAGGATCGCCGGGACGACGACGTCCCAGGCGGCCCGCGGCAGCTCGTGGCCCGTGCCCTCGAGCACGAGCAGCCGCGCGCCGGGGATCTCCCGCGCCAGCGCCTCGCCGTGCCCGAGCGGGAAGAGCGGGTCAGCGCTGCCGTGGATGACCAGCGCCGGGGCGTCGATCCGGTCCGTTCGCGGCCGGACGGCAGCGCCCTCCTCGAGCAGCCAGTGGTTTTTCACGGTCGACTCGATGTTCGTCGTGCGGTCGACGACCCGGGCGATGAGCGCCCGTACGGCACGCTCGTCGAACGACCCCGGCGCCGAGTAGGGGCGCTCCGCCTCGACCAGGTGGTCGATCACGGCCTCCCGATCCGACCAGTCCGGGTCGGCGGTGGGCTCGTCGAAGACGGCGCGCAGCGCCTCCGACATCGGCGGGAGCTCCCGGTTCGCGTCCCCGGCGCCCACGGGGCTCGTCAACATCAGCGTCAGCGACGCGACCCGGTGGGGGTGCTGGAGCGCGACCACCTGGGCGATCGCGCCCCCCATCGACAGGCCGACCAGGTGCGCGGCCGGCAGGTCCAGCGCGTCGAGGAGGCCGACCGCGTCGGCCACGAGGTCGGCGCCCGTGTACCCCGGCGCTTCGGGCGGGTAGCTGACGGACCGGCCGGTGTCGCGATGGTCGTAGCGGATCACGAACCGGCGCCCGCGGGCGAGGCGCTCGCAGAAGCCGTCCTCCCACCGGTCCATCGAGGCGCCCGCGCCCATGATGAGCAGCACGGGCGGATCGCCGCGGCGCCCGAACGCCTCGATGCACAGGTCGACCCCGTTGACGTGGACCATCCGCTCGCCGCGCTGTGTCATGGCGTGCATGACCACGGGCGCGGCCGGAACTCATCGGCGCAGGTAGGCGTCGGTCCCGTCCAGCCAGTCCTGGCGAGGCGGCGCGAACACGTCGACGTCCAGCGTGTCCTCGAGCGCGACCGCCCGGTGCGGAAGGTTGCTCGGGATCACGACGACCTCGCCGGCCCGCACGGTGTGCGTCTCGTCGTCGTCGGCGCCGAAGTGGAACTGCAGCGCGCCCTCGAGGATGTAGGTGATCTGCTCGTTGTCGTGCTCATGGCGCGGGACCTCCGTGCCCTTCGCGAAGTAGACGTGGGTGAGCATCACCCGGTCGCCGGTGATGATGCGCCGCCCGAGGCCCTCCTTGAGGCTCTCGCGCGGCATGTCATTCCACCGGTACGTCGCCAGTTCGGCCATGGTCGTCCTCTCTCGCGGGATGAGCGGAACCTACGCGGCGGTGCGACCCGATGCAGTCGCCGCGGCGGCGACCGCGAGCGCGTCGGCGCGCTCGTTGAGCGCGTGGCCGCCGTGCCCCTTGACCCAGTGCCAGCGCACGGCCTCGTGCGCGGCCGCGGCGTCCCCGAGCGCGATCCAGAGATCCCGGTTCTTGACCGGGGCGCCGGCCGCGGTCGTCCAGCCGCGGCGCCTCCACCGCGCCAGCCACGCCGTCATGCCGTCGTGGAGGTAGCGCGAGTCGGTCACCACGCACACGCGCGAGCCGTCCGGCACGCTGCGCAGCCCCTCCAGGGCGGCGGTCATCTCCATGATGTTGTTCGTCGTCTGCGGCAGGCCGCCGCTGAGCTCCTCGGCGACCCCGTCCTCCCAGCACACGACGGCCGCCCAGCCACCGGGGCCGGGGTTGCGCCGACAGGCCCCGTCGGTCCAGACCACGACCTCGCCGCCACGGGCGACAGGGGAGTCGTCGGCGGGCGAGCGCGACACAGGGCGACGGCGGCGGTCAGAGGGCACGCGAGGAACCTACGGCGCCGCCCGGACGCCCCGCGTCAGGCGCGCCCGGAGCGCCGGTCGCGGTCCTCGCTCGCGCCGATCTCGAAGAAGGCGACCGCGACGGCCAACACGGCCCCCACGCCGATCAGGACCATCGCGACCGCGTCGGTCGTCACCCCGCCGCCGCCGGCGGCGAGCACCACGACGCCGGCCGCCACGAGCACCAGTGCGGGCACGAACCGCCGCGCGCGCATCGTCAGAAGCTCGGCGTGTAGCGGCCGAACACGTCGGCCATCGCGCCGCACACCTCGCCGAGCGAGGCGCGGTCCTTCAGCGCCTGGCGGATCGGCGGCAGCAGGTTGCCCGTGCCGCCCGCGGCCTCGCGCAGCTCCTCGAGGCGGCGCTCGACGAGCGCCTGGTCGCGGTCGGCCTTGAACGCCTTCAGGCGCTCGACCTGGCGGTGCTCGGACTCCGGGTCGACGCGCAGGAGGTCGGGCACCTCCGGGTCGTCCTCGACATGGGTGTTCACGCCGACGACCAGGTCCTGGCCGGTGCGGTAGCGCTCCTGGTACCCCCACGCCGACTCGTCGATCTCGCCCGTGATGAACTCGAGCGCGTTCACCGAGCCGCCGAGCTCGTCCACCTTGGCGATGAGCTCGTACGCGCGCGCCTCGATCTCGTCCGTGAGCGTCTCGATGAAGTACGACCCCGCGAACGGGTCGACCGTGTCGGCCGCGCCC
>DATAAR010000141.1:0-6571 GCA_036259975.1 Solirubrobacteraceae bacterium | reverse complement strand
TTTCACCCTTGCCTGTGCGAGACCCACGTGAAGCCTCGCCATCGGCGGTGTGTTTCTGTGGCACTTTCCCGCGGGTTTCCCCGGGTCGGTGTCCCGACCACCTCGCCCTGCGATGTCCGGACTTTCCTCGACGGGCTGTCTCTCCCGCCGCGGCTGCTTGGCTTGCATCTCCAAGCGTACCGGCAGATCCGCGCTCGACCTAGGTGCGCTGCGACTCATCGAGGTGCATGCGCAGGAGCATCTGGACCCACGAGCGAAACGGCCGCCAGCGCTCGGCGAGCGCCGCGAGCTCGTCGCGTGCGGGCGGCGCGTCGGCCGGTAGGCACGCGCCACGGCGCGCGAGCCGCGGCTCGTCAGGCGCCAGGGCGTCGGGTGCACCAGCGCCACGCAGGACGATCCCCAGCGCGGTGAGGGGCCCGACGCCGGGAAGCTCCTGCAGCTCGGGCGGCGGCGTCCTCCGGCGCCACGTCGCGCAGCCGCTCGCCGTCGAGCCGGCCCTGCATCGCTGCGTGGGCGAGCGCGCGCACGTTGGTGAGCTTGCGCCCGGGCATGCCGGGAACGACTCGAGTGCCGCGATGCGCTCGGGCGCCGGGAACGTGCGGCGCGCGTCGCCGTCGATCGCGACCGTCTCCCCGAGCGCGTCGCGCAGCCGTGCCTTCATCGCCGCCGCCTGGCTCGCCCGGACGCGGTGCGAGAGCTGGAACCACGCGCCGGCCTCGAACGCCGACGGAAAGCATGCCGGCCGCCTCGCGGGCCGCGCCGCGCACGGCCGCGCCACGACCGGGTCGCGCGCGGCGACGTCCGCCAACCGCTCGCGTCCACGTCAAGGGAGAGCATGCGCTCGACCTTGGCGGCGCGTCGCCGCGGCGTCCGAGGCGCCGGACGCCTCGATCACCACTGCGCCGTCCGCCTCGCGCACGCAGGCGCCGGGGCGGCCGACCCGTCTGGGACGAGCGCGAGGTGCAGGTGCCGCCCCCGCGAAGCGTCCTCGTGGCCGGCGGGCGCGAACGCGGACAGGAAGCGCCGCGCCTCGTCGAGCGCGAAGGGCCCGCGCGGCTCGACGACGAAGCGCGCCATGTCCCCGGCGGCTGCGGTCAGCCGAGCGTCGAGTGGCACGACGTGCAACGCCCGCCGACCGGCGCCGCGCCCGAGCCGTAGCGCGGGCGCATCGCCCCGCCGCAGACCGGGCAGGCGACCGCGTGGTGCGCGGTGAGGTCCTCCCACACGCCGACAATCACCTCGTCGAGCGTGCGCCTCCCGCGCCCCTCCGCGGCCGGCGGCGCCTCGCGGCGCGGCTCGGCGCCGGGGACGTCGCGCGCCCCACCGTCCTCCGCGTCGGCAGAGCCGACCGCAGGCGGGGCGTCCAAGCACAGATCGAGCGTGAGCGTCGTCATGGCACGTTCCGGAACAGGCCGACCACGCGGCCGAGGACGCGCACGTCCTTCGAGCGGATCGGCTCCATCGATGCGTTCTCCGGCTGCAGGCGCACGTGATCCGCCTCGCGGAAGAAGCGCTTGACCGTCGCCTCCTCGCCGACGAGCGCGACCACGATCTCGCCGTTGCGAGCGGTGTCCTGCGGGCGCACCACGACGTAGTCACCCTCGAGAATGCCGACGTCCTTCATCGACTCGCCCCGCACGCGCAGCACATACTCGCCCTGATCTCCGCCGGCGATCGGCGGCACCTGCACGTAGTCCTCGATGTTCTCCTCCGCCAGGATGGGCTGGCCGGCGGCGACCTGGCCGACGACCGGCAGACCGGGACGCACGAGGCTGCGCACGTTCTCGGCCACCGACTCGACCGCGCCGCCGACGTCCTCGCGCACGCGGTCGAGCAGCTCGATCGCGCGCGGCTTGGACGGGTCGCGGCGCAGCAGGCCCAGGCGCTCCAGGTTCGCGAGATGGGCATGCACCGTCGAGGACGACGCCAGGCCAACCGCCTTGCCGATGTCGCGCACCGTCGGCGGATAGCCGTACTTGGCCGAGTAGCGCTTGATGAAGTCGAAGATCTCCTGCTGGCGCTTGGTCAGGTCCATGCGAGGCTCCCCGGAGTGTGCTCGGTGGGCGGTGCGAACATGTGTTCGTGAAGGTAGCGCGCGGGTTGGACGGAATCAAACCGGGGCTATACTCGGGTCTCCGCGGCCTCCCGCCGCGTCCCACCTGCGCCGGTGGCGGAATTGGTAGACGCGCAAGGTTGAGGGCCTTGTGGGCTGTATGGCCCGTGGAGGTTCGAGTCCTCTTCGGCGCATCGAAAAGCCCCGCATATCGCGGGGCTTTGTTGTGCCTCAGGCCGCGTCGCGGCGGTCGGATGAGCCGCGTGGGAACACGCGTGGGAACACGCGTGGGAACACACTCGCGCCGTCCGTGCCGTCAGATGCGTCCCCGGGCATCCAGATCAGCCGCTCGACGCGGGCGGCCGCGCCGCGCAGGAACGACTCCTCTAGATGCCTGTAAACCTGCTGCGTGGTTGTGATCGAGGCATGACGAGCTGGCGCTGGACGTAGATCAGCAGGCCGGCGACCAGCCACGAGGCCGCCGTGTGTGGCGGAGGTCGTGCAGGCGCAGGCTCCGGCGCAGGCCGGCGCCCTCGAGCGCGTGCTTGTGCATGTCGCGCGAGACGTCCGAGCGCGACAGCTCGCCGCCTCGCGGGCCGCTGGAGATTTCCACCGCCACAACGCGCCAGGCGGGATTTACCCGACGGCCTCACGTGCGTGGAGGCGAGCGCGCTTGCGACGCTGCCGCTACTTCGGCTTTGGACGCAACGCCGCGAGATGAGCGGCTGAGCTGCGACCCGGCTTTGCGGCGAGGCAGAAGCACAACTCCGCCCGCGGACGCGCCTTACCGCTGCCTAGGACGAACCGGGAGAGCGGTACGCCGTCGCCGCGCTATCGCAACGCGCGAAATCCGGTCGCGCGGAGGCGGGCATGCGGATTTCCAAACGCAGCCGCTGCGAGGGCCGCGAGCCGTGCTGGCGAGGTTCGGCCGTGCCCGCGCGTTTCCAACGTGCCATGGGCGTACCGAACCGACGGTGCCCGGCCCGTGCCAGCGGTCGCCGGCCCACGGGCACGGGCTCGTCGTCACGGCCAACGACCGCGGCGCTGTCCGAGCGCTTCTTCGACGCTGTAACTCGACAACAGCTCCGGCAGGGTCATCGCCGGCGAATCGTTGAGATCGACGCCCGTGCAATCGGCCATGCGCCGCTTGAACCATCGCGGCGGAGGTCGCATCTCGGACACTGGGCGCGCGCCGCCGCGGGCCGGGTGTAGGTTCAACCTGACCGGGCGGAGACCGTGCACAGTTCCTGGACCGCAGTGGACCTGGCCGCTGACCGCGTCGCTTGGGCACGCCTGCTGCGCCGTGCGCACGAGGTCGCGCTCAGCGGTCGCGGTACGCCGCCCGTGCTGCGCCCGGTGATCGTCCGTTCATGGGAGCGCTGCCTCGCGGCCGGCGTCGACCTCGACCGTCGGGCGCCGCGGGTCCTCGACGAGGCCGAGGCGGCGACCCGGCTCGCTGCCCACCCGTTGGCGGAAGTCGTGCCGATCCTGAGCGGCTCCCTCGGTGCGGCGACGACCGAGGCCCGGCACCTGATCGTCCTCAGCGACGCCGACGGCGTTCTGCTGTGGGCGGAGGGGCATCCGAGCATGCTGGAGGCCGCGATCGCGCCGCGGTTCCTCCCCGGCTCGCTCTGCACCGAGGCGGCGGTCGGCACGAACGCGCTCGGGACGGCGCTCGCGCTCGACCACGCGATCCAGGTCTTCTCGGCCGAGCACTTCAGCCGTCTCTTGCACGGCTGGGCGTCCGCGGCGGCGCCGATCCACGAGCCGGCGACCGGCGAGCTGCTCGGTGCGGTCGGCCTCTCGTGCTCGTTCCGCCACGCCCATCCGCACTCGCTCGCGCTCGTCACCGCCGTCGCGCGCGCCGCAGAGGTGCACCTCGCCCGGGAGCGCGAGCGCGGCGACGCCGGCCTCGCCGCGCGCTACGTCGATCGGCTCGCCTCCGCCGGGCGGTGCCCAAGCGCGCTGGTCGCGGGCGACGGCCGCGTCCTCGCCGCATCCCCGCGCGGCTGGCTCGGCGAGCGCGTCGACCTCCCGGCGCCCGAGGGATACGTGACGCTCCCCGGCGGCGACCGCGCGGTCGTGGAGTCGATCGGCGACGGGGCGAGCATCGTCTGGCGCGTGCCGGCGCGCGGCCGCCGCGTGCCGCGACGCGTCGTGCGCATCCGCGCGCTGGGCGGCGCGCCGCCCACCGTGCTCGTCGACGGACGGAGGCTCGCGCTGAGCCCCCGCCACGCGGAGCTCCTTGTGATCCTGGCGCTGCGGCCGGACGGGCTGTCGGCGGGCGCGCTCGCGCGGGCGCTGCACGGCCCCGGCGCCAAGGCCGTGACCGTCCGCGCCGAGCTCGCGCGGCTGCGCCGGTCGGTCGGCGACGTCGTCGCCGCCCAGCCGTACCGGCTCGCCGCCGACGTGCGCGCCGATTTCCTCGCGGTCGAGCACGCGCTGCGCCGCGGCGCCCTGGACGCCGCGATCGCCCTCTATGCCGGCCCGCTGCTGCCCTCCTCACGGGCGCCGGCGATCGTCGCGGCGCGCGCCCGCCTCCAAGGCACGCTGGACGGGGCGCTCCGCCGGAATGGCGAGCTGGGCGCCCGCGCGCGGCATGCCGCCGTCGGCCGGCCGGCGGGCGCGCGCCGCCGTCCGCGCACAGCGCCGTGGACCGCGAGGGGCAGCCGCGGGCGGCGTCCGGCGCGCCGCGCCTGAGTCCGCAACGTCTTGCAACCCCCGCGTGGGCGGCCCGGACGGCGCGGGGCCCTTGACATGCTCGCCGGGTCGCCTTTCGCGACGCCGCCACCCGCCACCGACCAGAGGAGGCACACCCGGGATGGCCATCGACTTCACCCTTTCGAACGAGCAGCGCGAGCTGCAGGCGAACGCGCGCGAGTTCGCGGAGACGGTGCTCGCGCCCGTCGTGCGCGAGGCCGACGCAGAGCCCGACCCGCTGCGCGGGTTCCAGCGCACGAAGGACGCGTACGTGGAGGCCTACAAGGCCGGCATCGCGTTCTGCATGATCCCGCGCGAGTACGGCGGCGGCGGCCTGAGCAACGTCGACCTGATCATCGCCGCCGAGGAGGTCTGCGCCGTCGACCCCGGCTTCGCGTGCACCGTGCTGGTCAACGGCCTCGGGCTCCTTCCGGTCTGGTACTACGGCACCGAGGCGCAGAAGGACCGCTTCCTGCGGGCCGCGACGTCTGACGAGACGGGCGAGTACATCGTCGGCTATGCGGCGAGCGAGCCCGCCGGCTCGCCGGGAGGGACCGCGAACTTCGACTGTCCGCTGCCCGCGCCGGTCGGGATCGGCGTGACCGCCACCCGCGACGGCGACTCCTACATCCTCAACGGCCGCAAGTACTGGCCGTGCAACGTCGCCGGCTGGGACGGCAACGGCGCGAACACGAGCATCGTCGTGGTCCGCACCGACCCGGACAAGGGGGGCACCGAGGGGCTCTCGGCCATCATGGTCGACCGCGGCACCCCGGGCGTCTCGTTCAACCTGATCCAGAAGATCGGGCACCGCCTCACGCCGAACGCCGAGATCATCTTCGACAACGCGCGCGTCCCCGCCGAGAACCTCATCGAGGGCACGCGCGGCAACGGCGACCTCGTCATCAACCGCAACTTCGCCTGGTCCGG
This sequence comes from Solirubrobacteraceae bacterium, assembly GCA_036259975.1. Taxonomy (GTDB): domain Bacteria; phylum Actinomycetota; class Thermoleophilia; order Solirubrobacterales; family Solirubrobacteraceae; genus JAOPZW01. Next base: position 888 of record DATAAR010000141.1, on the reverse strand, counting down.
CCCGGTGGCCGGCATCGCCGCGGTCGGCGTCGCGCGGTCCGCCTACGAGGCCGCGCTCGACTGGGCAAAGACCTACACCGCCGGCGGCCCGAAGCCGATCATGTACTACCAGTACCCCGGGTACGTCCTCGGCGACGTCGCGGCGCGCATCGAGATGTGCCGGTACTTCTGCTGGAAGACCGCGCACTACCTCGACCAGCACGATTACCACGCCGAGATGCTCGGCGCGATGTGCAAGATCCAGTGCACCGAGCTGCTCTTTGACGCCGTTTACAAGTGCATGCAGGTCGTCGGCGTCAACAGCGTCGACCGCCAGCACCCGTTCGAGAAGCTGCTGCGCGAGGCGACGATCCTGCCGCTCTACGACGCCGGCAACTTCGGCATGCAGCGCCGCCGCGTCCACGGCGTGATGAGCGACCCGGCGTTCAACCCGCGCGCGATGATGGACGACGAGCCGATCGAGTACACGAAGGCGATGGAGATCATGGACACGATCCCCGGCCCGCTCGACCTTCCCGAGGCCGCGCCGGCCCGCTGACAGCCATCCGCTATCGCGGCCGGGTCGGGGCGGCTACGCCTGGCCCGGCCGCGGCGCCGGCGCGCCGCGCACCATCCGCCGCGCGTAGTACTGGGCGAAGTGCCCCGCCGGCGTCTGCAGCCACCGGCTCAGCGCGTCGTCGAAGCCGGCCCGCCGCCAGTGCAGCCGCGACGCCTGGTGCGCGGCGTACCGAGCGGGCGCGCAGACGTGGCCGTTCGCCAGCCGACGTTGGATCGCCACGCCACAGCCCTCGCAGACGCGGTAGCCGAAGGGACCGCTCGGGATGCCGGCGGCAGGTTCGCGCTCGTGCTCGTGCATTGGGTGCCGCAGTACCCGGCATCGCTCCGAAA
>DATAAR010000140.1:0-7789 GCA_036259975.1 Solirubrobacteraceae bacterium | reverse complement strand
CCGCCCGCGGTCCATGATCGCGATCCGGTCGCAGTACTCCGCCTCGTCCATGTAGTGCGTGGTGAGGAAGATCGTGATGTCCTCGCGCTCCTTGAGCTCGCGGATGTAGCCCCAGATCGAGCTGCGCGTCTGCGGGTCGAGCCCGACCGTCGGCTCGTCGAGGAACAGCACGCGCGGCGAGTGCAGCAGCCCGCGCGCGATCTCGAGGCGACGCTTCATGCCGCCGCTGAACGTGCGCACGAGCGAGCCGCGCCGCTCCCAGAGCCGCACCGTCTCCATCACCTGGCGCATCCGATCGGGCACGACCGCGCGCGGGACGCCGTACAGCTCGGCGTGCAGGCGGAGGTTCTGCTCGGCGGTGAGGTAGCCGTCGAGCGTCGTGTCCTGGAAGACGAGCCCGATGTTGCGGCGCACGTCGTCGCGCTCGCGCTGGACGTCGTGGCCGGCGACGCTCGCGCCGCCGGCGGTCGGGCGCACCAATGTGCAGAGCACGCCGATGGTGGTCGTCTTGCCGGCGCCGTTGGGCCCGAGGAAGCCGAAGGTCTCGCCGGCCTCGACGTCGAGGTCGATCCCGCGGACGGCCTCGACGTCGCCGTAGCGCTTGACCAGGCCGCGGACCGACACCGCCGCCGTCACTCAGGCCCCTCCGCCTCCGGGTCGCCGTCGGCGAGGATCCGGTACAGCGAGCGGCGCGTCTCGGCGAGCACCTTGCCCGCCGCGTCGAGCTGCGCCTCGCTGCCCGCGTTGAGCACCTGCACGAACGCCATCCCCACGTCGCGCATCAGCGCCCCGATCTCCGCGTGCTGGTCGGTGAGGATGTCCGTGAAGGTCTCCCACGGCGCCGGCTGGTCGTCCGGACGGTCGGCGATGTAGGCGCGCCCCGCGTCGGTGAGATGGTAGAGGCGGCGCCCATCGGTCTCCTCGGAGCGGATGAGCTCCTCGTCCTCGAGCTGCTGGAGCGCCGGATACACCGAGCCCGGGCTCGGGCGCCACATGCCCTCGCTGCGCTCCTCGAGCTCCTGCATGATCTGGTAGCCGTTGCGCGGCTCCTCGGCGAGCAGCAGCAGCGCGGCCGTGCGGATGTCGCCGCGGCGCGCCTTCGGCCGGCGCCCGAAGTGCGGCGGGATGCCGGTGAACGGCGGCTGCATGAACGGCCCGCCGCGCCCGGGCCCCCGAGGCGGGCCGAACCCCGGCCCGCCGGGGCCGTGGCGGCGCCCGCGGCCGCCGCTCATCTGGCGCCAGGCGACGAGGCGCCGGATCTTCTCCCGGTCGAATGGAGGCTCGAAGTTCCAGTAGAGGACGTCGTGCATGGTGCGGTCCCTTCATGCAGGTATGTCGTCGATACATAACGATATATCGCTTGTCCGGCCTGTCAAGCGGCGCGCGCACACGGGCGTTCCGCTGTGATGCCGCCGCGGCGGCTACGCGCGCGGACAGCGCGGCGAGGGAGGGTGAGCCGGGGGTGGTGCGGATGTCGGCTGCTATTCCGAAAGAAGCCGCACCGCCCGCGGCGCCAGGCACGCCGGAGCCCTCCCTCCTCGATGCCGAACGGACCACGCCACGCGACGTCGCCGCGATGGCGCGGAGCGCCCCACGGCCCCCGCACACGCTTCAATGCCGGGCCATGACCTACGTCCCTGCCGCCGACCGCTACGACCGGATGCGCTACCGCCGCTGCGGGCGCAGCGGCATCAAGCTGCCCGAGATCTCGCTCGGCCTGTGGCAGAACTTCGGCGAGGAGCGGCCGCTGGAGCACTCCAGGGCGATCATCCGCCGCGCGTTCGACCTCGGCATCACGCACTTCGACCTCGCGAACAACTACGGACCGCCGTACGGCTCGGCCGAGCGGATCTTCGGACGGATCATGGCCGACGACCTGCGCCCGTACCGCGACGAGCTCGTCATCTCGACGAAGGCCGGCTACGACATGTGGCCCGGCCCGTACGGAGAGTGGGGCTCGCGCAAGTACCTGCTCGCCAGCCTCGACCAGAGCCTCGGGCGGATGGGCCTCGACTACGTCGACATCTTCTACTCGCACCGCTTCGACCCCGCCACGCCGCTCGAGGAGACGATGGGCGCGCTCGACACCGCGGTGCGGCAGGGCAAGGCGCTCTACGCCGGCATCTCCTCCTACTCGGCGCAGAAGACGGCCCAGGCGGCGCAGATCCTGCGCGAGATGGGCACGCCGCTGCTGATCCACCAGCCGTCGTACTCGCTGCTGAACCGGTGGATCGAGCCGGAGCTGCTCGACGTCCTCGGCGAGGAGGGCATCGGGTGCATCGTGTTCTCGCCGCTGGCCCAGGGCATGCTCACGACCAAGTACCTGAACGGCATCCCCGAGGACTCCCGTGCCGCGGTCGCGAACGGCACGCTGTCGCCGGAGCTGCTCTCCGAGCAGAACCTCGCGCACGTGCGCGCGCTGAACGAGCGCGCGGGCGAGCGCGGGCAGTCGCTGGCCCAGATGGCGCTCGCGTGGACGCTCCGCGACCCGCGCGTGACGTCCACGCTGATCGGGGCGAGCAGCGTCCGGCAGCTCGAGGAGAACGTGGCCGCGCTCGACGGGCCGCCGTTCTCCGACGACGAGCTCGAGGCGATCGATCAGCACGCGGTCGAGGCCGGCATCAACCTGTGGGCGCCATCGAGCGCGCACTGACCGTGCCGGCAGCGAGCTGACGTGCGCCTGACCCGGGCCGCTCTACGCTGCGCGGCGTGAGTGCCTTCGCGCTGCGCCGCGTCCCGCTCGTCGCCGGCCTGGTCGCGCTCGCGGCGGCGCCGATCGCCGCCTGTGGCGGCGAAGACGGGGAGGCAGCGCGGTCGAGCACCCCCGCGCGCGCGCCGGCGACGACGCAGGCGCAGCAGGCACAGCAGGCGGCGGCCTGCCCCGCGGCCGGCCTGCGCGAGGTCGAGGGCGGGCTCCTGCGCGTGCCCGCCGACGCCCGTCCCGGCCGCACGCCGCTGCTCGTCGTCGTGATCCCGGGCGGGGAGGGCGACCGGGCCGACCGCCTCGGCCTCGGCGCCGCGGCCGGCCGCCAGGGGGTGGCCGTCCTCTACCCCACCTCGTCCGGCAGCGGCTTCTGGCAGCTCAACGACCGGTTCGGCACCTCCGACGTCACCGCCGTGACCGGGCTGCTCGACCGCCAGCAGGCGACCGGGTGCTTCGACCACGACCGGGTCTCGATCACCGGGGTGTCGAACGGTGCCGGCTTCGCGGCACGCATGGCCTGCGAGCTGCCCGGCCGCTTCGCCGCGGTGGTCCCCGTCGCCGCCGGCTACCGCGCGCTCGACCCCTGCCCGCCGAGCGCGCGGGCGTCGTTCCTGGCGATCCACGGCACCGCCGACACCGTCGTGCCGTTCAACGGCAAGCGGCCCGACCGCAAGGGCCACGTCCCGCGCTACACCGCGAGCTGGGCGCGCCGCGACGGCTGCTCGACCACGCCGCGCCTCACCTCACCACGCCGTCTGGTGACGCGCTACGCCTATCGCGGCTGCGACGACGGGATGCGGGTCGAGCTCGTCCGCCTCAGCGGCACCGACCACGGCTGGCCGCGCGCGCGGACGACCGGGCGCCTTCCGCGGCGCAACCCGTCGCGGTTCAGCGCGACGACGGAGGTGCTGCGCTTCATCCGCGACGCGCGCCGGCCTGCCAGCTGAGGCCCGCGCCCGCTACTGGTTCCACTTGTCGGCGGTCTTCTTGCCCTTGCCGGCGTTCTTGTCGCGCACGCTGTAGACGTCCTGCGGGCGGCCGTGCTCGATCTCCGACGCCTGGATCTCCTCGTTGACGGCCGACTCGCCCGGCGCTCCGGGCGCCGGCTCCTTCGAGCGCGCCTCCGCGTCGGCCTTCTTGCGCTCGACGGCCTCGGCGAAGCGCTGCTGCTGATCGGGTTCCATGTGGCGGCGCTACCCGCCGCGCGCGCCACGGTCGCGTCGCGTGTCGGGCGCGAACACGCCTCCGGGGGTTGAATCGCAACCCATGGTTGCGCCGGCTCACCGGGCCGGCGCGGGCCAGGGGTACGTTCGCGTCGTGTCCAGCGCCCCCGACCGGCTTCCGGAGCTCGTCGCTCCCGACGGCATCGCGGCCTGCACCGTCGCCGAGCTCGGGACGTGCGTTCAGATCACGGCCGGCGGCGAGCTCGACCTCGCCACGCTGCCGCTGCTGCAGGCGGCCGGCGACCGCGCTGCGTCGCCCGCCGGGCGCACGGTCGTGCTCGACCTCTGCGGCGTGACGTTCGCCGACACCTCGGTGGTGCACTTCGCGGTCGGCCTCGACGGCCGGCTCCGCGCGCACGCCGGCGAGCTGATCGTCGTCGCCCCGCCCCGCCTGGCCGCGCTGTTCGCGCACGCGGGCGTGGACGGCCTCACGCTCGTCGAAGACGCCGCCCGGTCGCCGAGCTGACGCGCCGCCGCACGTCGCCCGCCAGCGCGGCCCGCGCGGCGATCGCCCCCGGGCCGCCGTGGACGCCGCCGCCGGGGTGCGCCGAGCTCGACGCGAGGTAGAGGCGCGCGATCGGGGTCTCGGGACGGCCGAGCCCCGGCGTCGGACGGAAGATCGCCTGCTGGTGCAGCTGCGTCGTGCCGCCGTGCATCGAGCCGAACGCGAGATTGGGGTTCATCCGCTCCGCCGCGGCCGGCGTGAGGACGTGGCGGGCGCGGATGCGCTCGCGGAAGCCCGGCGCGAGCGCCTCGATCCGCCGCTCGACGCGATCCGCGATCGCGTCGCCGTCGCGACCCTCCCAGTCGCCGGTGATGCCCTCCGGGCCGGCGTCGCCGCGGACCGCGCGCGGCACGTGGGTGTAGGCCCAGGCGGTGTCCGTGCCCGGCGGCGACCGCGTCGAATCGACCGGCGCGTACTGACCCATGACGAGCGAGGGCGTCGCCGGCACGAGCCCCATCGCTATCTGAGCCGCGCCGAGCGTGAGCTCGTCGACGTCGTCGAGCACGTGGACGACCGCGGCGCGCCGGGCGGGCTCGGCCGCCCACGGGATCGGCCCGTCGAGCGCCCAGTCGACCTTGACCGTGGACCAGTCGATGTGGAAGCGGCGCAGGTCCTCGACGAGCCCGCGCGGCAAGTGCTCATCGCCGACGAGGTCGCGGTACAGCGCCGGCGCGAGGACGTCCGCGAGCACGGCGCGCGTCGCCTCGATCCGCTCGCCGCCGTCGACCACGACGGCCGCCGCGGCGCCGTCGCGCACCTCGATCCGCGAGGCGCGCGCGGCGCAGCGCAGCGCGCCGCCGCGCGCGCGCAGGCGGCGCACCAGTGCCTCGGTCAGCGCGCCCGCGCCGCCCTCCGGCGTGGGGAACCCGTGCTGCTGACCCAGGCAGGTGAGCACCCACGCGAAGGCGCCCGACGGCGGCACCTCGGGGGCGAGGTCGGCGTGGGACGCGTTGCCGGCGAGCAGCCGGCGGCCGCCCGCGCCCCGGAACTCCTCGTCGGTCATGCGCCGCAGCGGCAGCGCGAGGAAACGGGCGAAGCGGATCAGGTCCGAGCGCAGCGCGCCGGCGATCCTGACCCCCGGCCGGACCGGCGGCATCGGCGTGACCATCGCCTCGATCAGGTGCTCGCCGACGCGCTCCCACAGCGCGAACAGCCGCCGCCACGCGTCGCCGTCGCCCGCCGCGAACCCCTCGAGCGACGCCATCGTCGTCTCCAGGCGCGGCGACAGCACCGCGCACGTCCCGTCGGAGGCCGGATGCGCGACGGCGAAGTCGGCGTGGCACCAGCGCAGGCCGTGCGCCTCGAGGTCCAGCGCGCGGAAGGCGGGCGAGGCGACGGTGAACGGGTAGAAGGCGCTGAACACGTCGTGGACGAATCCCGGCTGGGACGTGAGCTCGGCGCTGCGCACCGCCCCGCCGGGCTCGGGCTCGCCCTCGAGCACGACGACGTCCCAGCCGCGGTCGGCGAGCAGGTTCGCCGCCAGGAGCCCGTTCGGGCCGGCGCCGATGACCACGGCGTCGGCCACGGTCACGCGGCCTCGATCCGCACGAGCGGCCAGAACACGACGTCCTGGCGGGCCGCGTAGTGCAGCAGCGGGTCGCCCGCCAGCTCGATGCCGAGCGGCGCGGTCATCGTGTTGCGCTCGATCTCGGCCTCCGCGTCCTGGATCGTCCAGGGCCGGTGGTGGATGTCGCCGGCGTACACCTGCCCGTCGTCGACCGTGTACAGGCGATAGCGCTCGACGAGCCACGCCTCGAGCGACCCCGGCGCCGCGTGGCGGTGCCCGCCGCGCGGCCGGTAGCCCCCGCGGAACGCCGCCTGCCCCCCGCGCGAGTCGGTGCGCTCGCTCCGGTACTCGATCGCCGCCCCGCCGGCCGCGTTGATGTCCATGCGCGCGCGGAAGTACGGCAGCCGGTACAGCAGCCGTGCGGCCTCCACGGCAAGGGCGCTCGCCGCGTCGAGGCTGAAGAACCAGATCGCGGGGCGGTCGGCGAGCGTGACGTAGGTGCGCACGTTCAGCTCGGGGAAGCGCGACAGGAGCGGCGGCGGCAGCACGCCGCGCGGGCGCGTGCCGCGCACCTCGAACGGCGTCACCGAGATCCACGCCTCGCCCTCGTAGAGGTCGAGCTCGAGCTCGGGCGGCACGTGGGCGCGGATGTCGTCGACCGGCACCGGCCAGTGGGCGAAGAGCAGGTCGCACCAGCTCTGGGCCATGACCCAGGGCCGGGCGGGCACCAGCCAGGGGCGGTGCGCGGTGTGGCGCAGCGACGAGCGCTGGCGCCGCGCGGCGCCCGGCACGATGCCGGCGAGCGTGTCGGCGGCCTCGGCGATCGGCGCGATCGCGCTCGCGGCCTGATGGGCGATCCAGCGCATCGGGGCATCGGCCTACCCGTCGCGGCCGATCGGCGACCGGGGGCGTGCGGCGGCGGATGCATCGCCCGCGGGCCGAACGGGCAGGCCGCCCCGGTGATCCGCCATCGCGCCGGTGCGGGCGATCCGCTCTTGCTCATCCACGGCCTCGGGCTGGCGTGGCGCTGCTGGAAGCCGGTCCTCCCCGCGCTCGCGCGCGTGCACGAGGTCGTCGCGGTGGACCTGCCGGGGTTCGGCGACGCGCCGCCGCTCGACGCCACGCGGCCGACGGTCGACGCGCTCGCCGACGCGGTCGAGGCCGACCTCGACGCCGAGGGGCTCGACGGCGTCCACGTGGCGGGCAACTCGTTGGGCGGCTGGATCGCGCTCGAGCTCGCCCGCCGCGGCCGCGCGCGCAGCGTCGTGGCGTTCGCGCCATCCGGGCTCGAGCTGCCCGCGGAGCGCGCCTACGTGATCTCGCTCAACGAGGGGATGCGCCTGCGCGCCAAGGCGGCCGCCCACATCGCGGGCGCCGTCGCGTCGAACCCGGTCTCGCGCGCGGCGGTCCTCGGCCCGATGCGCACGCGGCCGTGGCGGGTCCCGCGCGAGGACGCGGCCGCGGAGATCCGCGACTTCGCGCGCTGCCCCGGCTTCCAGGCGACGCTGCGCTGGACGCTCGGCGCGCGCGCCGCGACCGGCCTGGGCGACGTTCGCGTCCCCGCGCGGATCTGCACGGGCACCCGCGACGTCATGCTCGGCGCCTTCACCGCGCCGCGCTTCGCGGCGGCGATCCCGCGGGCCGACTTCGTGCCGCTGCGCGGCTGCGGTCACGTGCCGATGATCGACGCCCCGGACCGCGTCGCGCGCGCGATCACCGAGCTGACGGCGCGCTGAGGCCCGCCGCCTCGGCCACGAGCTCGACCGGATGGCGCGCCCGGCGCCCGGCGAAGTGGCCGATCTGCTGGCGGCAGGACACGCCCGTCGCCGCGACGACGGTCTCGGCCGGCT
>DATAAR010000139.1:0-6493 GCA_036259975.1 Solirubrobacteraceae bacterium | reverse complement strand
TCCGCTCGCCCCACACCATGTCGGCGGGCTCGGCGACGGCCTCGAACCCCCGGTGGCGCGCCCGCGCGAAGACGGCGTCGACGTCGTCGACGTAGACGCACAGCTCGATCCGGTGGCCGGCGGCCGGCCGCTGCGGCCGGCCGTGGAGCGGCGCCTGGGCGATCCCGCCCAGGCCGATCTCCGACGACTCGCCGATCCGCAGCGCGACGAACGCGGGCTCGCCATCGTCGGGGAACCGGAACGTCTCGACCCCGCCGAGCAGGTCCTCATAGAGGGCGCGTGACCGGGCGAGGTCGCGGCAGGACAGCATCGGGAAGATCTTGGACGCCGCCGCGCTCTCACTCGCTGTCATTCACCTTCACCCCACAGATTTCGCTGCGCCCGAGATGGACAAGTTAATCGGTCGGTGTACAGTGACCGACACGTATGACCGATTTCCTGGACGAGAAGAAGCGTGAGATCCACGCGCGGCTCAAGGAGCTGCGCCCGCTCGTTGACGAATATCACCGTCTGGAGGCCGCGGCCGCGGCGCTCGACGGCGTATCCGCTTCGGGCACGTCCGGTCCGGGGGCCGGCACGGGCCGGCGCGCGCGCGGCGCGGGGGCCGGCGGGCGCCGCCAGAGCTCCGGCGCGGGCGCCGGCGGCCGCCGCGGGCGTCCCCGCGGCAGCGGTACGCGCTCCAAGCAGGCGCTCGAGCTGGTGCGCTCGCGCCCCGGCATCTCTATTCCGGAGATGGCCGAGGAGATGGGCATCCAGCAGAACTACCTGTACCGCGTCCTCCCCGGCCTGCAGAAGGACGGCCTCGTCCGCAAGGAGGGCCGGGGCTGGCATCCGCTCGAGGCGGCGTAGCCGGCCGCGGCCCACCGGTCACGGCGGCGCCTACAGCAGCCCGAGCGACTTCACCGCGTCGCGCTCCTCCTTGAGCTCGCCGACCGTCGCGTCGATCTTCGACCGCGCGAAGTCGCCCACCTCGAGGCCCTCGACGATCTCGTAGCCGCCGCCTGAGCAGCGCACGGGGAACGACGACATCAACCCCTCCTCCACGCCGTACTGGCCGCCGGAGCGGACCACCATCGATCGCAGGCCGTCGGCGCCCTGCACCCAGTCGCGGACGTGGTCGATCGCGGCGTTCGCGGCCGACGCGGCCGACGACGCGCCGCGCGCCTCGATGATCTCCGCGCCGCGCTTGCCCACGCGCGGGATGTACTCGTTCTCGTACCAGTCCATGTCCACCTGATCGACGGCGCGCTCACCGTTCACCTTCGCGTTGAACAGATCGGGGAACATGGTGGGTGAGTGGTTGCCCCACACCACGAGGTCCTGCACGTCCGCCACCCGGGCGTCGAGCTTCGTGGCGATCTGCGCCACGGCCCGGTTCTCGTCCAGCCGCGTCATCGCCGAGAAGCGCTCGCTCGGGATGTCGGGCGCGTTGTTCATCGCGATCAGCGCGTTCGTGTTGGCCGGGTTGCCGACCACCAGGATGCGCACGTCGTCAGCGGCGCGGGCGTTCAGCGCGTCGCCCTGTGGCTTGAAGATCGCACCGTTGGCCTCGAGCAGGTCGGCGCGCTCCATGCCCTTCGACCGCGGCCGGGCGCCGACGAGCATCGCCACCTCGACGCCGTCGAACGCGCGCTTGGGGTCGTCGGTCACTTCGACGCCGGCGAGGAGCGGGAAGGCGCAGTCGAACAGCTCCATCGCGGTCCCCTCGGCCGCCTTCACGGCGTCGGGGATCTCCAGCAGGCGCAGCTCGATCTCCTCGTCGGCCCCGAGCATCTGGCCCGAGGCGATGCGGAACAGGAGCGCGTAGCCGATCTGGCCGGCGGCGCCGGTGACGGTGACCGTCGTGGGCATCAGGCGTTCTCCATTTTCGTCGGTGAGTCGCGGCGAGGTCCTACGAGTCCATCGCGCGCTCGAGGGTCTCGTCGATCGCGTCCAGGAACTCCTGCGTCGTCAGGAAGTCCTGGTCGCCGCCCACCAGGAGCGCGAGATCCTTGGTCATCTTCCCGCTCTCGACGGTCTCGACGCACACCCGCTCGAGGGTCTCGGCGAACTCGCTGACCTCGGGGGTGTCGTCCATGCGGCCGCGGTGGGTGAGGCCGCGCGTCCACGCGAAGATCGACGCGATCGGGTTCGTCGACGTCGGCTTGCCCTGCTGGTGTTGACGGAAATGGCGGGTCACCGTGCCGTGCGCCGCCTCGGCCTCGACGGTCCGGCCGTCGGGCGTCATCAGCACGCTCGTCATCAGGCCGAGCGACCCGAACCCCTGCGCGACGGTGTCGGATTGCACGTCGCCGTCGTAGTTCTTGCACGCCCACACATAGCCGCCCTCCCACTTGAGCGCGGCGGCGACCATGTCGTCGATCAGGCGGTGCTCGTAGGTGAGTCCGGCCCGCTCGAAGTCATCCTTGAACTCGTCGTCGTAGACCTCCTGGAAGATGTCCTTGAAGCGCCCGTCGTAGCGCTTCATGATCGTGTTCTTCGTGGAGAGATAGACCGGGAATCCGCGGTCGAGGCCGTAGCGCATCGACGCGCGCGCGAAGTCGCGGATCGAGCCGTCGAGGTTGTACATCGCCATCGCGACGCCGCCGGCCTCGAAGTCGTACACGTTGAGCTCGACCGGCTCGCCCCCGTCCTTCGGCGTGAACGACAGCGTCAGCGTCCCCTCGCCCGGGACGACCATGTCGGTGGCGCGGTACTGGTCGCCGAACGCATGACGGCCGATGACGATCGGCTTGGTCCAGCCGGGCACGAGTCGCGGGATGTTCGAGATGACGATCGGCTCGCGGAAGATGACGCCGCCCAGGATGTTGCGGATCGTCCCGTTCGGCGAGCGGTACATCTCCTTGAGGCCGAACTCCTTGACCCGCGCCTCGTCGGGCGTGATCGTCGCGCACTTCACGCCCACGCCGTGCTCCTTGATCGCGTTCGCGGCGTCGACCGTGACCTGGTCCTCGGTCGCGTCGCGGTTCTCGATGCCGAGGTCGAAGTACACGAGCTCGACGTCCAGGTACGGCAGGATCAGCTGGTCCTTGATGAACTTCCAGATGATCCGGGTCATCTCGTCGCCGTCGAGCTCGACGACGGGGTTCTTCACCTTGATCTTGGCCATGAATGCGTCTCCCTGCTGTGGGCCAGGCAGGCTATTCGACGATCGCCCGATCGGGCGGCGTGGCCGTGTGCGCGCAAGCGGCTCCACCTAGCCTCGGCCGCATGCCCGCACCCACCATCGTGATCCTCGCCGCCGGCCAGGGGACGCGGATGCGCTCCGCGCTGCCCAAGGTCCTGCACCCCCTCTGCGGCCGCCCGCTCGTGAGCTGGCCCGTCCACGCCGCCCGCGAGGCCGGCGCCGGGCGCATCGTCGTCGTCGACTCCGCCGCCCGCCCCCTCCAGGGTCGCCTGCCGGAGGACGTCCAGCTGGCCGTCCAGGAACGGCCCGACGGCACGGCCGGCGCCGTGCAGGCCGCGATGGAGCTCATCTCCGACGACGCCCCCGTCGTCGTGCTGTCCGGCGACGTGCCGCTCGTGACCGCGGACTTCGTCCGCGGCCTCGTCGAGGCCCACGCGGCGAGCGGCGCGGCCGCCACGATGGCCACGATGGAGCTCGACGACCCGGCCGGCTACGGCCGCGTCGTTCGCGACGCGGCCGGGAACGTGCAGGGCGTCGTGGAGACGAAGAAGGCCGGCGACGCGTCCCCGGAGCAGCTCGCGATCCGCGAGGTCAACACCGGCATCTTCGCGTTCGAGGCCGGCGCCCTGCGCGCCGCCCTGCCGCAGGTGGGCACCGACAACGCCCAGGCCGAGCGCTACCTGCCCGACGTGCTGCGGATCCTCCACGGGGCCGGCGCGGCGATCGGCGCGCACCGCGTCGACGACGCGAGCCTGACGCTGGGCATCAACGACCGCGCCGACCTCGCCGCCGTGCGCGCGATCGCCCAGGCGCGCATCAACGAGCAGCACCTGCGCAACGGCGTGACGATCGTCGACCCCGCCTCGACGACGATCGACGTGACCGTGACGATCGGTGCCGACACGGTCGTCGAGCCCTTCGTCACGGTGACCGGCGCGACCGCGATCGGCGGCGGCTGCCGCATCGGCGCGCACAGCACGATCGCCGACTCCCAAGTGGGCGACGGCGTCACCGTGCGCCAGTCGTGGATCGACTCGAGCGACCTCCACGACGGCGCGACCGTCGGCCCGTTCGCGTACCTGCGCCCCGGCACGCGGCTGCGCGAGGCGGCGAAGGCGGGCACGTTCGTCGAGATCAAGAACGCCGACATCGGCGCCGGCTCCAAGGTGCCGCACCTGTCCTACGTCGGCGACACGGAGGTCGGGGAGCGCACGAACCTCGGCGCATGCACCGTGACCGCCAACTACGACGGCCGCGCCAAGCACCGCACCCGGATCGGCAACGACGTGCGCAGCGGCGTCGACACGACGTTCGTCGCCCCCGTGACCGTCGGCGACGGCGCGTGGACGGCGGCCGGCTCTGTCGTGACCGAGGACGTGCCGCCCGGCGCGCTCGCGATCGCGCGCCAGCGCCAGCGGAACGTGGAGGACTACGCGACCCGGTAGCGAGCGGCGACGCGCCCACCCGGCGCGGGGTGTCGGGTCGCGCGCAGCGTGCGCGTCGTCCCACTGACACCATCCCCACGTCCGCAGGAGGCCACCGCGATGGAGTACCCGATCACGCTCCACTACCGCCCCGGCGAGGGCCCGCAGGAGGGCACGCCCGAGTTCGACGCCGAGATGGAGCGCTGGCGCGAGCTGAACGAGGAGATGCGCAGGGCCGGCGTGCTCGTCGCGCTCAGCGGCCTGCGCCCCGAGGCCGTGACGACCGTGCGCGAGCGCGACGGGCACGTCTCGATCACCGATGGGCCGTACGCCGAGACGAAGGAGATCCTGTTCTCCTTCTACATCCTCGACGTCGCCGACCTCGACGCGGCGACGGCGTGGGCGGCGAAGATGCCGAGCGCCGCGTACGGATCGAACGAGATTCGCCCGACCATGGGGTTCGAGGTGGCGTGAGCGCGCCGGTCGGGGCGCTCGAGCGGGCCTACCGCGACGAGCGCGCCGCCGTGCTCGCCACGATCACGCGCCGGCTCGGCGGCGACCTCGCGCTCGCGGAGGACGCCGTCCAGGACGCGTTCGTCGCCGCGGCGGTCGACTGGGACCGCGGCGGCGTGCCGGAGCGGCCCGGTGCCTGGCTGACGACGACGGCCTGGCGCCGGGCGCTGGATCGCCGGCGCCGCGACCGCGTGGCCGCCGCGCACGCACCGGACCTGGTCGGCCCCGTGAGCTACGACCCGGAGCTGGACTTCGACCGCTCGTCGCTGGACGACGACCAGCTTCGCATGCTGTTTACGTGCTGCCATCCCGCGCTCGCGCCGGAGGCGCGCATGGCGCTCACGCTGCGCAGCGCGGCGGGGCTCACCGTCCCCGAGATCGCGCGCGCGTTCCTGTCGAGCGAGAGCGCGATGGAGCGGCGGCTCGTGCGCGCGCGGCGCAAGATCAGCGACGCGGGGATCCCGTTCCGCGTGCCGGGCGACGAGCTGCTGCCGGAGCGGCTGGCCGGCGTCCTGCGCGTCGTCTACCTGCTGTACACGGAGGGACACGTGGCCACGGCCGGCGAGCCGCCGGTCCGCGCCGAGCTGTGCGACGAGGCCATCCGGCTCGCCCGCCTGCTGGCGCGCCTGATGCCCGACGAGGCCGAGGCGCCCGGCCTGCTCGCGCTCCTGCTGCTGACCGACGCCCGGCGCGCCGCGCGCCTGGACGCCGACGGCGGCTTCGTGTCGCTGGAGCACCAGGACCGCACGCGCTGGGACGCCGCCAAGATCGCCGACGGCGCGGCGGTCCTCGAGCGCGCGCTGCGCCTCGGGCGCCCGGGCGCGTACGTGCTCCAGGCCGCGATCGCGGCGCTGCACGCCCAGGCGCCCGCGTGGGAGGCGACGGACTGGCGCGGGATCGCGGCCCTCTACGCCGAGCTCGAGCGCCACGACCCGTCGCCGGTCGTGACGGTCAACCGGGCGGTCGCGGTCGGCTTGCCGACGGCGCCGCGGCGGGGCTGGCGGTCCTCGATGCGATCGCCGGCGACGCGCCTCGAGCGCTACCAGCCGCTGCACGCGGCGCGGGCCGAGCTGCTGCGGCGGGCCGGCGACGCGGCCGGCGCCGACGCGGCGTACGCCCGGGCGATCGCGCTCTCGGGCAACCCGGCGGAGCGCGCGGCGCTCGGGCGCCGGCGCCGCGAGGCCGCGGGGGGACTAGCGGCGCCGGGGCACGCCGTTGAGGGCGTCCACCACCCGCAGCAGCGCGCCGCGGCGGTAGAAGTTCACCGCCACGAGGTTCATGGCGTGCCGGCGGACCCGCCGGCACTCGCGCGCGCGGGCGAGCAGCGGCCCGTACGCGTTCACCTTCGCGGCGTCCGACGGGCGTGGGACGGATCGCGGGGTCGAAGCGGTCGGCGAGCGACGGGTGGCGCTCGAGCGCGCCGCTCATC
>DATAAR010000138.1:0-2863 GCA_036259975.1 Solirubrobacteraceae bacterium | reverse complement strand
GCTGGCCCTGCGCGCCCACCGCATCGAGGGCGTCGTCGCGACCGAACTGCCCGGCTGGGAGCGGCACATCTACGCCGCGACCTACGGCGAGCCGCCCGACCCGCCCGCCACCGCCGCCCTCCTGGCGGCCCTCGCCGAGGCCGCCACGTCGGCGACCTCGTCGGCGGTCACATCGTCCGTCGAGAGCCGTCGCCGGTCGGCGGCGGCCCGCTCCTCCTAGCCCCGGCCCAATGATGTGTCGCAGCCAGGGCAGCCACGCAGGACATGGTCCGACACGTTCGAGAGCGCCTGAAGCGCTGACGCGACAGGGTCGAGCTGGTTGTCATCCGAGGAGACCGTTCTCGGACGCAGATCCCGCCGTGTCCCGTAAGCGGAACCAACCGGCGTAGCCTGGCTCCTGAGCGGGGGCTCTTGGCCCAGCCTCGCATCGGTGTGCCGTAAAGGCAATCCGATGATCTGTGCCGGTGAGGGGCGTCAAACGGGCCCCCAGGGCTCCTGCCTCACCACGCAGTTTGAGCGTCCTGAGCACTGACCTGCAGGGCCCTGAACGTGACACGGCACTGATCAACTCCGCCCCCGGAGCCCGATTCTGAATACGCAGCCCACCCGAGGTTGGCGGCGCCGAGTTACCGGAACCGGCTGCTCTCGCGCGAATGGGAGCGGCGCGGCGAGGCGGCCCGGAGGCTGCCGGGTCGCATGTGGACTGCAGTAGGGAGACCGCAGGGGTGGTCTGTGCCCCGGCGCGGTGCTCATGGGCGTCGGGCCGCCGGCGACGTGTTGGATCATCCGCTTGCAATGCCATCCCTGAGAGCGCGAGGATCTTTCGGTCGATCGACGAGAGGAGACGTTCGTGTTCGTCCGCGTGGTGCGGTTCACCGATGTGACGGCGGAGCGGGTGGAGTCGCTCGTCGCCAGGATCGACGAGACCGGTCCGCCCCCCGGGGTGCCGATCAAGAAGCTCCAACTGGTCTTCGACGAAGCGCAGGGCACAGCCGTCGTGCTCCAGTACTTCGACACCGAGGAGGACTTGCGGGCCGGGGCCGAGACCTTCGCCGCGATGGATCCGTCACAGACACCCGGCAGCCGCGTCTCGGTCGACACGGGCGAGCTCAAGGTCGAGCGCGAGCTCTAAACCGCGGTCGTTGGCTTGAGAAGGAGCGAGTGCCGCCGCTCGCAGGCGCGCAACAGTGCTTGCAGTGGCAACCCTAGAGAGCGCGAGGATCTTTCGGCGATCGACGAGAGGAGCGGCCGGTCCCGGTGCGGAATCGTGCGACTTCGACTCGCCTGACGAGACGCGGAGGCCGGACATGACGCAGGTGGACGTCGTGCGCATGGGCGCGACGACCGCCGCAGGGATGACTTTCGAGCCGGGGTGGCGCTGGTCGGAATGTCAAGCCCCTCGCCGGAACTGAGAGCTGCCAGGCCGGCCACGTCGGCGTTGTCCACTCGGCGGCTGGCCATCAAGCACGAGGACGGCACCGAGGTCGAGGTCGCTCCGGGCGAGGCGTACGTCATCGAGCCCGGCCACGACGCGTGGGTGGTCGGCCACGAGCGGTTCGTCGGATTCGAGTTCGAGTGGCGAGCGGCGGAGGAATACACGAAGGGCTGAGCGAGCGTCCCGTTGGCCCCTGACGCTGGCCTTACCGCCGCACCGCACGAGGAACGGTCTCGTCCGCGTCGCGCCAGCCTTTCCGCAACAGCCTCCCGGGAGATGCAGCAGCGGGCGGCGATCACCCCGCGAGTGTCGCCCGACGGCGCGAGCGGCACCACGCGGTGCCGCGCGGGCACGCGAGCCTCCGGTTCGCGGCGGACCCAGTTTGTCCCGGCCGGGCTCGCCGATCGACCACCGTGACCGGTCTCAGCGCAGCACGTCGATCACGGACGCAACCGCACCGGCTCGCCGTCGATCGGCGTGCGCATGACTGCGTAGGGCCGTTCGCGCCGATCGGTGCCACCCTGGAACAGGGGCTGGCGGTGGAGCTGATTGACGGTGTAGTAGATGTGGCCGTCGGCGGCGACCGACAGGGTGTCGACGAACACGAGGTCGGCGCGGTGGACGAGCGCCTTCCAGTCGCCGCCGGGCTGGCGGACAAGGATCGCGCCCTGCTCGTAGTTGGATGCGTAGATGCGTCCGTCGGCGTCGGTTTCGAGGCCGTCGGAGGCGCCCTTCTCGCCGTGGTCCTCGACCGTCGCGCCGGCTGCGTCGTCGGCTGCCTGCTCGTCGTACAGCGCCTCGACCGAGGCGCTGTACAGGCGGCGGCTGGACAGCGGACAGTAGTAGAGCCGCTCGCCGTCGGCCGAGATGGCGATGCCGTCGGCGCTGACGCTGAGCCCGGCCAGCGGCCGACCCTCGATGATCGCGACGAAGCCGTCGACCGCGCGGGTGCTGGGGTGATCGTGCAGCTTGCGCCAGCTGCGCCCGGACGCGAGATCGACGACGATGATCCCGCTCGGCCCGCTCAGACTGGAGTCGGTGATGAACGCTGCGCCCGCCTCGCCGCGGCGCAGGTCGAAGCGGATGTCGTTGAGATACGTGCTCTCCAGCGCCACGTCGGACGGGAACCGGATGGTCTGGACCACGTCGTCGGATTCGAGATCGACGCAGACGAGCTTGGGTCCGTCGGCGATCGTCGGCCCGAACTCGGTCGACCCCGTGTCGAGCAGCCAGAGTCGGCCGGCCGGATCGACCACGACGCTCTGCACCGAAACCAGGCAATCCGCCGGCCGCGCCTCATCGAAGACGTTGAACTCCGCGTTCGGGTATGCGACCTCCGCGCCGTCGCGCAGTTCGGCAACCGTGAACTCGACCGGATCGCCCCAGCGCGGGTAGCAGACGAAGATCCGTCCGTCGTCGGCAACGGTG